>JAEWMH010000045.1 GCA_023393235.1 Bacillota bacterium | reverse complement strand
GCCGCTTCCGCTACTAACACTGGCTACCTGGCCATGGAAAAATTCTAACGGCCGTGAGAGCCCCTATTTGGGCAAAATCCTCTCTTCCAAAAGTCTAACGGCGGCCACAGCCTCTATTGGACCAATTTGTTCCACCGTATGCCCCATTTTAGCCCAATAGCGTCTCCTGCTTCCGTTAGATTCTGCAAACCCCCGTTTTGGAGCAAATAGCGTCTCCTACCGCCGTTAGGATTTTCGCTGCCGTAAGTATGTTATCCGCCGTTAGGAATATAGCGGAATAACCAAAAAAGCTGCCCCCACTACGGGAAGCAGATTTCCGAAGCCAAATTCTAACTACCGTCTGATAGTCCGCCGCTGTGCTACAAACTCCGTAGCCAGGAAAGCGCAGCCTGCAACAAGCGAAGCCGCCGCCGCGAACCAGTAGATGCTGGTGGCGCCGAAATGGTCGAACAGCCAGCCCCCTACGGTTCCGCCCGTCATCCCCGCCAACCCCAGATACACCATGGACAACAAGGATTGCCCGGTGGAGATCAGCTGCTTGGGCAGCACCCGGACCGTGTAGTACACGGCCGTCAGCCAGAATACCGCATAGGTGACGATGGCTCCCGCCTGGAGGAGCACCATCACCCAAGGCTCGGGCGCCAGTGCATAGCCGGTCCACCGCAGGGTGTACAAGAGGCAGACGATACCCAGGAGCGTGAGCTCACGGACCTTATGCAAATATTTGTTCAGCAGCGCAAACGCCGGAATTTCAAACAACGCATGCAGCGCCCAGGAATACCCCACCAGCGCCTCCGAACCTCCAGCATTCTGAAGGTACAGGCTGAACATCACATCATGCATCCGGTGCGGCACCGACATAATGAAAACCAAGAGCAAAAACCAGAGGAAGGATTTGTTCGCCAGAATCGGCTTCAGGGATTTCAGCGTCATCCGCTCTCCCTCTGTCGGCTCATCCCGGAGCCGGAACAGAAGAAGCAGGGCCGGAATCCACAGTGCCCAGAAGAGATAAGACAGATTCCCGATCCCGATGAAGGAACCGAACAACAGCCCGGTCCCGATCAGGATGGTCATGTAGCCCATTGACCCGAACAACCGGATGCTTCCGTACGTAACGCCTCTTTTTTCCGTGGCCTTAATGGTAATGCTGTCCATCAAAGGCAGGGTGGGCAGCCAGAAGAAGTACACCGCCGTAGCGAAAAACAGTGCACTTCCGTAGCTCGAGCTTTGGAACAGACCGATACTTGAGAGAATGGACATCGCCCATAAACCTGCGATTATCTTCTTGACGGTTCCCAGCTTATCGCTCAGATACCCCCAGAAGGGTTGGAACAATACCGCAAGCAGCGGGCCCAGCATCATCATGGTGCCAATCTGTGAGGAGGTGTACCCCTTAGCCGAGAAATACACAGGCAAATAGGGCGACAAAATATTGGTGGCATACAGCCAGAACTGCAGTCCCCTCAGAGTGGGGAGCTGCTTGTCCCCGGAGTTTGTCCGGGAGTCGTGCTTTGTGATCTTCGTGGGTGTTTTGCTTGAATTATGCGTTGTCATTGTGATGTGGCTCCACCTTATAACCGGATGACTTCAGTATAAGAGCCGTTTGTCCGGAATACCATATCCTTTTATGCTTAATTCGGTGCTGATTGTGTCTTTTTCATGTAGGAATAAACAGGCAATCCGATCAAGGTGATCCCGATTCCGATAAAGGAACGCACCGGCTCCGCCATAATGGTGCTGACGATAATGTACCCGCCTCCGATTACGCCGATTAGAGGTGTGATGGGATACAACGGCACCCGGTAACGGCCGGGCTCGGCTTGAAAACGGCGGCGGAGCAGGAATACACCGAACACACCCATGGTGAAGAAAATCCACAATACAAATACCAGCAGGTCTGTCAGAGTATCGAACGTACCCGAGAAAATGTACAGCACAGCCAGCGCAGCCTGGAAGATCAAGGCGTTAGCCGGTGTTTTGAACCGGGGATGAACTGCACCCAGCACCCGGGAAAAAGGAACCCGTCCCTGCTCACCCATAGCCTGAGGTACACGCGCTGCCGTCATCAGGTAGCCGTTCAGCGCACCCAGCACCGATACGATAATGCCTGCGGTGATAAAAGCGCCTCCGCCATTGCCGAAGAGGGCATCGGCTGCGTCGGCTCCGGGTGTTTTGGAATTGATAATGGTGTCAAAGGGCAGCGCACGGAAAATAGCCAGGTTAAACAGGACGTACACCACCATTACAAACAGTACACCGCCCAGGATAACCCGCGGCAAGGTTTTGGCCGGATTCCGGATTTCCCCAGCCATATTGGTGACCCCGATCCAGCCGTCGTATGCCCAGAGGGTGCCCAGAACAGCCGCACCGAAGCCCGCTGCAGTTGCTCCTGCCGTAATGCCGGCAAAACCCGGCGCATCCCCGCTGATCAGCCCCACCACAATAATCCCGATAACCGGCACCAGCTTGCCCGCCGTGGCTACTGTCTGAATGATCCCGCCGTATTTGGTGGAGAGCACATTCATGAGCAGAATAAACAACAGAATCCCTACAGCCACCAGCTTTTGCACAAAGCCGCCCATAGGCAGGAAGTAGCCGGATTAGGTGGCGAAGGCAATGGCCAAAGCTGCAACGGAAGCCGGGTAGGAAATGACTGCCTGCACCCAGCCCAGCAGAAAGCCGAATATACCGCCGTAGAGCTCCTCCAGATATGTATACAAACCTCCCGACTTAGGGATAGCTGCGGCAATTTCAGCCACAGTCAGAGCAGAGGCCAGCGTAATCACACCGCCTACCACCCACGCCAGGATACTCATCCATTGGGAGCCGGCGTGCCCCAGCACGATGGCGGGCTTCAGGAATATCCCGGACCCAATGATCATACCGACAACAATGGCCAGCGCTTCAATGGTTGTAACCGATTTCTTCAGTGTTTCCTTTGACATACGACATTTGACCCCTCTACGGTTAATTGACCTAATGATAGTCAAATTATAAGGTAAGGGGTTTTCAGTGTCTATAACTTTTTCCTGTAGGATAAAGTCGTTACAATAAATATTTTTTATATGGGAATGTAATCTATTTTATACTGACTTTTACTTTATACCGGAATGGATGAAGCTGTTGATAAACTGCCGCTGGAACAACAGAAACAATATCATCAAAGGCGCAATCACCAGCAAAGTAGCGGCACTGACCTCGGTCCATTGGGCACCTACCTCGAAGGATTGGGCGAAAATCGCCAGACCTACGGTTAAGGGACGGTTTTCCACAGAGTTAGTCACGATCAGGGGCCACAAGAAATTATTCCATTGATAGCTGACGGAAACCAGGGCAAATGCCAGATACGCCGGGCGGGACAGGGGCACGTAGATGGTCCAGAGAATCCGCCACTTGGAGGCTCCCTCCACAACAGCGGCATCGTCCAGCTCGGAGGGCAGCGTCTTAAAGGTTTGGCGGAGCAGAAAAATCCCAAAGGCCGAAGCGTAATACGGCAGCATAATTCCCAGCTTCGTGTCCAGTAGGGAAAGCTCCTTGAGAATACTGTAGTTCGGGAAAATCAGAACATCCGCCGGCACCATGATCTGCACCAGGAACAACAGGAATACAGCCGTTTTCCCCCAAAATTCCAGTCTTGCAAATGCATATGCAGCCATCGTGACTGTAAGCATCTGTACAGCGAATACGGCAACCACCAGCAGCACAGTGTTCACATAATATTGGGCAAAAGGGGCAGCCTCCCACACCCGGCCGAAGTTAGCCAGGGTAAACTGCAGGGAAAACAGGGAGTCCAAGGCCACCTGCTTGGGGCGGAAAGCCGTTACCGCCATCCATATCAGCGGAACCAGCCACAGCACAGACAGCAGCAGCATGAGCCCGCGTTCAATCTTCCATTTTGTCGGGAGCATAGAATCGCCTTTCCTATTTAATGATAATGAATCCGCTTGTCCATACCGAGGAAGTTCAATGCGGCCAACAACAAAAGCACCGCTACCATTACAACCGTCAACGCCGCCGCCATTCCTTGATCCCAGAAGCTGAACGCCGTTTCGTATATATAGTACAAGAGCAGACTGCTGGAATTGTTGGGGCCGCCCTTGGTCATAATCAACAGATGGTCTACCAGCTTGAAGGAATTGGTCAAGGCAATAATGGTCACAAACAGCGTGGTCGGCATCAAAAGCGGAAAGGTAATCTTCCGGAATACCGTCCAGCGCCCTACTCCGTCCACCTGGGCGGATTCATACAGCTCCGGGGAAATATTCTGCAGCCCAGCGAGATAAAAAATCATGAAATATCCGGCTTCCTTCCATACCACCATGGCAATCAAAGCCCACATAACCGTTCCCGGCGAACCCAGCCAATTAATGTTGGAAGCATTGCTGAACCAGCCGACGGCACGGCTTAACAGCCCATATTGGGGTGTATAGATGAATAGCCACACGTTAGCAGCGGCGATCATAGGCATCAGTGTCGGATAAAAGAAAGCCACCCGCATAAAGCTGGTCCCCCGCAGCGCTTTGTTGGCGAAAACCGCCATCAGCAGAGCAAGTCCGATGGAAATAGGCACGGTGCCCAAGGCAAACCACAGGTTGTTCAGCATCACTTTTTGAAAAATCGGGTCCTTCACCATGTCCACATACTGGTCCGCACCGGCAAAAACCGGCTCCGGATGGGCCAGATCCGCCCGGAAGAAGCTGAGCCGAATGGTTTTGGCGATGGGATAAAAGGTAAATAAAAAGAGAAATAGCAAGGAAGGCAGCAGAAGCAGCCAGGCAAAGACGTTCGTTTTGAAGCGTGGGGATATCAGTCTGCCATTCAAGGGGGAACCTCCAATCTGGTAATAACTTGGTCCAAGCCAGGGGCCGGATAAGTTATGGACAGCTTCGAAATTGGCAAAGCCAATTTGAAGGTAAAACTGAAGTAACATGGTCCATGCCAAAGGCCGGATATGTTACGGAAGCTTCGAAATTGGCACAGCCAATTTTGAAGGCGCAATTGGTAATAGCTTGATCCATTGTGGTTTTTACCACAAGCTGCGGCGTTAAGCCTACCGCTTCGGCCGCAGCTGTGGCTGAACCTGTGTTATTTGTTGTACGGCTCCAGCACCTTGTCCGCATCCTGCTGGGCTTTCTTCAGGGAGTCCGCAGGTGTTTCGGTTCCGGTGAGCACAGCCTGCACCTGGTCATTCAGGATTTTCATTACCTTGCCGTTATTATGGGTGGACAGCTCGGCAGCGGCATATTGCAGCTGGTCACGGGCCACCAGCGTCTGCGGGAAGTCGGCGGCATATTTCTTCATACGCTCCGTTTCATAGGCCGACTTTTTCACCGCCACATATCCGGTATCCATGCTCCATTGGGCGGCACCTTCGGTTTCGGTCATGAACTTGACGAACTTCCAGGCTGCGTCCTGCTTCTTCTTGTCAATATCCTTGAATATGTAGAAGTTGCCGCCGCCAGTCGGGCTGCCGTAGCTTTTCTTCTGGGGCAGATAGGTCACGCCGAAATCAAACTTGGCATTGGTTTTGACGTTGGTCAGGTTCCCGGTGGTGTGGTACATCATGGCGGTTTTCCCCTGGATAAAGTCAGAGGGCACTGTCCCCCATTCCGTAGCGCCGGTAGGCATGACCTTGTCCTTCTGGGACAGATCATTCCAGAACTGCAGCCCCTCCACATTTTCCGGAGTGTTGAACATGACCTTCTTGCCGTCCTCGGTCATCAGGTTTTTGCCGTTTTGCAGGGCAAAGGTTTGCAGCATCCAGTACCCGTAGCCCGTTACCGGAATCTCCAGGCCCCAGCGGCCTTCCTTGGTCAGCTTTTTAGCGTAGTCGCGCATTTCCTCCCAGGTTTTCGGCGGCTTCTCCGGATCAAGACCGGCTTCCTTGAACATTTGCTTATTGTAATAAAGCACAATGGTGCTCCGTTGGAATGGAATGCTCCAGGTTTTGCCGCCGGTTTGGGAGTTCGCCATAAAGGCCGGATAAAAGTCACTCAAATAGCTGCTGCCTTCCTTGGCAATGTAATCGTCCAAAGGCAGGATGGCGTTCATATCCAGCAGGCTGAACAGCTCGGTGGATTGGAGTACGGCCACATCAGGCGGGCTTTTGCTTTGCACACCTGCCTGGGTTTTGACAGCCGTATCGGCATAGCTGCCGGTATACACTGGCTTGACGGTAACATTGGGATTTTCCTTGGTAAATTCCTTGGCCATATTCTCGATGGTGTTGGTCAACGGGCCGCCTACAGCAATGGGATAATAGAAGGTCAGCTCCACCTTCTCGCTGCTTTCGGTGGAAGGGGCCGTACTGGGAGCACCGCTGGCTGTTGTGCCGGTTGGATTTGTGCTGGTTACAGGTGCTCCGGAGGTAGCCGTACCATTGTTGCCGCAGCCGAACAATACCGAAAAACAGAGGGCTGCACTTGCCGCTTTCAGAACATGGGAACGCATGATTTTCTCTCCTTTGTTATACTGGATTGTGATTATGCTTCCGCTCCGCCTGGCGCCCGCTTGCTGCTACCACTCACACTCTAGCAAATCAGCAAACGAATAGAATTATCGCAATGTGAAGCGGGTGTAAATATTGCTTGTCCCTACAAGGAGGCCGACATGGCGGTTAACAGCTCCTCCATGGTGCTCCACACGTAATCCGGCCGGAGTCCCGATTGCTCCAGCTCCTCCCGGGATGCCGCCCCGGTCAGCACCAGCGCTGTGCCGAAGCCATGAACAATGCCGAAGCGCACATCCGTCTCCAGCCTGTCCCCTACCATCAGACAGCGCTCCGCCGGAAGCTTCGATTCCTCCAATACCTTGGCGGCATAATAAGCGGAGGGTTTACCGATGACCATACCGATATGGGCGCTGCCTGCCGTTTCGATCGCCTTGACCAGCGGCCAGGTATCCGGCAGCAGATCGTTTTCCACGGGGCAATTGGGATCCGGATTAGCCGCGATCAGTTGGGCGCCGTTGCGCAGGGCCCGGGCTGCCTGATGCAGCTTGTGGTAATCAAAGCGGGTATCCATGCCCACCAGCACATGAGTGGCAGCCAGCGGATTCCCGGTGCAGTCCACCCCGGCCAAGATGAGCTCCTTCAGCAGAGCGGGCTCCCCGATGGCATAAACCACCGGGCCGGGAGAAACATCCTTTAAGTAAACGGCCGAAGCATACCCCGCAGTAATGATTTCATGCTCGTATGCCGCAAGCCCCAGCCTCCGCAGACGGTCCGCACATTCCTGGCGTGTCCGGGTGGTGGTATTGCTCAGGAACATAACTCTTTTGCCTGACCGCCGCAGCAGGTCCAGACTCTCCGGGACCCCGGGCAGAAGCCGTCCGCCCAGATAAATGGTCCCATCCAAATCAAAAAAATAACCCTCGTACTTCCAAACCTCCGGCAATCTACCTGCACCCCCTTTCCTGAGGAAACCAAAAAACCCTTTATGCGGCTTCAAACAGCATACACGAATACACGCATGTGTATGTGCTTGCTTGCTGGCTGCATAAAAGGGTTTTCTCCTCGACTCTACCCTATGCGTATTCAGTTGAACCACTCTTGCTTGTCCTGCTTGTCACTATATTAGCCCGCCATTGTTAACCGCCGATTATC
Source organism: Bacillota bacterium (assembly GCA_023393235.1). Taxonomy (GTDB): domain Bacteria; phylum Bacillota; class Bacilli; order Paenibacillales; family NBRC-103111; genus Paenibacillus_AR. The sequence continues at coordinate 23,597 of JAEWMH010000045.1, read as the reverse complement.
TCCAGATGAAGAGTTTGTAAATCCCGGACGAAGGAGGGAACCGTCAGAACCAAAGCCGCTTATCCCCCATGGACACCGCCATGGCCCCCGCTTCCAGTGCTGTATGAATTTCACTGTGGTCGCGGATCAGCCCTCCCGCAATAATCGGTACATTGACGCGGGTTTTCAGCTCCCGGATGACCCTGGGGATGAGACCCGGCATAATCTCCACTGCATCCGGTCCGCTCTGCTCAATGTTCTGGATGCCATGCTGCAGCGCTCCTGTATCAATCAGAAACAGGCGTTGGATGGCCATCAGCCCGTTCCGCTTGGCATGTTTCACGAAATGGCTTTTGGTGGAGATGATCCCTGTGGGACGTACCTTCTCCGCGATATATTTCATGACGATGGGGTCCCCTCCCAAGCCCATAATAAAATCCACATGGAGAAACACCTGCTTGCCCGCACTCAGGGCTTGTCCCACATAGTGCTCAACTGTCAGTAAATCTCCCGTCAGAAGAAAAATGGCGGGCCATTCGCTCCTGCAGGCTTCCTCCAGATCCTCCGGGGTGCGCACCGCGGGAATAATCTTTTTTTCCACCCAATACTCATGCAAACCCGGTTTCACAAGCCACCACTCCTTTTATCGTATCTCCTCCACCTTATCAAATGAACATTCGGGGAATGTTAACGGAACTTAAGAGACGCTTACAGGGGAATTTCAGGCATCAAAGGCCACTTTTCCCACTGTAAGCGCTCCGCAGTTCCGTTAGAGGTTCCCCAGACCGAAATTCCGGGCGTAAGGGTTATATAGTTCCTTTACAGGCTCAGGCGGCAATCCCAGCCTCCGCCCATCATTCGTTGATGAAACGCGCTTTGACTAAAAGGCGCTTCAGCATAGCAGCAGACTCGGCACGGGTGGCTGTTCCTTCCGGAGACAAGGTATTGTCCGAGGTGCCATTCATCAGCCCCAGCCCGATGGCGGAGGCAATCTCCTCCTTGGCCCACACGATCTTCGCAGCATCTGTATACTGCTTGAGCACATTCAGATCCTCTACTGCACTCTTGGCTGTGCCGGTAAAAGCCAACGCCCGCATGGTCATAGCCGCCAGCTCTTCACGGGTGATCACCCGGTCCGGCCGGAAGGTACCATCATCGTAGCCGTTAATGAGGCCTGCTGCAACGGCTGTGGCCACATTCCGGGAATACCAGGCCTCGGCTGCCACATCCTTAAAGGCAGAGCCAGCTGTCCCCGGATTTATTCCCAAGGCACGGACCAGCAATGCGGCAAACTCGGCGCGGGTAATGGTGCGGTCGCCCTCAAAGCGATTGTTTCCCGTTCCTTCCACAATGAGCTTGTTAGCCAACAGCTCCACATCCTTCGCCGCCCAATGTCCGGCCATATCGGCAAAGCGGAAGTCATGCTCCACTATCGTGTAGATGCTGTTACCCGGGCGTTTGATCTCTACCACGGATTTCCCGTCCTTCACCGTGAAGAGGGACGGTACAAACCGCAGTCCGCCCCATTCCGGGGAATACCAGGCGGCCGTAGCCTTGCGCGGATCAACAGTCTTTTGAATGGTCATCTCTCTGGTGATATAGTCGGAGCCGAAGGTGAGGGTAACGCTTTGCCCGTTGGCTGCGGCCGCTTGCACCTCAAAATCCAACGGTTCTGCCGCTAACCCGCCTCCTGTTGCCGACAACGCTGCATTCAGTCCGGTTGTTTCCGCTTCATTCAGCTTGCGGATCAACACGTGAAGGGTAACATCATCTACATTGCTGCCCAAATTCCGTGCCAGCTCGTCCAGCTTCAAGACGGACAGCGGCAACCGGTACGTGGCTGCTTCCCCTCTGATCACCAGTTGTTTGCCGGATTGGTTCGCAGCCTCAAGCAAACCGGCTGCAGGAATAGTCAAGCTGCTTCCGTCCAGCTTAATCTCCACTTGGGAGTGAGTGGCTAAAGCCTTTTCCAAAACGCCTGCTTTCACCTTGCCGTCCTTTGCCTCTACCGTATTGGCAGGCGGAGTGGGAGATGTTGCTCCAGGTGAAGGGGTCACCGGCGGCTGTTCCGGAGAACCCGGTTCTTCCGAGCTTCCGTCATCCGGCGCACCTGCCACCTCAATTGTTACGGGCACACTGTACAAATCGTAGGTGCTGCTGTCATCCAGGGTTGCGGTGTAACGGAGAAGCACATGGGCAGTGCCCGGAGTCAGCGCCGTTACTTCTGTGCCGTTAACGGCAACATGCTTTTGCCCATCCAGCCAAACCAGCTCCGGTGTAATTGCGTTTTGTGTGCCTTTGTAGGCGGTGAGGATGGCCGACAGGTTGGCCTTGCCGTTTACGTCCAGCTTGTAGGTCTCCTGCTCCGGCTTGATGGAGACCGCCCAATCCCCGGCCCAATGGGCATAGTCGGTGGTCAGTCCGAATACCCCCAGCTTAAACAGCTTCATCAGATCGTTCTTGGAATTGATGGTCCAGGGTGAAACAATCAGCCCCCGATGCTGGGCGGCTTCCAGGAAGTTCTTGCCGATGCCATAATACCCAACGTCGAAAGTTGCGTTTAACCCCTGAACCTGGGCCAGCGCATCCCGCACCGATTTGGTGGGATTGGATTCATTGGAGCTGATGCTGTTAACCAACAGCCCCGTCGGCATGTCCGGCATAATCTGGGACAGATAAGCCAGGCGGTCCGGGCTAAAGGACATGGAATCGATATACGCCTCCGAGTCCGTTTCTTCAATTAACTTCACATAAGCATCCACAACCGCATTGGTGTCCGTTTGTTTGATCTCGGCCATCAGCATGGCGTTACGTTCCTTCACCAGATCAATCTGCTCCAGGAAGGTAGGAATTTGCACATAGTCATACCCAACCGGGAACGACTTGTTGGCATTCAGCTTTTTTAATTCCTCCAATGTATATTGGGTGACATTCCCGCTTCCGTTGGTGGTGCGCTCCAGGGACCCGTCATGGAGAATCACGAGGTGGCCGTCCTTACTCAGATAAATATCATTTTCGATAAAATCCGAACCGTATTCCAAAGCCAGTTTATTGCTTTCAATGGTATTCTCGGGTGACAGCGACGGCAAACCGCGGTGGCCGATGATATACGGCTTGCGGATCAAGGTTGTCCCGTGGGAATATACCTTGTACGCGTCATAAGCCTGCTCCGGTGAAGCGGTGACGATGCCGTTGACCCCAGCGGTAATCAGCTTATGCATGGGCAATGCCGGAGCTGCCGCCGATTTTTCCGCTGCTCCCCAAACCACAATGGCCCGGAGCTGGAGATAGTTGGTACGCTCTCGTGTAATGAAGCTTTGCGGCAGCAGCGCAATCTTGGCGCCGTTCCGTGTGGTTTCCTTACGGATAACCATCAATGATTCATCCGTTAATCCGGAGGCGCTGCGGTAGTCGATCACACCCTGGGTTCTCTTGTAGCGTTGGCGTGCCTCCTTCACCAGCTCCTGGTGATTGGCATCAGCCATGATGAAGGAATCCTCAATCTTATGTGCGGCAAGATAATCCGTCAGTTCAACAGCAGTGTCCGCATCATGGATATAAAAGGCGGGAATCATCCTGTACTGGAGGGATTCCAGTACAGCCGGCAGCTCTCCCAGCTCCTGCGTCCCGGAGGGGGTTGTCACCTTTAATCCTTTGCCCACATGCAAAATGACGGTAGCCGGAAGGTTCGGTTCAGCCAACGCCGCCAATTGGTGGACGCCGGTAATCTCCGTTACCACGGACGGAGCCAAAGCAATGCCTGTATCCGGGGAGGCAATCCGGGCAAACCGGTCCGCTGCCATAGGAGGAAGCGGGTCCAACTGCAGCGTCACCTTCACATTGTCCAGCTTCATTTTGCTGCCGTTGGCCTGGATGCCGATACGACCCTTGGAATACAGCGTGGCCACATCCGTATCCACAATAAGCTTGTCGTCAATGAACTGCTGGATCCGGTTGTCCTTGGCCTTCACGGTATAGTGGTACAGCTTCCCGCTGTCCAAACTCTCCTCAAAAGAGCCCTTCTCCATCACATTCCATCCGTTGGCTGCTGTGCGTTCCGCAAACTCTACGCCGTTAATTGCTGCGGCACCCTGACGCACAGCCATCTGGTAATACGGGTAGTCATTATTTTGAACCCGGTACATGATGGAATTCCAACGGGCTGCATCATTGGCGGCCAGGTGGGTGGTATCAGCCTCTATCTTGTAGTTGCCGAAGAGTCCCAGATAGTCTGGCAGCAGCACCCGGGAAGGATTGTCCGGCGAGGCCAGAGCATCCAGCACAAAAGCCCCCTGCTGCACCGCCGCCTTGGATGCGGTTGTACCCTCCTTGCGGCTCCAGCCCTCGGGCATGGAACCATCCGCAATACTATCGAAATTCTCCTCGTAGAGGACATATTCACTGTTCCCCGGATTTTTGACCACAAGAAGCACTTGGGTGGTTGCCGAATCCTTCTTTACTGTCAAGGGATAAACACCTTGGGAAGCCGCCGTTACTGTGCCGTTGCTGATGTTGACGCTGCTCCCTTTTGCTGCTGTCCAGGTTGCCGTATCTCCCCGGATATCCTTGGTGCTGAAATCAGTGAAATCTGCGTTCAAGATAATATCATGCAAGGAAAGCGTTGTGCCCGCATCGGCAAGCACATAACCCGGGGTGTGGCGGATTGCCGTTGCTTGGGCGCCAACTGTGGATGGAGTAACGGCAACCGTCCGGGAAAGCTCCAGATTCTCATACACCAGCTTCAACTCCGCAGATCCGGCGCCTACCGGATAGGCATTATTGCTGCGCACTGCCAGCACACTTTCATCGGAGGAGTAAAGCTTCAGCTTGCCGGGCAACGGACTCTGGAGGATGCCATCGGAATAATACACGGCTCCTGTTACGGTCAACGGTCCTGTTAACGCTTCAACCGAAGCAGGCACCGAGAGGTCCAAACGGTCTGCTGTAATCCGGGTTACCTTCAGATTATCGAAGGAGACCTGGCTTTGATCCACCTGGAAGCCGACCTTGCCGGCTTCGTTCAGATAGGCTGTATTAGCGCCGGAAACGTTCATATCCAGCAGCTTGGTGTATTCGGGATCATCCTTTGCCTTGATATACTCCTGAATGTTGCTGCCATATACCCGGACCTTCATTGTATAGTCGCCGCCCTCAGCCAAAGCCTGGCTCCAGTTGCCCTTCTCCGGCACCTTCCAGCCGCCGCTCGTGGTCCGGTAGGCAAACTCATAAGCCCCGTTTTGCCGAACAGCCATCTGATTATAAGGCGGCTTGCCCTCGGAGGGCACGCGGAACATCAGTGAGGTCCATCTTTCGCTGTCCAGTACCTTTTCAAACCGCACATCCGCTTCAATTATATAGTTATCGCCTTGGACAGGCGCAATCGCCCTGCCTTGTTTGCCTGAAGCACTGCCGCTGAAGGACAAACTTCTGTTGCCGTATGTGTCCTCCACGACGCTGAAGGCGGGGCTTCCTGCGTTGACGTCGGAGATCCAGCCCACAGGCAGTTCTCCGGCCGGAACTTGTTCAAAATCCTCTTCCAGCAGCACCTGACTCACCGTTCCCGCTGCCGGAGTTTCCGACAGAACCAGTGTGCCGTAGCCGGTGGTATCATTCCAGAAGGTAGCGGAGCCGAAGGCGCTCCAGTAGCTATTGCGGCTTTTGACGGCCTTGGCGGAGCCATCGTCGTACCGGTCGGTCACCCCGATGTTCATGCCCAGCTGCTTGGTGGTGACGGGATCGAAGCCCAGCATATCCCATGGAATGGCCACCTCCAGATTCCAGCCGGTGCCGGTTTGGCTGATAGCCCGGAGAATCCGTTTTTCGTCCTTGCCGCTATGGTTGTTGAGCGCTGAACCAAAGTGGAACTCAGGTGTTGTCGATCCCGGCCGGTAGACAAAACCAAGCTGCATATCCCCGTTCACAAAAGGCCCCGACCGGTGCATAGTCGGATCCAGGAAAATATTGATATTGTCCTGGTCAAACCAATACCCTGCGGACGGGTCGTTAATCAGCGTGGAATCATCCGCCTTTACCCCGACGTACAGATACGTGTTGTCCCAAAGCACGCCGAAGCGGGCATCCTGGAAGGCGCCTTCCCCGGCATGGACCGGCAGAGGCTGGCTGACGCTCCAAATGGACTCGTCCAAGCTGCCGTCGATCACAGGAGCATAAACCGTTTTGCTTACTGTCATTTCAGGTCTGGCCTCCGCAGCATGGGCTTCCGGCAGGCTCAACGCGGGCTCCACCAGCCCCGCCAGTATTGCCGTTACCAGGAACATGCACATCAACCTGGCCAATCTCTTCATCATGGAATCGCTCCTCTCATTTTTGGGAACAAAAAAATACCCCTTATCCACCCGGCACGGCATAAATTCACGCACGTCCGTCAGGCGCATAAACAGGGTATTCTCCTCGTCTCGTACCCCGTATTCAGTTGTTCCTTACGGTTACACTTTAGCACCGGTTTGTTAACGCTTGATCAACGCAATTTGAATTCCTTGTTAAGATGCAAGCTTTAACGAATCTATGGAACGCTATTGGGTTCCACGTGTCACAGTTTCGTTAGCCGGTAGGGGTAGAAAAATCTACTATCTAGATATAATTTGGTGTATGATTTAACCAGGAAATCGCTTTAACTTCAATTTTCTTGACTGGAAGGGGAAGGAATATGAAGAATGTTGTGCTGTTCACCGACGATTTCTCCGGCTTTGCCATCGGGGAATTCCCGTATGACCGCGATCATTCCGCCATGGGCGAGTACCAATATGTCACCGACCCGGGGGAGCACGGGGCCTGGACCGACCAGATTTGCAGCTATGCCTACAACGGCACCGGACCGTCCTGGATTATCACCGAGGCCGGAGGCAAACACTACATGGAGCAGATGCGTATCGAAAAAAACCGGCCCCACCGGATTTTTCCCACGCTCCAAACGGGTAAAGCCGCCTGGCACAGCTACCGGCTGCAGACCGTCTTGAGGCGCCTCTCCACCAAAGGCTCCGCCGGGCTCGCCTTCTGTATGCAGAACAGCATCAATACGCTGGTGTTTGTGCTGGAGCAGGACGAGGCGGTGTTGGCTTACCGCCACAAGGAAGAAGTGGAGATTCTGGCGAAAGCGGCATTCCCCCATGATTGCGACACTTATTATACGTTGGAGATCGACTGCAACGGTGAAACGGTAGATGCCAGCATCAACGGTAACAGAATTCTGAGCTATTCCTCCCCTCTCGTCACCCGCGGCGGCAAAATCGGCATTACCGCGGACTGCCCCACCCAATTTACCGAGGTGCGTGTGGAGGTCAGCGAGGGTACCTTGAAGGACATAGAAGACAAGGAAAACGCCGACCAGAAAAAGGCTGCCCTCCTTCAACAGCAGTATCCGGCTATGAAGCTGTGGAAAACCATTGACCTGCAAAACTTCGGCACCAGCCGCCAAATCCGCTTCGGTCACCTGAACGGCTCCGGCGAATGGTTTATCGTGCTGGCCCAGGCTCAAAAACGGGTCAACCGTGACGCCTACGCCCATATCAGCTGCCTCACGGCGATCGATCTGGACGGGAATATGCTCTGGCAGCGGGGAACACCCTCGGATCAGGCAGATAAGCTGGGCAAAATTTCAGCCGACCTGCCTCTCCAGGTCTACGATATTGACGGCGATGGCGTGGATGAGGTCATTACCGCCTTGAACTTCGAGATCCTTATCCTTGACGGCCGGACGGGGGAAGTCAAAAAAAGTGTCAAAACACCCCTCTCCGATGATGACGACACCACCCTGTTTGGGGTGCCCTATCAAATCTATGCCTTTGACCGGATCAACCCGGACGGCATCCGCATCGCCAATTTTTCCGGCAAGGAGCGCCCTTCGGATATCCTGATCAAGGACCGCTACTGCCGCGTCTACGCCCTGGATGCCGATCTGAACCTGCTGTGGAAATACAAAAGCGACAAAAATACCGGCCACTTCCCGTTAGCCGTGGATGTAAACGGCGATGGCCGGGACGAGCTGTTATGCGGGTATACTCTCTTGGATTCCGACGGCAAGCCTATCTGGACCTATCCGATCAACGCTGACCACACGGATGAAATTGTAGCGGGGAAATTTATGGCGGGCAGCGACAAGGGTTACTTCGCCTGTGTATCGGGAACCGAAGGTTTCTTCATCGGAGATTTTCAAGGGAATATTGTAAGGAGAGATTTCATTGGCCATGCCCAGCGGGTCAGTGTTGGTAACTTTTGCCCGGACCGGGAGGGTTTTGAGCTGGTGGTGAGCAATTTCTGGGGCCATCAAGGAGTGATTTACATGTACGATTGCTTCGGCAACCCGCTGTGGGAGATGGAGAATGAATTGAATGGCAACCTGCTCACTCCGGTGAACTGGAAGGGCGACGGCACCGACGTGATCCTCCTGAATGCAGACGTGGGACGCGGCGGGTTGATCAACGGTGAGGGTGTCCAGGCTGTACGTTTCCCGGATGACGGGCATCCGGTGCTGTGCTGCGAGGCCATTGACCTGTGCCATGACGCCCGGGACGAGATTGTGGTATGGGATTACAAGCGGATGTTCATTTACACCCAGGCGGATGCGCCGCAGGCGGAGGTTTATGCTCCTGTGAAATACCCCCACTACAACGCATCCAATTACCGGGGCGAATATTCCTTCCCGGACGAGTCTTATCTTACTTTCCGGGAGGATCCGGGGGAAGCTCTTTAGTCCCCACTTGCAGTTGGGCTTCAACAGCAGCACTTGAAGGAGGCAGCTCCATGCCCTGCTCCCAGAGCAGAATGGGGTTGCCTTTTTTCGGCCCATAATAAATCGCTTTAACCTTGGGAACAGAGCTTGAACGGTTGGCGTTAATTTGTTCGAGATTAACCGAGGTATATCCGTTGGCCAGCCCACGCTCCGCGTCTGCTTTGGATTTAATCACCGGCCGCTTGGGAGTCATGTAGAGGATTCCGTCATCCCCCATTCTGCCGGATATCTGGTTCACCCGGTACCCATCCGTCAGTTTCACATGATAGGCGATTCTCCCATCCTTCATCAGGCTTACATCTGTAATCTTTATGACACTGGAAGGAACCTCCGTACTGTTCCAACGGAATAAACCGTAATATCCCGTAATAATAACGGTGCATATGGCAGTGGCCACAAGCAGGCCTTTGGCAAAGGAGGCGGCCTTGGAGCGTTTCCAATATCCCTTGAAGCTTACCAGCGCGGCGCTTTCCTGTTTGTTTTCCCTGAAGACCTCAAACGGCAGGCTGCTGTTCTGCCGGAGCTTCTGCAGAGCAGCCTTACAGTGTTCGCATTCGGCCAAGTGGGCTTCAATGGCTGCACTGGTCTCCGGACTGCATACTTCATCATGGTATAACGGCAGCAAATCCTGGACAATCTCACATGACAGCTTACTCATTGGTTTTCCTCCCTTATCCTATCTTGGATCAGATTCCGTGCGCGGTGGAAGGTGACTCTGGCCCAGCTTTCCGTTTTGCCGAAAACCTCCCCGATATGCAGAAACGACAGCTCCCCGAAAACCCTCAGGGTAAAGACCTCTTTATAGGGCTCCTTCAAACTGTGCAGCAGCTTATGGATCCGCAAGGCTTCCGTTTTGTCGATCAGGCCTTGCTCAATGGACAAGCTGCCGCCCCCCATTTTTTCGGAAATCTGCTCAGGAGGATCACTTAGGTGGAGGCGCTTTTGTTTGTCCATATGCTTGAAGTACGTGTTTTTTGCAATTTGGCACAGCCAAACGCTGATTTTGCATTGACCCTTAAACTGGTCTATGCTTTTTACCGCCTTCACAAAGGTTTCCTGTGTGATCTCCTCCGCCAGCTGCCGGTCTCTGCATAGGGATAGCGCAAACAGATACACATCCTGAAAGTATTGCTCATAAATCTGCTCTACATCGGCCACATGTTCACCACCTTATGGATAAGACCCGATTGCGGGAGTTTCGTTACAAAACAGAAGTATTTTACCTGAAACATAACGTTATACTATGATTTATAGTAAACTTGAGAGAGCCTGATCATCGGCCAAAAGCTGTACCATACATTTTAATAATGGAGGTAAATCGGTTATGGGAAAACTTGTCTTGTTCATGCATGTGTCATTGGACGGGTATGCGTCGGATTCCAACGGTGGACTGGATTGGATTCCATATAACGAGGAACTCGAAGCATATGCCGAGGAGGTTGTAGCCGAAGTCGGCTCCCCCGTTTACGGACGCACAACATACCGGATGATGGAGGGTTATTGGCCCTCGGTGCTGAACGAACCGAATGCCTCAAAGCACGATATGGAGCATGCCCAATGGCTGGAGGATGTCAAGAAGATTGTCATTTCCAGTACGATGGACAAGACGGAATGGAACAATACGCTGCTGATCAAGGACAATATTGCAGAGGAAATCAAGCTGCTCAAGGCGCGGTCCGATAAAAATCTCGTGATCTTCGGCAGTCCGGGGGCGGCGAAAACACTGCTTAAGCTCGGTTTGATTGACGAATTCCTGTTTACCATTTGTCCGGTGGTTCTGGGCAGCGGAATAACCATATTCGAAGACGGTGGCGAGAAAATCAAACTCAAGCTGCTGTCGAGCCGAACGTTCAAGTCGGGTGTTATTGCAACCCGCTATGAGCTGGAGCAATCCAGCGAAAATTGATATTGACAAAATAGTGTTTTTATGCTATAATTTACATATTATAGCTTTCGGTTTATAATAAGATTCTCCTGGCCAGGGGGAATCTTATTTGTTTATGGAGGCGGATGTATGCCGCAAAAAGAGTCCGGATTAACAGCCCTTATCGCCGCATTTGGGCGGGCGTATCACAGCCAGTATGATTCCCCCAAGATTTTCGATGACTATCTTGCCAAGGAGCTGATCTCCCCGGAGGAGTTCGCCCAGATCAGCGGGCACATGGTTCAGGGTTTTTCTTTTTTCGGCAAGGAAACGGATCAGACGGTTCTTTACACCCCGGAGCAAAAACTACAATGGATCACCCAGGTTCATCTTTCCCCCACTCCGCTGGCACGTGCTGGCTATTGTGAGCGCGTTTTGCTTCATGAGCTCGTGTTGGGTGTTAACCAGTATGTTATTCTAGGCGCGGGATTGGATACCTTCTCCCTCCGGCATCCGGAGCTGAAGGATAGCTTGGACATTTTCGAGTTGGATCTTCCAGCCGCACAGGAATTCAAGAAACAAAGACTGTCCCTCGCCGGACTCACCGCTCCCGCCAATCTGCACTGGGTTCCCTCTGATTTCACCGGTTCTGCTTTCTATCCGGCGCTGTTGGAGGAAGGGTTTAACCCTAGCCGGCAAACCTTCTTCAGTCTGTTGGGCGTATCCTATTACCTAACGAAGGCGGATACGAAAGGGCTGCTCCAGCAATTGTTCGCCGACGCTCCGGCAGGCAGCTCCATTGTTTTTGATTATGCGGATGAAACTCTCTTCGACACAAAAGGCAGGTTTAACCGGGTAGAGAACATGGTCCAGATGGCAGCTACTGCCGGCGAACCGATGAAGGCTTGTTATGCTTACAAGGAAATGGAGAAGTTTTTGGAGGAGGCCGGTTTGCACATCTATGAGCATCTCTCCCCCGCCGCCATCCAGGAGCGTTTCTTCGCCAAAAGGACGGATGAGCTGTCCGCCTTCGAAACCATCCACTATATTCATGCGGTGAAACGCTGACAATCTCCCAGAAATGACGAGATGATTCTCCGGGTACAGGGAAAATCCTGCTTTTCTTTTTTTCCTGCTTATGGTAATGTAATAGGAACATTAGTTCCCGCGGAGTAAAAAGGAGAGTCCTGACCATGCCTTATTGTCAAACACCTCAAGCGGAAATATATTATGAGGAAATTGGGGAAGGACGTCCCATTGTGCTGCTGCACGGCTATGGTGTGGACCATCGGATCATGAAGGGCTGTATGGAGCCTGTGTTTGTCCAACGGAGCGGGTGGCAGAGAATCTATCTGGATCTGCCGGGTATGGGCTTAACCCGCAATTATGACACCATCGCCGATTCCGACGGTATGCTTGATGCGGTGTTGACGGTGGTGGACCAGCTGCTGCCGGGAAAATGCTTCTGCGTAGCCGGGCAATCCTATGGCGGCTACATGGCCCGGGGTGTGGTGCAGAAGCGTCCGGAGCAGGTAGACGGGGTTGCGCTGATTTGCCCGATGATCGTTCCTACCTTTGCCGAGCGGGATTTGCCTAAGCACCAGGTGCTGCGCCAGGACGAAGCCTTTGTCCAAGCACAAGGCGGAAAAGATTTCGATGAATACTGCCAAATGGGAGCTGTGCTGAATGCCTACACGTGGCAGCGGTATATGGAGGATATTATACCGGGATTTGGGTTGAGTGATGAAGCGTTTCTGGAAAAGGTAAAAAACCGCTACGGTTACACGTTCCCGCTGGAGACATCCCCATTCAATAAGCCGGGACTGCTCCTGACCGGCCGCCAGGACACCTCAACAGGCTACCGGGATGCCTGGCCCGTATTAGAGCAGTACCCGCGGACCACCTTTGCAGCTCTGGATACTGCAGGTCATAATCTGCAGGTGGAGCAGCCGGTGCTGTTCAATGCCTTGATCCAGGAGTGGCTGGATCGGGTGGAGTTGGATTGAATCAAGTTGACCGATGAAATTCCGTATCGGCCTTCGTCTAACTAAACGAAGGCATCCATAATATCAAACCAATTTGACGATGAGGTGTTTAAAAATGGCATTAATGTCCACATTCACGAGCATCAATCTCCCTGTAAGCAACGTAGAACAATCGAAGGCGTTCTTCACCGGACTCGGATTCGAGCTTAACCCGCAATTCCCCGATAATGAGAATTCGGCAGCCATCATGATTGGCGACAACCTGCAGGTCATGCTGATCAATCAGGCATTCTTTAATACCCTCACGGAGAGGGAATCCGTCGATACGGGGAAGTATGCGCAACTGACCATCGCCTTAGCCTTCGAGAGCCGGGAAAAGGTCGATGAAATCGTGAATACCGCAGTCTCCTTGGGCGGGAAATTGCACGCTGAACCTGAAGATTACGGATCCATGTATCATTGGGGCTTCGTGGACTTGGACGGCCATCTGTGGGCCATTAACTACATGAACATGGATGCGGCACAAGATTAAGAATAAACAAAGAATACTATATGGAAATTAACAGAGCCGCGTGGATGCGGCTCTTGTTCTGTCACCTTGGATTTTATTTCGACTCTTACTTCTACTTCGATAAGCCACCTCTCTTCTGATACAATACTATATGAGCAACAGATAATTGAGAGGGGGCGGTTGTTATCCATCCTATATTAAATCAGATCGGCGGCGTTTTTATACCGGTAAGCAATATAAAACAGGCCCGTGATTGGTATTGTGATATATTAGGCTTGCCGGCAGATGGAGAAATCTACTTTGGCCATATCTTTGTTCTTCCGATGGAAGGCCCCAGTGTTGTGCTGGACAGCAAAATTTTCACTACCGATCATGTATATAAAGTTCCTGCCTTCCAATTCCGCACAGCGGATATTCATCAAGCTTATGAATTTATGCAATCGAAGCAGGTGCAATTAACTACTGGAATCGAGAATGGGCACTGGTTTAATTTCAGGGATCCGGACGGAAATGTATTGATGATATGCAGGTAGTCGTTAAGGTTGCTGCCGTTACGGTCTATAAACTTTTCCCGGTTGTTACCAATCCATCTATTGAAGACTTGTTACCCTTTAAATAAAACAGAGCCGCGGAAATCTACGGCTCTGTTGCTTTTAAGTAGCTTCTATCTGAAAGACCACAGATTAATAAATCCCCCAAACCCACCTTCGCGTTATACTCCCCTAACGATTTGCTATAGCGCAATCATGTAACAGTTCTGGATGTTACAATTTGAAGGGAATCCGCTATCGCTGTCGTCTAATTCATACAGAGAGATCCATTCCCAGAGGAGTTGACGGAATCAAATGAAAAGTTATATGCATAAAACGGGCGTTCTCAATGGGGCTGCCATGCTACTGACCCTTCTGCTCCTGGTCTGTATCTGGCTGTTTCAAGGGCTCCCTGGCGCCTATTCATGGTTCGTCCTAAAGCTGGTTCTTCCTTTTGCCGGAGTGGCAGGCCTTCTTTATCAGACTGGAGCTCTTATTTTGTTTAAATCCAGACGCAAGCAGCCGGTCAAACGGGCGGTGAGTCTGATCATCTATGCCCTTTGGGCTTCCTGCTTCCTGCTGACCGTGAACATAATCCCGCTTGCCTATCCGGCTTCCCTTACGAACAGCAGTCCTTCTGTTACTGTAGCCTGGCCCTTCGCGGAGGAAGCTGTTATCGGATGGGGTGGGGATTCCGTAGAAGACAATCTGCCCCATGCCATATGGCCCTCGGAACGCTGGGCCTACGATATCGTAATGGAGCCATATGAGACTGGCAGCCGAAATCCGGAAGACTACGGAATTTGGAACCGGGAAGTGCTGTCTCCTGCGGCAGGAACGGTCATTGCGGCTTATCAGGATGAGCCCGATCTGACACCCGGCGAAGAAAACTTTCAGACCATGGCCGGGAACCATGTGTATCTGAGGCTGGATGACAGCGGAACCTATCTGCTGCTCAATCACTTCAAGAAGGGCAGTATCACTGTTCAGGTGGGTGATCATGTAAAGCAAGGAGATTTGTTGGGACATGTGGGGAACAGCGGTTCTTCCTCCGAGCCCCATCTTCATATCCATCACCAGCGCCAAAACCCCACGAAGACCTTCCATCCCGTTTTGGCGGAGGGGTTACCCCTGTATTTCCACAATCCCACAGATAAGTTCATGCCGAAGAAGGGAACCGTCCTCAAGTAATCTCACGATTACGTTTTCGTAAAAAAGACAGCCACGCCCCCAACCGGAGCCGTGACCGTCTTTTTGTTGCGTCAGCCGCTTTTATCTAAACTGATTGGCATCAATGGCCTTTTGCTTTTCATTCAGGATCTCCTGGTAGCCGGCATCGAGGAACTTCTTCTTGGCGTCCGCATACTGCTTGTCGAATTGCTCCGGAGGAGACATGACAATCTTCAGATAGAGCTCCTGGAAGAGGGCGTTAAGATCGGCCTTATGCTCACTGACCTTCTTCAATACAACGGTGAACATGGCATCCGGTGTCCGGTATTCGGCGGTGCTGGTCCAGTTCTTTAGCATCTGCTGAGTGAGTGCTTCATATCCGGGCGGTGTCCAGTTCCGCAAATTCGCCTTGGTGGTCAATTCAGGTGTGGGATATTGAGGTGCTTCCGTAACCAAGGACCAGTAGTCCTTATTGTTATTTAAGGAAAGCTTGGAATCACCCTTGAAATCGGCTGCCTTCACCGGCAAACCTTCGGCGTCCAATGTATAGTTTTGGCCTTCTACCCCATTCTGCATATAGAACAGGTTCTTAGGCTGGCTCAACCATTCCAGATACAGCCAAACGGCAACACGTTCCTGCTCCGAGGTTTTATGATTAATCCCCATAATCAGACCAAAGGGATAATCTGCCCGGCCCTGGGGCTTGCGCCCTTGGGGAACACCGGCTTCAGGAGGGATAACCGCAAACTGCGCACCCGGATTATTCTTCAGTGTAGCAGCGAATACATCCGTATTGCTGGCCAGGTACAGGCCGTAGGTGCCGGTTTTGCCTGCCACAAACTCTGCCTTCAGCTTGTTCTCATCGTCCCGCAGGTAGAACTCCTTGTCAATTAGGCCATTGTTGAATTGGTAGTTCAGGTTCTTCAGCCAGCGTTCGGTATCGGCAGTGGTGAAGTCTGCAACAGCCAAATCGGAATACAGCGCCCGGTATTTGGCATCATACGGCCAATCCCGGAAGGCAAAGCTGTAGTTGAAGGAGTTCCGGGTTAAGCCCGCGCCGCCAACACCAAGTCCGGCCTGCTTCCATTTCATCAGCATTTCGTTATATTTTTCAAGGGACGTCAGGTCCTCCACCTTCATCCCGACCTTTTCAACCCAGTCTTTTCGGATGATACCCGCCCAGTTGCTGTAGTTAGGGCGTGCAGCAAAGAAGAACATCTTTTTGTTGTCCACCGTGCCGTATTGCTCAATGGTTTTGCTCATACTTTTCCAATAGGTTGGGGCATACTTGGCGATCTCGTCCAGCTTAAGCGGCTGCAGGACCTCCTCCCCGTAATACGTAAGCGCTTGCGGCATATCGTAATGGAGAATGATATCCGGTGCTTTGGCGGCAGCCAGCAGCTGTTCGAAATCCCGAACCTCATTGGTTCTCGAAATGGGTACGAAGTTCACTTTAATGTTATGCTTCTCGCCAAATTCCTTTTGAACCCAGCGGGTGTAGAAGTTGTCGGCTACATTCCAGCCCTCATATGCACGGTCGTACACCGGAATATCCAAAGTGACCGTCTGGGGAAATTTGTTGGATGCATCCAGCAGGCTCGGGGCGCTGCTGGCACTTGCACTTGCTGCAGGACTGCCCGTTCCGGCTGCAGAGGGTGATGCTTCACTTCCGCTATCCTTGTCATTGCACCCTGCCAGTATACCTGCGCTTACTGCGCCGGCCAGCAGAACGGGAACCCATTTCATTTTGCTCATCGAAACTCCCCCATTATCAATTTGTATACTGCCCTGCTCATTCCTTTACCGCTCCCAGCATGGAGCCCTTCACAAAATACTTCTGGATAAACGGATACACACACACAATCGGCAATGTGGCAAACACAACCACGGACGCCTTCAACACCTCCGGATTGCTGACCTCCACTTGGGTCATTTCCAGCTGGAAGCTCTCTGTCGCCTGAATGACAAGGTAATACAGCTTCAGCTGCAAGGGCCGCAAATCCGCATTATGTTTAATGTAAAACAGGGCATCCCCATACGCGTTCCAGCGCCAGACGGCATAATACAGGGACAAGGTGGCCAAAATCGGCTTGCACAGAGGAAGCACAATATTCCACAGAATCCGGAAATGTCCCGCTCCATCAATTCTCGCGGATTCCTCCAGGCTGGCGGGAATACTGCTCATAATTGAGCTTTTCATAATCAGGAGATTAAATGCGCTGAAGGATAGGGGAAGAATCAGAGACCATAAGGTGTCCAGCATCCCCAAATTGTTCATCAGCATATAATCGGGAATCATCCCGCCATGGAAATACATGGTGAAGATGAAGAAAAAGGTCAGTGCTGTACGGCCCTTCAACTGCTTCCGGGATAACGGATATGCCGCACATATGGTAATGACCATGCCAACCAAGGTATATACCACGGTAACCAGGACTGAGGTGTACAAGGATCTTAAGATACTGTCATCAGCGAATATCTTCTCGTAAGCGCCTAAGGTAAAGCCAACCGGCCACAGATATACTTTGTTGGCGACTACATATGCATCCTCACTGAGAGATTTGGCTACGACGTGAAGGAACGGCAGGGTACACACCAATGAGGCGACGATCAGCACCAGGTGGATCAGCACATCCCAAAAATCGAAGCGGTGTCTGCGTTTTACGGCAAAGGTGCCGGCAGATGGTTTCATGGTTTGCCTCCTTGCTAAATCAAGCCGTCCTCGCCCAGCTTCTTCGCAATCCGGTCAGCCGTCAATACGAGGATGAGTCCGATGACGGATTGAAACAATCCCAACGCGGTAGCACGGCTGAAATTCCCGCTTTCAATCCCCCAACGATAGACTAATACCGGAATGGTCGTGGTGAATTCAGAGGTTGCCTTATTCTGCAGACCCATAATCCGCTCGAAGGAGCCTCCCATTACACCGCCCAGACTCAGGATCAGCAGGGTAATGATGGTCATCCGGATGGAAGGCAGCGTCACATTCCACATTTTGCGGAAGCGTCCTGCACCATCCACAATAGCCGCCTCATACAGCTCGGGATTAATGGCGCTCATAGCTGCCAGATAGAGGATCGTCCCCCACCCCATACTCTGCCAAACCCCAATGGCAAGGTAACTGATGAGCCAATTGGTGTCTTCTTGAAGGAAAGGGATACGGGTGCCGCCCAGCATTTCAATCACATTGTTCACCATACCGCTGCCTTCGCTTAAGAGCTGGTAAGCAATGGCGCCGATAATAACCCAGGACAGAAAGTGGGGCAGGTACAGCAGTGTCTGGTTAATCCGTTTGAACACCAGATTTTTGACCTCGTTGATCATCAGGGCCAGCACAATGGGCATGGTAAAGCTGAATATCAGATCGAGGATGTTCAGAAGCAGCGTATTCCGGACCGCCCTGCCGAAATCCGGCTTGGCGAAGATGTCCTGAAACACTTGGAAACCTACCCAATCGCTGCCCCAAAACCCTCTTGCCACCTTATAATCCTTGAATGCAATGGTTAGTCCGAACATAGAGGCATACTTAAAAATCAGCACCATTGCAATAGGCAGCAGAAGCAGGACATACAGCTCCCAATCCCGGCGGAGATAATAGAATACTCCATATTTCCGGTTTCTCGCAGCAGATAAAGCGGTTTCATTAATGGGATTAGAAGGAGCCATTCCTTTCACAGTTTCACCTCCCCGCTTATACGTTTATTCTCCGGAGACGCTCTCTTCCAATGCCCCGGGAGCAATTTCATCATATCGTTCACCGGGCTTTTCCGTAAATCATGAGGTTTGATTATACCCGTCATTTTTGATAATGCTGCCCATAATCACTTGTCCCATCAGAGCACCATGATCAAAAATGAAGGGTAGTAGCAAAAGTAAGCTGCCCGTTCCGGTCTGATGATCCGGAAAAGACAGCTCTATGTGCATGGGTTATGTCCGTTTCGGCTCACATTTCCATAGGCCGGGATTTCACTGCTTTGTAGCTGCTGGGCGGCATCCCTTCGAATTTGCGGAAATACCGGTTGAAGCTCTGCACATTCATGTAGCCCACCTCCAGCGCAATCTGCGAAATACATAAATCGGACTTCAAGAGCAGCTTCTTGGCATGCTCGATGCGGAGCTGGTTGAGATAATCGATCAGGCTTTTGCCTGTCATCTCGAAGGCTATCTTGCGCATGTAAGAATAGCTGATGCCAATTTCCTTGGCCATCTCCTCGAAAACGATATCCCTCCGGTAATGATCGTTTAAGTATTGAATTACCCGCTCACCGTGATTAGCAGCTTCACCGGGGGAACGGGCCAGATGCTGCACAATCTCCCCGTAGAATCGGCGGAGGTATTCCTCCAGCTCATCCAGCGTATCAATAGAGGCTAGAGCAGCGTAAACATTTCCCTTCCCTACAAAAATCCGGGCTGTGTTCACGTAATTCTCCCGCAGATGTTTGATGGTCACACCCGTCAGCTGATGATAAATAAACAGAATATTATCGTACGAAATATAGTCCGCCGAACGGATCTCCGCACTGATCACATCCAACTCCTTTAAGATAGCCTCCAGCTCTCCATGATCCAGGAAATTGAGGATGCGCCGTTCGCTGTTGGCCGGATAAATATAGCGCTTTTCGTATCCCTCCTGCTCCCGCCAATAATGAATCCCTCCGCTGCCGGCAATCATCCGGCATTTGATACCTTCCATAGCTTCCATGGCACACTCCGCCACACGGTCGCTGGACTCTGTGGAGCTGCTGACGCCGATGGTCACGGATTGGTTCAGAATCTCTGCGGCAATACTGCGGATCTCCATCAAGGCAGCATCCAATCCCGCGCTCTCGCTTTCATATTCCTGAATTCCATAGTTTATAACAATGGCGAAGCTGCTGTCTCCCTGATAAACACACCGGGTATGTACCTCCGGCGGGAATACGCCTTCGCAATGGGTTATCAACTGCCTGCGGTGTTCATTGCGTGTCTCCGGGTCATGTGTACTCACATATGCTCGGTAACGGTCAATGGAAATGATGGCCACCAGGAAATACCGGGAAGGAAACATAACCGCTGCTTGAGGTGTCAGTTCGCCGCGCAGCAGGTTATGGACCGCGAGACTCCGCGCATCCTTCTCCCGGACATGGAGCAGCCCATGCAGTGCCTCTTCCTCCTCCTGCATTCTCTGGAATGCCGCATTGAGATAAGCCAGCTCATTGCGGCTCTTCACGCCCAGATGTCCTCGCTTGCGCAAGGTCCGGACCAGCTCTCGTGCAGGCTTGGACAGCCAGGTGGCGAAAAAAACGGTTAACACCGTACCCGCAAAAATGATGATCACCGTAAGCAAAATAATATTCCTCTGCATGGAATTGGTTGTGCTCAACAGCTCATTCACGGAGGAGATATTGATGTACGTCCAGCCATAACGCTCAGACCGGGACCAGGTATACAACAGCCGGTCTTTATTAAGCTGCCGGAAGTCATAACCCTCTGTCCGGTTCTTCGCCATCAGTTCCGCGATGTAAGGATCATCCGTACCGTTGGTCAGAAGCAGGCTTTTATCATGGCTGGAGACAACGGTCCCATAGCCATTCATGAACATATATCTGTGGTCACTGCCATTGGAGGCACGCATATCCTGTTCCATTTGCGTTTCCCGGACATTTACTACAATGGTGCCGCGGGTTGTGGTGGACAACCGGTTAAGGGGCAGAACATAAGAAACCACATTCACTCCCGATTCCAGTTTCCGGGGATACCAAATTCCGGTGATTCCACTCCGCTCTGTTAAGGCCTCCTTCATCCATTCCATGTTTTCATACCGCTCCTGGGTCGTGATGCCCTTGTCGGTGGAAACCACATAATCCGAATCACTCAGGTAAAAAAAAGAGGAGTAGATCCCGTCTCCAATCTGATTCATGTTCCGCAGATCATTCTGGACCGATAGGGCGTTCACCACATTTTCGTAGCTGGAGTTCATCTCATCGAAGGTCTCCAGAGAACGGATTTTATCAAAAATCTGCGTCGCGGCAAGCCGGATCGTATTCTCCGCCATAATGTCCAGGGTATTCTCGTTCAGATTGCGGCTGGCGATCAAACCAGCCAGGGCGGACTCCGCAATGGCATGCTCCGAATTCTCCAGAATCTGCGCCCCGCTGTACCAGGTCAGGGTCGCTGTGGGAATCGCCATAACGCAGAACAGAATCAACGCCAATTGAAGCATCATGGGAAACCGCTTCATAAAGCCCCTCCTGTTAGTTCAACATCATTTTGATAGCGCTTGCAAAATAGTGGCTTCTATACTATTCGCTTTCCTGCGGCATAGTCCTTTTTCGTGGATGTAAAATATAGGGACTCCGTTCATCCTGCATGATGCCAGTGACTAAGTATGATAGAATCGGAATGAAACATGATTAGGGAGGGAATCCATGGAATTTTATAGATTTGGCCAAGTGGTCGGCAAAAGAATTTCGAAATTCAACTCGGATTTTATCATGTCCCGCATTATTCAAACCGAACATGCTGCACATATTGGATGTATGCATCTGGAAGCGGGTGGTGTGATTGGTTATCACCAGGCAGTTTCACCTCAGTTACTCCTTATTCTAGTTGGGGAGGGCCTGGTCAGAGGTGAGAAGGATGAATATGTTAATGTCCAAGCTGGTGATGCTGTCTTCTGGAACAAGGATGAGTGGCATGAAACCAAAACCGCAACAGGTTTAACGGCCATCGTCATCGAAAGTGAGGAATTACATCCTTCCTTGTATATGAGTTTGAAATGAATCTACTGTAGCAAAAAAACCTTTTCCAGTCCATGATCAGTCTGATCAGGTGGCGAAAGGTTTTTTTGATTAGTACAAACAATGCAAATTTTTTATTCCGCTGTCTCCTCTTCAACGTTGTTATTTAACAACGCAACTATCAACTGCACCCCATCCCGCATTCCTTGGATGTAAAGCATCTCACACTCCAATGCCCGCCTGAAATGATGCTTATCTTCCCAATCCATAAATTCCGGCGAATATGATTTGTCCAGGCCAGTAAAAAGTACCTCCCAGGCTTCCTCCTCTTCGTTACGATACTGTTGCAGCTCTGCTCGTAGTTCGATTCGCGCCAACACTACATCCATCCGCTGCTCCACGGCGCTCCGAAACCATGCAGGTAATTCCATGTATGGTCCTCCTCATTTTTTAATGCGAATATCGGTTTATTTTATTTTAATGCGATATCCGCATTAAAACAATAATAACTTCGCATACAATTTGGAGGAAATGCGAGGTGACCGTAAATGAAGCACCGGAATGAGCCTCCCGGCGATAAAAACATTATCGGAAGCAAAGTTGTAGCCATACGAAAGGCTAAGCGGATGAAGCAAAAGGATTTTCTTGCCCGACTCCAAACCTTCGGCTTAGACATCAGCCCCACCAGCCTCTCCCGTTTGGAAGGACAATACCGGCTGGTCCAAGACTACGAGCTCGTTGCTATCGCCAAGGCATTGGAGGTTTCTGTGCAAGAGCTGCTTGGGGAGCAACAGAGCTAACCCCTTATTCTCCACCTCCCCATACGCCGAACGAATAGCTCAAATGCAAAAGTGCATCAATTTTTATCATATCGCGCCTTTTAACTGTCCTATCCTGCAAAACTGCAGTTATTTTCTACCAGTAAGCGCTACCGCGGCATTTCCGCCTTAAATAGATGCACTTTTGCAGGATGGGATCCCCCTCTACCTCCACACCTCAAAATAAATGCAGTTTTGCATTTCACGTCTGTGTTTCACCCGGCATCCTCCGCCCTAAAGGTCATTTTACAACAATGCTTACGCTCCCTTTGGCTTTTTTACCTGTTACCGAGCATGTATAGGTGCCGCTTTCGGCAATTTTTACTTGAAACGAACCTGTTTGAATATCTGATCCTTGATATACGGGTTCAAGCCTGTCTTTTTGTAAGACAATATCCAGCTTGCCTGCTGTGCTGACGATCTCGAAGCTCACCGAATCCCCTTGCTTAACCTCCAGCAATTGAACGTCCGTAGTGTTTAATACCTTGTACTCCAGCATAAACTGATGCTCATTTCCTATCCGGCTTCCATCAAAATCAGATGAGGAACAGGCTGTCAAAATAAGTGCAAAAAGCAATACCGACATTACGATTTTCCTTTTGGCCATCGTTTACCCTTCTTTCCATTCTCTTTTTCGGTTACAGCAATTCTACCACATCCTCTAAATCCCAAGTTCTTTAATTGACACAAATAAAATGTACTGTACACATTTTATCCGTCCACTCTCTCTACTACAATAAAAGCATCATCTTGCCAGTAGGGGGCTATTATTATGATTCGTGTTGCAATTATCGGAACCGGGAATATTTCGGCCGCTCATATTAATGCTTATCTTGCTTTTCCGGAGCGCTGCAAAATCGTGGCTTTGGTGGATATTTATCCGGAGAAGGCACAGGCCAAAAAAGAGCAGTTTGGTCTGGACGCCGACGTATACAATTCCCATGAGCTACTGCTGGGATCAGAGGACATTGATCTGGTCAGCATCTGTACCCCTCCCTTCAGTCATGCGGAAATTGCCGTGAATTTTCTGAACGACGGCAAACATGTCATCGTAGAAAAACCCATGGCTGCCTCGTTGGAGGAATGTGACCGTATGAATGCCGCCGCCGCAAAAAGCGGAACGGTGTTTTCCGTCATCGCCCAAAACCGCTTCCTCGATCCGATTATGAACCTGAAGCGTGTATTGGACAGCGGCAAAATCGGCCGGGTGCTTCACGCACAAGTAGATTCCTTCTGGTGGCGGGGGCACTGCTATTACGATCTGTGGTGGCG
>JAEWMH010000111.1 GCA_023393235.1 Bacillota bacterium | reverse complement strand
GTGATGCTGAGGCTGTAGTTGAATTCCTTTTCGTTCAGGCGGTATTGGTCCAACAGCTCCGGGCCGCAGGAATTGGAGCCTACCCCACTCAGCTTGTAATCCAGCTGCACGATGGTTTCCTTCCGGGGGGACAGCTCATAGGTGTGCTTCGCCTTATCCAGATCAGCGGGCGTATAGTGGGACGCGTTGAAGGAGAAATGCTCTGCACCGGAGACAAACTTCAGTCCCATCCCCAGCAGATTGGAAACAATCACCCAGTCGGTGCCGTAGCGGGAGCCGTTTTCCTGGGGCATCACGTAGCTCTCGAACATGTCGTCCACGGTACACAGATACTTGCCCTTTTTGACGCTGTGGCGTTTGTCCATATAGCTTTCATGCGGCCCGTACCCGAAATATTCCACCTCTTCATTGCCTGCGGGCATAGTCAGCTGCAAGCCAAAACGGGGAAGGAACGGCACATCCTCCCTTACCTGCACCCGGGTTTCCAGGGTAATCCCGCCTGCCGGGTCTACCTGCCAAACCGCTTCGCCGTGAAGGATGGGCTTACGAATATATCCTCCGAGTGAATAGTGGACTACAATTTCCACACCGCCTGCCTGCGTTTTGGACCAGGTGGTGTTGTAGACCTTCATTCCGGCGCGGTCAAATCCCTCGAACTGCCACTTGTGGCGGATGTTGCGGTCATTATCCGTCGGCGCCCGCCAGATGTTGAAGCACGCCGGAGCAGCCAACATCTGCACCCCGTGATAGGTAATTCCGGTAAACATACCTTCGTACATGTCAAACGTATGGCGGAACTCGAAGCCGGTAACCGCAAGCACATGTCCCCTTTGCTCAGCCTCCACAGGAACCATATGCTCCAACGCCGCCGCGGGCAATACGGTGTTGCTTGCAGCCTTGGCAGGCAGATGGAACTGGGCAAACACCACCTCATAACCGGCCTCCGCCCACGGATAATCCTGGCGGGTGCGCACGCTTACCGTCAAGTAATACCGTCCGGCCGCATCCGCCGGAAGTTCGTAGGGCACCTGCACGGTGCAGCTTTCACCAGGCATTGCATGTATGCCGAAGAGCTCCCCTTGGGCCACACACTCCCCGTCCTTTTCCACCTTCCACCCAAATACCAGCCCGGACAAGTCTACAAAATCATACAGGTTGGTTACGCTCAATTGGCCCGTCGACAAGTCCATCTCGCCGATCCGCACCGGGGCAATGACTTGCTTCAGCTCCAGCAGGCCCTTATGGGGCTTCCGGTCCGGGGTAACCAGGCCGTCGATGCAGAAGTTGCCGTCGTGGGGTTTATCCCCGAAGTCCCCTCCGTATGCGTAATAAGGTACCCCTTCCTCCGTGCGGGTGAGAATGCCATGGTCGCACCATTCCCACACACAACCGCCCATCAGCTTCGGATACCGGTAGATGACATCCCAATAATCCTTCAGATCACCGGGGCCGTTGCCCATGGCATGACTGTATTCGCATTGGAACAACGGCTTCGTGCTATCCGGATTCTCCGCAAACTCAATCATCTCGGGGATGGAAGCATACATCCGGCTTTGCACATCCAGAGAGTCAATGTTGGGATCGCCGTTATATTTGGCAGCCGCGCCTTCATAATGGACAGGACGGGAGGGATCGCGCCTGCGGGTCCACTCCGCCATGGCGATATGGTTGGGTCCGTAACCGGATTCATTGCCCATGGACCACATGACAATGCAGGCATGGTTTTTGTCCCGTTCCACCATACGGATAGCCCGCTCCACAAAGGCGGTTTTCCAATCCGGGTGTTTGGTCAAAGTATGGAAGCTTCCCGCCTCCCAGGAGCCTGCGTTCACCACGCCGTGGCACTCCAGATCCGCCTCGTCCACCACATAGAAGCCGTACCGGTCGCATAATTCAAGAAACCGGGGATCATTGGGATAGTGGGAGGTACGGATGGTATTCACATTATGGGCCTTCATCAGATTCAGATCCTGGATCATATGGTTCAACGGAATGGTCTGCCCCAGCTGCGGATGGGAATCATGCCGGTTCACACCCTTCAGCTTGATGGCCCTGCCGTTTACGGTGAAGACTCCGTCCTGGACCTTCACTTCCTTGAACCCGGTGGAAAAACGCAGCACTTCTTCTCCGGCCGTCAGATACAAGTTGTAAAGGTACGGAGCTTCAGCATTCCAAAGCACCGGCTTCTTCACCTCAAGCCTGATCAAACCGGAACCGTCAATGTGAGCGCTTCCGTCAGCCACCACATAACCTGCCGCATCCTTCAGTACAGCCGAAACCTGAACCGGGCCGGTGGTTTCAATCTCACATTGGAGCACAGCATGGCTGAAGTCCGGGGCCAGCTCCTGGCGGTTAAACACATCACGAATATGGTGCTGCTCCCGGGCCAACAGATACACATCCCGGTAGATGCCGGAAAATCTCCACAAATCCTGATCCTCCAGATAGGCTCCGTCGCACCACTTCAGCACCAAAACGGCGATCCGGTTGACGCCGGTGTGCAGCTTATCGGTGATGCGGAATTCTGCGGGAATCCGGCTGCCTTGGCTATAACCCGCATATTCCCCGTTGACCCACAGGTAGAAGCAGGAGTTGACCCCTTCGAACACCAGGTATTGTTCCTTGTCCTGCCATGAATCCCTCAAGCGGAATTCTCTGACGTACAGCCCCGCCGGATTGGCATCAGGGACAAATGGAGGATCGAAGGGAATCGGGTAGTTCACGTTGGTATAATGAAGCTGGTCATAGCCATTTGTTTGCCAGCAGGACGGTACCAGCAGATCGTCCCACCCGGAAACCTCCGCATCCGCGCGGTAAAAATCCTCCGGCACCTCCTTGACACTGGGGCAGTATCGGAATTTCCAACCGCCGTTCAGGGTTTGGTAATAGGGCGAAGCCCCCCTTTTGGCTGACTCGGCGGAGGCCTCGTCCCGGTAGGGAATGTAATAGGCACGGGGTGCCTCACGGTTTTCCTGCAGCACCTCAGGGTTCTCCCAATAGCGGTTTACCTGGATCATCACCATCGCTCCTTCGCATTCGGATATAACGATATGATTATTATAATACCTGGTTTTCCTTTCATCTATGGAAATTTATTAAATGATAATACAACAATATGAATATGGGTATTGAAAACCCCTGCGACATTATCCGCTTGTTGCGCAGGCCCGGAGCTGCTTGTGAACGGCTGGTGAGCAGATTGCGATCGGCTTGTGAACGGCTTGTGAACGGCTGGTGAGCAGCCCCGAAGCAGCTTGCGAGCGGCTTGGGCAGTGGCTTCGGCAGCGGCTTCTGCACAACTACCGCACGGCGGCTTCTGCAGTGGCTCGGGAGAGGCATCGGCACGTTTTCGGCAGTGGCTTCGGCATGGCTTCGGCAGTGCCTTCAGGAACGGCTTCTTGGAGTTACCCCCGCTGTGCTAACGGACCAGAAATCCGTTATTTATCCAAAATGTCCTCATTTGAAATTCTTGCGGACCGAGGATCCGTTATTTGCTCGCCTGCTACTCCAAAAGCCGCATTTTGAGCCAAATAAGGGCTTCTCAGTCCGTAAAAACGGGAAAACGACGTTTTTTCAGAAAATAACGGAACCTGGGTCCGTTAGCAAAACCACTACACAAAAAACCAAGGAGCGTTAGCGGCGACAAACCACCTGGCTCCTTGGTCTTATTGATTTTACTTAGGGTCAACCGCTTCCTTTAATTGCTGCGCCACGCGATATAACGCATCAGCATGGCGGATAGCTCCGCCCGGGAGACTGCACTGGCGGGCTCCAGAAGGTTCCCGGGTTTGCCGTTCAGGATACCAGCTGACACAGCCCAAGCCATAGCATCGTTTGCCCAGGAGGAAATTTCTCCACTGTCGGCAAAGCTGTTGCCCCCGCTGCCTGCAGCAGGCTGACCGGCGTACCGGTACAGGATCGTAGCCAGCTGCTCCCGCGTAATGGAAGCTTCTGGATTGCTGCCGTCGCTGATGCCAGAGGCCGCCGCCCAATCCTTGGCCTTGCTGTACCAATGTTCCCCGCCTTCGGTCTCCACACCCTGCAGGCGCGCCATAACCGTGAACAGCATGGCACGGCTCAGGGTTGCATCTGGTGCGAAGCTTCCTTCATCCGTTCCGGTGAACAATCCGCTGCCGGTGGTGAAGGCGATCGCCTCCGCTGCCCAATGCGTGCCGGGCACATCCTGGAAGCTGACCTTGTGATCAGTCACCTCTACGGTCATATTGCTCTTGGCGGTAAAGCTTACGCCCTCCGCAGTGACCACCGTTCCGATGATCTCCCGGGTTCCGTTATCCCGGACCGCATAAACCACCGTGGAAGCAGAAGCATTCATAAACGGAACGGTGACCTGCGCCCGTGCCACGCCTTCCGGCATAACAACAGCGGCGGTTACCTTCCCGAGGGTAGTTACAGCGGTCTCTACCTTAACTCCCTTCACATCCGTTGTGACAATACGGCTGCTTCCATCGGGTTTGCTGACGGTTTCACGCTTGCTTCCGTTTTGTTTGGTAACAACCTCGGTGATGGTGCCATTGCTTTCCTTCGTAACAACCTCACGGTCCCCATTCGGCCAAACTGTAGTTTCCGTGACAGCTCCAGTTGCCGGGTCGGTTACGCTGGTCGTGGTGCTGCCATCCTCATTTTTGGTCCCTGCAGGAGATGTGGTCGGAGCGGGTGGAGTGGTCCCTCCGTTTGAAGGCTCCGGTCTATACTCCTCTTCAGTGGAATCAGAGTATACACTTACCGTCACCGTACAAACAGCGGTAAAACCGCCATCCTTCGTAGTCGCCGTGATGACCGCCGTACCTGCGGCATGAACCGTTACAAGTCCCTGTCCATCCACAGTAGCCACAGCGGGATTGGAGCTGCTCCAGGTCACTGTTTTGTCTGCTGCATCAGCAGGCTGCACATCCGCAGTGAGTTGAACCGTCGATGCCCCATGGTTGGAATACAGCTGCGCGGTGGTCCGGTTCAGGGTCACCCCGGTGACATGGACCGGCGGAGCTTGGAACTCCGCAATGGTCACGGCCACATGGGGACTGGCTTTATGCGTATCCGTGGCGGAATAACGGACCCAATACGTTCCCGGGGACAAATTGGCAATCTCCGTCCCCTCCACTGCTTTCCAGGCGCCTCCATTGTCGGAGGACCATTCCATGGAGGCGTTAACCCCGGTAATGCGCCCATCATTGGCCCCAACCGCTGTTGCATCGGTATGTGTAAGTCCCTCCGGCGCAGCCTTGGGTCCTCCGATCACCATCGTCTTGAAATCATCGAAGTCCATGGAGGCATTGGCATAACCGTCGATGCCGAACAGCTGGCCAACCAGCTTGTTGCCGCCTGCATGGCGGAAGTTGTAATCGGTGGCGATCTCAGCATCATTGACATAAACGGTATACTTCTTGGCATCCCAGTCGGCCACCATCTTGATGTGATACCAGGTATTGAGTTGGATGTCCATGAGCTTATTCTTGGTGGGACCGTTTTGCACCAAAATATTGCCCATATCAAAAGCGGTAACCAAGGAATAATTGCCGGTGCCGCTATCATTACGCACCATGGCGCCATTGGCGTATTGGAAGCTGGTGTTTAACCGGGCACGGTATTCCACAACAACACGTTCATCCGCCCCGGCCTTTACCTCGCCTGCAAACGGCAGGAACAGGTTGGCTTTGCCTGAGGTGGCGGCGGTGGTCAACCGCAGGAATTTATTGCCGGATTCTTCCTGAACTGCAACCTTAGCGCCATTCGTCAGAGCCTCGATGGTAATGCCGTACGGAGCTTTGCCCACCGTATCACCGGAGAAATCCCGGTACGCGTTATAGATGGCGCCGTCCTGATTATTGTTCAGCGACCCTAACAGCGCGGCTTCCGCCTGGGCCAGATTCTCCAGCTCCGCCTCAAACTGTTCCTTGGTCAGCTCGGCGTTTAAGGCCATGGGCTCCGCCTTGTTCACCGCAGCCACGAAGGCATCGTACTTGGCTTGGCTATAGTTGCCTAATCCATCGCCCAACGGATAGGAGAGGTTGACCAGCTTATTGTTCAGCTGGTTTACCACTTCATCCAGCCCCCATCCCGGAATGACCTCTACGGCAATAGCCGCAGGAAGATCACGGCCATCCACCTTCACAACAGCCGGCACGTGAACTGTACCTAGGGAGCTGAAATTCAAGCCCTCCGGCTGCCAGCTGACCACATCCGCCTTTTTCGGCTCATTATGGTAAACAACATCCACAACAGAGAGCCGCTTCGGTGCCATACCGGAGGATGTCTTCACGGTAGAAGCAACCTGAACCGCGTCAGAGGCCGCAGTAACCGTAACGGTGAAGGAGGCTTGTTTGCCTTTGTAATCGGCGGTAATAAGCGCTGTGCCCGGCGAAACCGCATATACCGATTGAGTCACTGAATCCGAGACAATTCTAGCTACCTCGGGATTGCTGCTGGCATATTGGACATCCCCTGCAGGCGCATTCACCACCTCATAGTTGGAAAAACGGGCGGTTACCGACAAGGGCCGACTTGTTTGTCCGGCGGTCAGCAGGCGGTCCAAATCGCCATACGCAATCGATTGGACAGCTTTGGTCGCCGCAGCGACAGTAATGGCCGCAGTTGTGGTTTTACCGTTATAGGTGGCGGTGATGGTGGCGCTGCCTGCGCCAACAGCATTGACGTAGCCGCCTCCATCAACAACAGCCACTTTGGTGTCGGAGGAGGTGAGTACGGCTCCTGTCTCCACTGGGGCATAGGTTGTGCCTGTTACCGTATACAGCGGCAGCGGCAAGGAGCCGTTCAGCCCCAAGGTATACCCCGGCGCACCGAATAACAGCTCCGAGGTGTTCAGTCTGGCAAGATCCAGGCTGTCGATGTCGGCAAAATTGTTGCCCTTCGAGAAACGGAGGATATTGCTGCCTTCCTTCAGATACAGCTTCGCTGAGGAAAGCCCCCAACGGTTCGCGCCCGAATACACAATGCCCAGATTGGCGCCGGAGCCCCCGTTGACCGACAAGATGTGGGAGGCATCGGCCGAGTTGGATGAACCGTTGGCATTGCGTACAGCCAGCTGATAGAATCCCGCCTCCGGCACGTTAACGGTAAATTGGACAACATCATTGGGATTGTTGAGGTTCGTGACCTTCATTCCCCCGGAAGCGCTGGGCTCCCGGCGGACAGCGGGTGTCCCTTCACCGGCCGGGTCCTTCACCAGCAAGGCCTGTTCCGCTTCATAACGCTGTCTCACCGGCTCGCCGGAAGGTACGGCGATGGGTGTGTTGGGATCCACCGGCGCTCCCAAGTTCGGTGTATGGTCGGCATTCCACGTGAATTTCTGCGTGTGGACCTTGCGGGTCCAGCCTGATCCCGGCCAGCGGGCCGCATGGTAAATGATCCAGTCCTCGGTGCCGTCCGGAGACGAGACGATACTGTGATGGCCAGGGCCGAAAACGCCATTGGCGCTGGAGAAGATGGGCTGGTCTTTTTTCACCCAGGAAGCAGGGTTCATCAAATCGTCGCTTGTCTTGGCTGTGATAAGCCCCAGACAGTAGCTGTCCGTCCAGCTTCCGTTTGCGGAATAAACCAGGTTGATGGTGTCATCCTTAACCGTAACCTGAGGGCCTTCATTAATTCTGGCCGGCAATGACTCCCAGTCGTATTGGGACGTGGAAATCAACACCCGCTCCGAGCTGATGGTCCACGGGTTGCTCATTTTGGCGATATATAAGTTCTGGAAGCTTCCATCCGTTTCCTCCCAGCCGGACCAGATGAAATAATGCTGCTCCCCAACCGTCAGCACCGTGCCGTCAATGGCCCAACGGTCACTGGGATCGGTAATTTTGCCCTTAAACTCCCATGTACCTGTCATAGGATCGGCACTGGAATTTTCCACCACATACATGCGGTGGTTGGCATTAGTTCCGTTGTCAGCGGCAAAGTAGACATACCATTTATAATTGCCGTCGGTATCCTTCAGATAATGCATCTCCGGGGCCCACACATTGGAGCTGTACATGGTGCCGGACACCGGTGACCAGGTCAGGCGTCTTTCCCCCGCCTCAATACCGGAGATGGTCTTCGATCTGCGGATCATGACACCGCTGCTGTTGGCAAAAGCATTGTAGTAATAGCCGTCCGTATGCTTATAAACCCACGGGTCGGCGCCTGTTTGCATAATCACGTTGTAAAAATCCGACACTGTTTTGCCCTCCTGTGCA
Source organism: Bacillota bacterium (assembly GCA_023393235.1). Lineage (GTDB taxonomy): Bacteria > Bacillota > Bacilli > Paenibacillales > NBRC-103111 > Paenibacillus_AR. The sequence goes on along the minus strand of JAEWMH010000111.1, from coordinate 12,914 downwards.
GAAACCGAATCCGGCTTGGATTGCGCCGGCTCTGCCGCCGCAGCCACTCCGCCCCATTGCGGCAGCATCAGCAGCACCGCGAGAAAAAGCAGCAGAGACCTGAATTTTTTCTTGACCATTTACACTCCTCCTTGGAATCTTCGCTGCCTGTTGACTGACACGTTGTATTAAACCGCTTTCATACTCTTCTCCCTCTTGATTAGGGCTTTTCCAATCCGTTTCCTCATTCTACCTTCCGAAGAATCGGATAAAAATGGACGATCTTAAATTGTTTTTGTAATCGTTTTAAAAGTTGCGCAGCATATTCAGCAGCACTTTTACCGCCTCTGCCCGTGTTGCCTGGTCGCCGGGAGCGAATTGATTCCCTTCCCTGCCTGCCAAAATGCCCCGTTTGATCAAAGCCGCTGCAGGCCCTTTTGCCCAATCGGGAATAGCCGCATCATCCGCAAACCCTGTGGATGATGCCGGTTCGTCTTTAAGGCCCAGCGCGTTGGCAATCATCTTGACCATCTCACTGCGGGTAATTCTGGCATCCGGGCGGAAGGAGCCGTCCTCGTAGCCGGAAATAATCCCTGCTTGCACCGCCTGCGCCACAGCGTTCAGCGCCCATTCGCCGATTTTTTCCAAATCGGTAAACGGCAGCGGCTCGCTATTCAAGAGCTTCTCTTGCGGCCGGAGCGCATTAATGAGCATAACAGCAAATTCTGCGCGTGTTACAGCTCCATCCGGCTTGAACGTGCCGTCGGGATAACCGCTGACGATTCCCAGCTCAACCGCTTGTTTAACATCTGCCTCCGCCCAATGAGCCGCCAGGTCACGGAAGCTGGCCTCCGGCTTTGGAGCCGGAGGGGTTGCCTCGGGCTGACCGGTGCCGGTTCCGGGTTTCCCCGGTACTTCTGTGGGTACTGGCAGAGGAGCTTCACCGGAGGGACCCTCATCCGGTGAACCGCCTCCGGGAGAGCCTCCAGAATTGTTCACCGTCCATTGCGCATACAAGACTACATCCGCCCCGCCCATGGTGAAGGTTTGGCCTGCCGTATAGCCGGCGCCGCTGCCATCCGCCTGCGTATTCCAGCCGGCAAAGCTATACCCCGGCTTATTCAGACCGCCGGTGTTGCCATAGACGGATAGGGTAACCCCCTTTTCATAGCTGCCGCCATCTGCCGGCGCCAAACCGCTTGCCGCGCCGTTGGCGTTATAGATCACCTTGTAGGACGGCGCTTGGAACACCGCTGTAATGACCACCTCCTCGTCGGGCATGGTAAAGGTATTATCGTTCACCTTCAAGCTGCTGGGAGCATCCACCCGCCACCCCTTGAAGAGCTGGCCCGGGTCCGGCGTGGCGGTAAGGGTAACTGCCGTGTCCTTCACCGCCGACGCCACATTGGCACTTGCAGCTCCATGCCCCTCAATAGCTACAGTAATCGGGTGGCTGGCCAGGGCAAAGCTGTCTATTACATTCACCTCGAGCACCGCCGGATTCCCCTGATTAAACTGGATGGAGAAATCTGCGGTATCGCCGCTTTTTAACCCCAGTCCGGCTATTGCCTCCTGCTTTATAGTCAGAGTATCCCCGTTGACCGTATACCCCTCCGGTCCCAAGGGGCTATTGTATACAGAACCGGTCACTGTTGACGCGTATACCACCCCGGTTACGGACTGCGCTTCATTCCAGATAATACTCGTGTTTATATCCCCGGGAACATACAGATCATAGGTCGCCTTTTCCGGGCTGACATCCGCATCCTTCTTGGAGACCGCAATGGTGAAATCCTTGGAGTAGCTCACGCCCGCTCCGCTTCCTTCTTCAATCGTGGCCGTAACCACCACTGTTCCCGCTCTAGTGGCGGACAGCACATTCCCGTCCAGGCTGGCTCTGGTTTGCCCGGCATCCTTGATGCTCCAGGTAATGCTTTTGCGGGTAGCCCAATCCGGGGAGACGGTTCCCAAGAGAGTCAGATCCTGTCCGGCATGAGCTGCAGCAGGGACATCAATGATGTCTGACACCGCGTGGAAGGCAGTGTCATACAGGTTGCGCAGTTCAATCTTAAACCGCTGGTGGTCCTGCCCCTCATCATCGGCCAGCCGGATCACAGCATTGTTGCTTTTGGACGCGTCATTGACCGTAATCACCTTGCCGTTGCTTTTGTTAATGATTTTGTAATAATCGCCGTCCTTCTCCAGACGCCACTGCTCCGTTTCCGAGGGGGTGGGAGCCGTTTCAATCGTATCATTCAGAATCAGCTCCTGGGTTGCCGAACCAGGCTTGATGTCGAGGAAACGTGCACCACGCATAATCAGAATCCGGTAATAGCCTGTTCCCAGATCCACGAACCGCATCAGTTGGCTATTGGTATCCCCATTGGAAAATTGGATAACCGCAGCTCCCTGATTGTACTTTTCGCCAGCTACACTCAGCGCCTTGCCGCTGTGCTTCGGCTGGATTTTCACCATCTTCTCGGGGTTCAGCTCCTTGGCCGCCGTACTCATGAATCCCCCGCTGAACTTATCCAGGGTCAGGCTGTCCATATTCAGCTGTCCGGTATCCCCGTCCTCACGGCGGAATTCAATGCTGTTCTTGCCGGCCTGCAGCCTGACCGTCTCGGTAGCGTCCGCCCAGGTGTCCCAATTGGCTGTAGGCGGCAAGGATACCTGCTTGATCCGTTGGCCGTTCACGTACATGCTCATGGTGCGGTTGGTCGACTGTACACCCGAATAACGCAGGGTGGACGTATAGTCTGCCGTATAAGGGACATTCACATCAAAGCTGATGGCATCCCCTTTTTTCTGAAATAAGCCGGCATAACCGTTGCCCTCAAACCACAGGCGGTCCCGTCCGATCCCCGGTGTGCCTGTGAGGGTTGCCGTCTCCGCCTGATACTTCCAGGGGGTGCGTTTGTTCAGATGGACATTATCGATACGAATAATACCGGGATCTCCGTCCGTATTCGTGTAGGTGATGCTGTTTTTACCCTTGTTCAGCGGAACGGTTACCACCTGCTCCTTCCACACCTCAGCCCCACCGGAATGAGGGAGAACCACCTCCTGCACAGGCATACCATTGACTTCTACCGACAAGATTTTGCCGCCTGTCTCTGTGGCATACCGCAGCTTAAGATCATAGGAGGCCGCATATTCCACATTCACCGGGAATTCCACAGACGAGTTTACTTGAGTCAAGCCGCTCACATAACCCGTTCCGGTATTCCCAGCCTGAGCCTGAACCCTTCCGGCATCCGCTCCTCCTGAGGTGATGGCGGATTCCGCCTCATACGTCCAGGTAGCCGCTTCCGTAACTGTGATATAATCCAGATTCACATTGGCCGTATCCCCGCTGTCCCGTTTGTAGGTGATGACATTGCTTCCTTCCTTCAGGAATACATTGTCATACCGGTCAGCCCACTTGTCCCATTGCTTCAGACCGTAGAAATTAGCCTGTTTGATTCTGATGCCATTCACATACATAGTCAGGGTTCCATCGTTCTCCGTTCCTGCGCCGTAGGCCAGCTTGACCGAATAGCTGCCGGCATGGGGAGCGTTTACGCTGAAGCTGACCGCCGCTTCGGGTCCGTTGAGTCCTCCGGCATAGCCTGTACCGCTGTATCCGGGATTCACTTGAGCAATTGCCGCACCACCCGAAAGCGCAGCGTTTTCCGCTTCATACAAGACGCTTTTTTTGACAATGATGGCATCCAAGCCCAAGGCGCTTTTGCCGGAAAGACGCACGGTATTGCTGCCGCTGTTCAGTTGAATGTTGTGAACGGTTTTCAAGTCAAAGTTCAGCTTATTCTCCGGCCCTGCATTGGACGGGAAAACAAGCGCAGCAGGCGCCTGCCCGTTCACGCCCAATGTCATGGTGACCGGGTCTGCCGTATTGTTGTTGTAGCGGAAGTCCAGGGAATAGGTCCCGCCAACATTCGTGTTGATGGTAAACTCCGTATAGTCGCTGTCACTGGCGTTGCTGTACCGGGCGTACCGGCCGGAGGAGGCATAGATGCTGTTCATAGTTGCTCTTGTCGCCCCTGATAATTCCGCATCCTCCGCTTCATAAACCTCGCTTTTTTCCTCCCCGGAGGGGCGGCTCAGCACGGTGCCGGGGTTGGACGGGATTCCCAAGTTAATGAAGTCATTGTCATCCCAATTGATCCGTTGGGCCCGGACCTCTCTGTTTTTGCCGCCTTGACTATGAGTCGGTATGCCATGGTATGTATTCCAGTCCTCTGTACCGTCCTCAGATTTCAGGAATAGCGGCGAGCCGGTGGAATAGGAACCGTTTTCATCCGAACGCTTCATAATCGGCACGGGATGTTTGATCCAGGCCGCCTCATTCTCTACATCCTGGGTCAGATCCGCATAAGACAGGCCAACCGCGTAGTTGTCATGGGTGTAGCTGCTGGCGGAATAAGCAAAGAAAACCTTCCCATTGTGCTCCACCACGGCTGCGCCTTCATTCACATTATCCACGTACTTCTCCCAGTCATAGGTAGGCCGGGCCAGCGTAATCTCTTCCCCCTCCAGGGTCCACGGGTTTTTCATCTTGACAATGGTGGGGCATTCATCGAATCTCACGTTTCCCGTTGCGGGGTCGGTATAATAGAAATATTTGGTGTAGCTCATGTACCTCTGCCCTTTGATGGTGACAAAACCAAGGGGCAGTCCATAGCTTTGCGTATTCAGCAGCCCCTCTTGGGGAGTGAGTCCGTCTCCATTATCGTAGGACCCCTTCAGCTCCCAGGTCCCCTCGAAGGGATCGGGCGAGCTGTTCTCCAGCACATAAGAGCTGGGATGGCCATACGCAAAACGCCCCGCCTCGTCGCTTACCTTCGGACCGGAGGCGAAATAGATGTACCATTTGCCATCGATCCGGTGGGCATCAGGCCCCCAGATGAATTCCAAGTTATCAGGCCGCTTCCATACCTCCTTGCTCTTGGCCGTAGACACGCCGAGAATGGTTTCATGCCGCTTTAATACCACATTGCCGTCGCCGGCTGCCGAATAATAATATCCGTCGTCCTGCCGTTCAATGGTGGGGTCGGCCCCCTTCATCAGCGGGTTCAGATAGTGGGAGGATACATCCGCATAGGCGACATTGCTCCCCAGGCCTACATTAGCCAGTACCGTACCCAGGAGCACCGCCACGGACAAAGCAAATAAACCCATTTTCCTCATTACATCAACTTCCTCCTCAGGGGATTGGTGTGTAGCATTGGGCAGACAGGAAACGACTATTGCGATAAACCGCTTACATTTTTGCTAAAAGCTTCCCATGGGCTGCTTCCAGTGTATGATGACCGCTCTTTCCAAGCCTTAAAAATCTTTAGGTTTTTCTATACAATTTTTAGTTTTTTCCTGAATCTTCCTCTGCGCGGTGTAACCGGCCGCATGCAAAATACCGCCGGAAACCATCTTCCGGCGGTGCGTTTAGCCATAGAACGGCTGCTTCAGCAGCCAATGGCCCTTTTCATCAAAATACCTGCTTGCGGATAAACTCCAGCACCGTGCGCACATGCTTCGGACCTGTGGCATGTCCGTGGGACGGGAAAATCTCGATCTGCTTCTCCGACTCAATGCGGTTATAAGCAGCAAACACCGCTTCGGGCGGACAAACCGTGTCCTTCAGTCCGACGCTCACCAGCACAGGAATGCGGATGCGGTCTGCCAGAACCGCATTGTCGAAGTAGCTGAGGGTATCCAGCGCCGTCTCCATCTGCTCGGGATAACGCCCGATGTAGTCCGCCACCTCCGACAAGGAGCCGGTGGTGTTGAAGACGGCCCAATCCAGATAGCACAAATTCGGGATATCCGCCACGGCAAAGCTATGTCTGCAGCCAACGGCACTGACGATGAGAGCAAGGCCCCCGCCTTGGCTTCCTCCGGCTACCCCTACACGTGCAGGATCGATTTCCGGCTGCTCCAGCACCCAATCCACCGCACGGATGGCGTCAGTAATGTAGGATTTGTAATAGCTTTTGTGTGGATCGGTGATGCCGCGGGTCACCCAGCCTCTGGTTTTGCCGCCTTCAAGAGGGGCCAGATCGCCGGTTTCGCCGCCTTGGCCGCGGATATCAATGGAGAATACCGCCAGCCCGGCCAATAGATAATGGGCAAAATGCTCAGGCATTCCGCGGCTTCCGGTATACCCGTGGTAATACACAACACAGGGATACCGGTCCTTCCCCAAAAATTCAGGCACCAGATAAATCCCGTGAATGGGGGTGCCGTCAATCCCGTTGTAAACAACATCGTAAGCAGCTACTCCCTCAAGCGGCGTAGCCATCGCCTGGCGGGTACCGGACAAGGGAGTTTCCCTTGTTTCCGCCAACACATCCGTCCAGAATGCATCCAGATCCTGCGGGGCGTGCAGTGTGGGAAAATGCGCATGAAGATCCTTGATTCTGGTCTCAATAAACGTCATTGCTCTTCCTCCTGTTTCATCCTGTTCGGGTTTCATTATGGGGCGGGCCGTTTGGAAAATCAATCATTTTTGACGGATTTTCGAGGGATTCTGCAAAGCTTCTGGACAAAAAGGTGAACTTGGATAAAAAGAGATGAATCCGTTATCCATTTTTGGCATATGGGTCTGGCTCTTTGGAAATGCTAACCAAAATGTTGATCAAAGGAGGACGAAACGAATGAAAGCTTTGACTTACCAGGGCATGCGCCAGGTCAAGGTCCGGGAGGTCGCCGATCCCACGCTGCAAAAGCCCGACGATATCCTTGTCCGCATTACAACCACCAGCATCTGCGGCTCCGATCTCCACCTTTTTAATGGAGAAATCCCCAATACCCCCAAGGACTTTGTTATCGGCCACGAGCCGATGGGGATTGTGGAGGAGGTTGGCCGGGAGGTAACCAGCGTCAAAAAAGGCGACCGGGTCATTATTCCCTTCAATGTGTCCTGCGGTCAGTGCTGGTATTGCACCCATCAGTTGGAAAGCCAGTGCGACCAGAGCAATCCCTTCCTGCATGGGGACACCGGAGGATATTTCGGCTACAGTGAAACCTACGGCGGTTATCCGGGCGGACAGGCGGAATATATGCGTGTTCCTTACGCCAACTTTATTCCGTTTAAGGTGCCGGAGGATGCCGAGCTGCCGGATGAAAAGCTGCTGTTCCTCTCCGATATTGTTCCCACGGCCTATTGGAGTGTGGTGAACGCCGGGGTGAAGGACGGGGACACCGTTATCATTCTGGGATGCGGGCCGGTGGGGCTTTTGGCGCAAAAGTTTGCCTGGCAAAAGGGAGCTAAGCGGGTCATTTCTGTGGACCACGTGAATTACCGGTTGGAGCATGCACGGCGCACCAACAAGGTCGAGACCTTCAACTTCAAAACCATGGATAATTTGCTTGGGCATCTGGAGGAGATTACCGGAGGCGGAGCGGATGTGGTCATAGACTGTGTGGGGCTGGACGCGGAAAAAACGGTGCTGGAGGTAGTGGAAACTCTCCTGAAGATTCAAGGCGGAGGCCTGGGTGCGTTCCGGATGGCCACCAAGCTGGTGCGCAAAGGCGGCACGATTCAGGTTACCGGAGTTTACGGCATGAATTACAATGCCTTTCCCTTTGGGGATCTGTTCACCCGCAATATTACGCTTCGTATGGGTCAGGCGCCGGTGATCCACTTCCTGCCGGAGCTGTACCGGCAGATTAAGGAGGAGGTTTTCGACCCCACGGATATTATCTCGCATACTCTTCCCTTGACGGAGGCGGAGCATGGATACCATATTTTCGATAAAAAAGAGGATCACGCGATTAAGGTGCTGCTGAAGCCTTAGGCGGACACAGATAAAAGCCCTTTCCCTTTGTAACGGGAGAGGGCTTTTGGTGATGCTGCCGGTTAGGCCTTAACCACCCAACTGGCGATATATTCCGTCCGGGCATCAGGCAATGCCAGCCCTGGGTCGCGCTGTACCCAAGCTCCGTCCACGCCCGCCGCGCCGCAGCCCAGCTCAAAATGGCTCATGGCAATGCCCATATCCGTTAGCTGCATCACCTCACTGTAATTCGGTGTATGCGCCAGGTACAGATGGACAGCCGTCCGGTCCTCAGACAGCACCAGCCGCCAGGGCTGCTTGTTGGAAGCGGAAGGCCCCAGACGGACCATCTCCACCGGCAGGGCAAAGACTCCTGCGGCCTTCTCCTCCAGGGGACGGCCAAAGGCGCCGTCACAAAACAGCTCGCTCCAGCCCTTTTTGTTGTCGGCCTTCACCAGTGTCCGCATGGCGGACCTGAGCAAACCTTCCTTTCCCTGCGGGTAGCCGATAGGCGTGATGCAAGGGATGGTTTCATGGTCGGCCAGATTGATTTCCCTGCCGAAGGAATTGCGGTTGAAGGTGCCGCCCATCCAGCATGTGCCGATTCCCCTATCGGTCAGGAAGAGCACCAGCTTCTCGAAGGCGTAGCCAAAATCCAGCAGTGCGGTTTTGTTATCCTTCGGAATCACACCCACCAGATACGCCTGGGGATTTTTGATCATCCCGTAGGTTCCCAGCTTGATCCCCTTCTCCGAAACGGCGCCGGTAACCTTCACCAAATCCAGTCGTGTGATGCCGCCGAAGGGTCCGGTGAGCCGGCTTGGATCAGCCGCATACTGGGCAATCGCCTCGTAGTCTTCCTCGTTAATTGGACGCGCCGCATAGTTGCGGACGGATACCCGCTTGCGGATCACAGCAGCAGTGTCCGACAACGCAAAATCCTTGATGGTCATTTTCATAAACCAACCTTCCTTCTTCCGGAAAATAACTCGTTCTATTTGAATATCCTCATTATCCCTTGCGTGTGAAGTGGCGTCAAGGAGTCGGTTGTTCTCCGAATCGGGGCTAGGCGGCTTCGCACAACTTGCCGGGTCTTGGGCCGCTAACGGAAATAAGCGACCCTTAAACGCCGAAAAACCGCCTGCCCGCATCCTAACGGAATTCAGACACCCTTACGCGAGCTTGGGGTGGACTTAAGCGGCACAAACCTGCTCTAACAGTCGCTGAGTTCCGTTAAAATGCAATCAACGCCGATTGTAGCTTCTAAGCGCCTCTAAGTTCCGTTAGCCGCCGGAGGAAGCCAAAAAACCGCCCGCCTTCGCACAAACGTACGGCAGACGGACGGTTTTGTTGGGTTGATGAACTATTGCAGCATATAAATCCGGTACATGAACACGGCGGTTTCCGCCCGGGTCGCTTGACCCAAAGGATGAATTTGCCCATTGTAGCCGTCAATGAGCTTGGCGGAAACCAAAGTCGCTGCCGCGTCATGGGCATAAGCCGCTACATCCGCTTTGTCGGCAAAAGCATCCAGCGCGTTGGCTGTACCGCTGAGGGAATAACCGGCAGCCTGTAGGGCTCTCACGGTCAGGGCCATCATGTCCTGCCGGGTGACGGGAGCCTGGGGATGAAAGCTGCCATCCTCCCCGCCTTGGGCGATGCCCAGCTTTTTGGCAACTGCTACTGCATCGGCATAATAGTCCCCGGCGGCCACATCCTTAAAGTTGTCCGATGTTTCCGCTGTGAGTCCCAGTGTTTTGACCAGCAATACTGTGTAGTCAGCGCGGGTTACCGACTTGGCCGGATCATAGGTTTGCAGCGTATCGCTGGTGCCGTTGATAATTCCCTTGGAAGCCAGCACCTCAACGGCCTGCTTGGACCAGGTGTAATTTTCCAAATCCTTAAAGGTTTTGGGCGTATAGGTAACCGCATATTTGCTGAAGTGGGAGGTGGTGAATACCACCGCACCCTTCTTGGCATCGAAGCGGCCGTTATATATCGGAATCCGCTCACCGGAAGCAGATACATAGGTGACGGACAGCTTCTCCGCATCCTCGCCTGCTGCAGGCTGATACGGAATGGCGACCTGCACAGGCGCTCCCGCATTGCTCCACGCAGCAGCTTTGCCGTCCAGAAGGAGCGATACATCGATGACCTTCTTGTCCGCTGCATGCTCCGGCTTCCCAACGGTCAAGGAGACGGCAACAGTAGTGCCGGCCTTCAGCTCCAAGGTGCTCAGCATGGAGGAAGGCAGCGTCACCTCGCCTGCACTGCTGACTAGGGTGAGCTCATGCTTGCTGCCAGCCCCACGCAACGCCTCCAAAGGCAGCTGCACCAGATATGCGCCGGCGGCACCGTCCAGCTTCAGCGTCACTTTTTTGATCCCGTCGGTGCCAGCCGCTGCCTTACCCAGCACTTCCTGCAGCGCAGTCAGGGAAAGCGCCGCTTCCTGGCGTTGAGCCGTTTCGTTGTACTTACCTGTCAGGGTGACAGAGACGGAGCCATCGGTGTTAACTGGTACAGACGGAGTGGGGATGGAGCCGCCTGGAGCAGAAGTCCCCGGTGTAGAGTCCGGATCAGTGCCTGGAGTTACCGGTTTATTGGTATACGTTACATCAGGCGCCTTCAAGCCCTTTGCCAATACCATGTCCCTGATATCTTCACCCAAATAGAATCCAATATGAGGAGGTTGATTGTAAGCCGTATTCTGCCAGCCGATAGCATTCCGGTAGACCGGGTCATGCATGAGTGTATACAATCTGTATTCGGTAGGAATTGTGGTACTGAAAATCCGCAGCTCCGAGCTGTCTGCTGTGGGAAGAATAACCTCTTCCCGCCAGTCTCCTAGAATATCTGCCTGCAGACTGGGGGTGCCTTTGGTTCCGTTGTTGCTGACAACCTCTTGGAATGTTTTCAGCAGCTCCGATTTTCCAGTGGTTTCGTTGTACTTGTCAATGGTCGTTCCGCCAACGACGGCACCATTGTCATCGGTGATCCCGTTCAGCAGCTCATGCAGCAGATCTCCATCCCAGTATAGGGCAAAGTTTACAGACAGTCCTGCATCCCGATAGCTGGGGTTCTCATATCCGCCTTGGACATTATAGATGGCCCCTCCTGTTTCCGGTGTAGTTCCCGCTACTCCCCAATATTCGTAGCCCGGCGAGGAGGTAATATTGGCGGCCAGCCCTCTTCCTGTATCCTTAGCTGCATAATAAGCGGCGAAGGTTTCACCGGTTGCGGCATCATGGTACTCCATCGACGCAACGGCCGGAACCTCATGGACGCCATAAACCTGAAGCCCTTCACGGTCAGGATCAAAAGAGCCCACATGGAGAGCATCACCGTGAGAACCCAGCTCCCGCTGATCAGATCCGTCCATTGCATAGAGAATCTTGCCGTCATGATCGAGGGTCAGAGAACCTGCAATAATCTCATCCTTACCATCATTGTCCACGTCGGCAGTAGCCAGACTGTGATATCCGAGACCGCTGCCTCTGCCCTCCGCCTTGGAGTCAAAGGTCCAATTCTGCATTAGCTTGCCATTTACCAGACTATAGGCCACAAAGGTCGTTCTTTCGTAGTAGCCTCTGCCAAATACGGCACTGGGCTTGACTCCATCCAGGTAGGCCAAACCTGCCAGGAATCGGTCGGAACGGTTAAACCATGTGTCGCCCCAGGACAGACCGCCGTCATCCCCTACAGGGAATGCATAATCGAGGGTGTCGATGGCTTCTCCCGTTTCTCCGTTAAATACGGACATATACTCTGGTCCGCCTAATACATGGCCTTGCGCATTGACCCACTTCCCGTTATCTTCGGGATTACCGATGATGCTGATAATCTTATTGGGGTCGTGAACGCCGTCTGTCACACCATATACTGTTGTGGCATCGGCCGTTTTGATCATCATTTCGCTCTTGCCGTCCCCATTAAAGTCCGCCAAGATAAATTGATGGTAATGGGCGCCGGAGGTCAGGTTAAGCCCCATATCCATACGCCACATTAACGTTCCATCCAGCTTATAAGCATCAAAAATGGTTGGACCAGTCATAGCCGACTGGGAGCTGTCAATGGCATTGGACGGATACCATTTGATAATAACCTCATACTGCCCGTCTCCATCCAAGTCACCTACACCTGCATCATTGGCATGATACGTGTAACTGCCACTAGCGGTGGTTCCACCCTCGGGGCGCTGCAGGGGAATAGACAGATAATCCTGTTCCAATGCCACTGCCTCATCCGCCATGGACGAAATCCCGTTGACCAAGGTCTCCACCTTATAAATATCGCCCGGTACTCCTCCTACATCAGCAAAGTTCGTTACGGCCAGAGGTGTACTATTCAATTTTACTCCATTACGGTACAGGTTGAAGGTAACATCGGAGGCATATTCGTCAGCCAACAGCCTCCAGCTTACAAATATCCCTTCCTCCGCCTTCAATGCCACCACACCTCTATCCAACCATTCCGTTTGACGCTGGTTGACTGGCGGCTTCAGCCGATTATACACATATTGCACTGCTTTGCGGTCCAGCCCATTATGGGAATCCGTACCTGTTTGAATGGTGCCTTTAAATTTATAAATACCTGGAACTTCCGGGTTCCATGCTTTCCCATCTGCAGTCCACTGAGTAATGTTGACCGTAGCGGTCTGTTTATTGGCCAGTGTGACCTTAATCTGCTGAGGCATACCGATGGAACTTACATCTTCCGTACTGTCATTCACATAAACGGTTTTATATGGAAGCTTGTTGGTCTTGATGATCCAGTTTTCTGCAATAGGCACATTGTACACGCCCACATTGTCCAGATAGGTGTTCCACGTAATATTATTGCCCGCCGTACGGACACCTACCAACCGGATAGCATTAATAAAACCATCGAATACAATATCATCAAGAGGCATAATATGTTCTTCCGTTACGCCCGTGCTCTTATCCTTCATGGTGAGGGTAACCTGATTGGTTTCCTGGTTAAATAAAGCCTCTACTGCATACCAGGTAAGCGGATTCGTAAATTGGGTTGTCGACTTGGGGAAATTTCCCCTATAGAAAGCCAACGGATTGTTCCGGGTGTAATTTAGGGTCAAAATGACATTGTTGGAGCTGTCTACGATACGGAAGTCCCCGCCGTTTTCTTCCTTCAGCGGGTCACCTT
>JAEWMH010000153.1 GCA_023393235.1 Bacillota bacterium | reverse complement strand
CGATCCGCTTAGAGAATACCAGGTCGAGGGCCACAACATGTTCCTCGCCATGATCGAACGGATCGAGGAAGAAGTGGCGTTGTATATTACGAAGGCGCAAGTGCAGGCCGCGCCCAAGCGCGAAGCGGTCGCCGAAGGCCAAGCCGTCGACACGAAGGCGGAAGCGGGCCCTAAGAAGCCGAAGACGCGCAATGCCACCGCCGTCGGACGCAACGATCCATGCCCTTGCGGCAGCGGGAAGAAATACAAAATGTGCCACGGGCGCATAGAATAGTGAGCCTCCTTAAGCCGTCGTCCCTAAGCCTGAGCCCAAGCCGAAATCAGGCGGCAGGTCGGCGGCTCGGTCGGCCCGCGGTTCCAAGATTTCAACGAGGTGATGCTGAACATGTTCGAATTAGACGTATCCGTGAAGCAAGACCTTCGCGCCAACGCGAAGCGACTACAGCAACTTAGGGGGTCTCTTTGACTTAGATCTGAAGCAAGAGCAAATTTCGGACTATGAGGAAAAGATGACGGCTCCCGATTTCTGGGACGACAATGAACGGGCACAGAAGATTATCGGCGAGCTGAATGCCATTAAAGCGGTGGTGGAGGAATTCACCGAGCTGAGCACCCAGTACGAGGATTTGGAGCTGACCCGGGAGCTGGTGGAGGAAGAGCAGGACGATAGTCTGGCTGCGGAATTGGGAACCGGCGTTGCGGCTCTCATGAAGAAGCTGGATGAATACGAGCTGCAGCTTCTGTTGAACCAGCCTTACGATAAGCTGAACGCCTACCTGGAGCTTCACCCCGGTGCAGGCGGCACCGAATCTCAGGATTGGGCGGATATGCTTCTGCGTATGTACCGCCGTTGGGGCGAGAAGCGGGGCTTCAAGGTTGAGGTTGTGGATTATCTTCCCGGTGATGAAGCGGGTGTGAAGAGTGTTACGCTTCTCTTCAAGGGCTTCAATGCTTACGGCTATCTCAAGGCGGAGAAGGGTGTCCACCGGTTGGTGCGGATTTCTCCCTTCGACGCTTCGGGCCGGCGCCATACCTCCTTTGTCTCCTGTGATGTGATGCCGGAGATTGATGATTCCATTGAGATCGAGATCCGTCCCGAGGATCTGAATGTGGATACCTACCGCTCCAGCGGTGCGGGCGGCCAGCACATTAACAAAACGGAGTCCGCGGTGCGGATTACTCACGTGCCTACGGGCATCGTGGTCTCCTGCCAGACGGAGCGCTCGCAGATTCAGAACAGAGAACGCTGTATGACCATGCTCCGCTCCAAGCTCTACGAGAAGAAGATTGAGGAGCAGCAGCAGCAGCTGGCTGAGATCCGCGGGGTGCAGATGGATATTGCCTGGGGCAGCCAAATCCGCTCCTACGTATTCCACCCCTACAGCATGGTCAAGGATCACCGGACCGGGGCTGAATCCGGCAATATCGGATCGGTGATGGACGGGGAAATTGATTTCCTGATCGATGCTTATCTGCGGGGCCAAATCAACACCAAAAACGACAGCGATAATATGTAAGTTGTCAGGAAAAGAATCCTACATCAAGTCCGAACCCGAACCGACAGGGGGTGGCGGGCGGTGTAGGATTTTTTTGCGAGAAAGCATGATCACAGGAGGCAGGGGAAGGCATGTCCACAAACGAATATAACAACCATCACCGGAAGGAGGGGACGCGGGAGGAAACGTCCAGAGTACGCAGACTTCCCGCCAGAAGAGCATCCTTTTCGCCCCGGAAGGGCACCGCGGCCCATTATATGCTGGAGTATGGCCTGCTGCTGCTGGGTTCCTTGATTATCGCCCTCAGCTTCAACTATTGCCTGAAACCCAATCAGGTGGCCTCCGGCGGTGTGACGGGCATCTCCGTCATTACCCTGGAGCTGTTTGGCTTCCAGCCGGCGCTGGTCCAGTGGGCCCTGAACATCCCCTTGTTTTTGCTGGGATTGTTCTTACTGGGCAAGCAATTTGGGCTGAAAACGGCAGTAGGCTCCTTTGTGCTGCCGCTATTTGTGCTGTTGACCCAAAACGGTGAGCCGCTCACGGATAATCTGCTCCTGGCGACGATCTATGGAGGCATCGGAATCGGCGTGGGGCTGGGGATTGTTTTCCGCGGGCGGGGCTCAACGGGAGGTTTGGACCTGGCGGCGCAGCTGCTCCACCGTCTTACCGGAATCAGTCTGGGGATTGCGGTTGCCATGCTGGACGGGCTGGTGATTCTGACTGCTGGTTTGGTATTCGATGCGGAAAAAGCCTTGTTCGCCCTGATCGGGCTGTATGTAACCAGCAAAACCATTGATGTGGTGCAACTGGGCTTTAATTACGCCAAGGTGGCGTATATCATCTCCGACGAGACGGAGGCTATTGCCGAAGCGGTGCTCCATGATCTGGACCGTGGCTTGACCCGTTTAAACGGAGCCGGCGGATATACCGGCGCTGAGCGGACGGTGCTGATGGTGGTGGTCAGCCAGAATGAGGTTTCGCGGCTGAAGGAGCTGGTCCGGGATGTGGACCCGACCGCCTTCATTATTATCAGTGAAACCCGAGAGGTTCTGGGCAAGGGCTTTAAGCTGGAGACCTAGGGCGTGTCTGAAAACTCCGAGGGGAGCAGATTTTACGGAATTTTCGTCCATAACAAGGAACTTTCGCGAAGGCGTACCGGGGGTACGTCAAGCGGAAGTGACGAAGCAAGGGGGGAAAAGGCAGTGAAAGATGCCCTCAACGAGTTTTCAGACACGGCCTCAGCACCGCCGGAGAAGGTCAAGAAAAATACATTGAATTTTTATACCGTGAAACGTATAATAATACATATCTTTTTGGACGGCGGAAAGGAAGGGATTCGAATGACGCAAACCAAATGCAGGGTTGCCATTGTCGGTTCTACCGGATACGGCGGAGTGGAGCTGATCCGGCTGCTGCTGCAGCACCCCCACGTGGAGATCACCTCGGTGATTTCCTCCTCCAGCTCCGGCGTGCCCATTGCTGACGGGTATCCCCACCTGAATCAGATTATGGTGGAGGATCTGGACGGTGTGGATGTAGCGCAGATGAAGGAAAAGGCGGATGTGGTGTTTACCGCCACTCCCTCCGGTGTTAGCGCCAAGCTGGCGCCGCAGCTGCTGGAGGCTGGACTTAAGGTTATCGACTTGTCGGGGGATTTCCGGCTGAAGAGTCCTGATGATTACAGTAAGTGGTACAAAAAAGAGCCGGCGGCACAGGCTTATCTGGATGAGGCTGTATATGGCCTGGCGGAGGTTTTTGGCGCAGAGGTGCCGGGTAAACCCTTTATCTCCAACCCGGGCTGTTATCCGACTGCTACTCTGCTGGGGCTGATCCCAGCGGTAGAGGCTGGCTGGATTGACCCGGCTACCATTATTATTGATGCCAAGTCCGGTGTGTCGGGTGCAGGGCGCGGACTGGGGTTATCGGTGCATTATGCGGAGATTAACGAAAATCTGGCTCCGTATAAGCTGAACAAACATCAGCATATTCCCGAAATTGAGCAGACGTTGGGCAGGATTGCCGGACGGGATGTAGCGGTTACCTTCTCCACCCACTTAACTCCGATGACCCGCGGTATTCTGAGCACCATGTATGCTACCGTGCAAGGGACGCATACGGAAGAGGATTTTATCAAGCTGTATCGGGAGTATTATGAAGGACGGCGTTTCGTGCGCATCCGTGACAAAGGCAAATGGCCCGCCACCAAGGAAGTATGGGGCTCCAATTATTGCGACATCGGCTTTGCCGTGGATGAGCGGACAGGCCGCATTACGATTCTGTCGGTGATCGATAACCTGATGAAGGGCGCAGCGGGCCAGGCGGTGCAGAACCTGAATCTGATGCTGGGCTGGGACGAAGGCGAGGGTTTGGCGTTTACGCCGGTGTATCCGTAAGTATAAAGAGCTAATGAAATGCAAAAGTGACGTATAAAGAGCGAATGAAAAGCAAAGATGACCCTCAAATTGGTTGCACCAAATTTGAGGCTTTCATAACATATCCGGCCTCCGGCTAAGGACCATGTTATTACAGGAGAGGATGAATCACATGACGAAGCGGTTTGCCGTAGTGGAAGGCGGGGGCATTACCACGCCCCAGGGATTTAAGGCAGCCGGGCTGCATTGCGGCCTGAAGAAGACGGAGCGTTATGACCTTGGCGTCATTGTGTGCCAGGTGCCTGCAGCAGCGGCTGGTGTGTATACCTTGAACCAGTTCCAGGCGGCGCCGCTTGCGGTAACCCGGGAGAGCATTGGCCACGGCGGCAAGCTACAAGTCATGCTGGTCAACAGCGGCAATGCCAATGCCTGCACCGGCGAACAAGGGGAAGCCGACGCTTACGAAATGCGGGCGCTGGCTGCCAAGGCCTTCGGTGTGGCCGAGGAGCTGGCCGGGGTAACCTCCACCGGAGTTATCGGCGAGCCGCTGCCTATGGAGAAGGTCCGCAAGGGAATTGCCGGATTGCCGGAGGTGTTGAAAGCAGACGGCAGCGAGGATTTCTGCCAGGCGATTATGACCACGGATCTGGCGCAGAAGCTGGTTTGTGTCCAAGTGAACGTAGGCGGAGAGACGGTGCATATTGCCGGGGCGGCCAAAGGCTCCGGGATGATCCATCCCAACATGGCCACCATGCTGGGCTTTATCACCACCGACGCCAAGATCAGTGCCGAAGGCCTCCAGAAGCTGCTGGGCAGTGTGACGGATACCACTTTCAACATGATTACAGTAGACGGCGATACCAGCACCAACGATATGGTGGTGGCTATGGCAAGCGGACTGGCCGGCGGCGGAGAACTGACCGAGACGCATCCAGACTATGAGGCATTCGCCGAGGGCTTCCGGTATGTGGGCGAATATTTGGCCAAGGCCATTGCCCGTGACGGGGAAGGGGCTACCAAGCTCATCGAGGTGAACGTGGCGGGTGCCGAATCCCTGGAGGCGGCGCGGGCCATTGCCAAAACCGTCATCGGTTCCTCCCTGGTGAAATCCGCCTGCTTCGGCGCGGATGCCAACTGGGGCCGGATTATTGCCGCCGTCGGTAGAGCCGGATACCCGGTGAATACGGAAACCGTGGATATCCGCATCGGCGATCTGGTGACGCTGGAGCAATCCCGGCCGGTGAAATTCGATGAAGAGAAGGCTCTTGTCTACCTGCGGGGAGACCTGGTTCAGATATACGTGAATCTGCATATGGGCCGGGAAACCGCCACAGCGTGGGGCTGTGACCTCAGCTATGAATATGTGCGGATCAATGCGGCATACCGGACGTAGATAAAGGCTGCAAGGCCAGTCTCATAAACCGATACTAAAGCCCAAACCGGAACAGGAGGCGCAACACAGGTGACGCAAATTAGCAATCAGCAGCAGCGGACGGCTTCGGCCTACGTGATCAAGTGCGGGGGGAGCACCCTGGCAGCTCTGCCGGAGGATTTCTTCCGGGAGATGAGGGAGCTGGCGGAGGAAGGTTTTGTGCCCGTGATCGTACACGGCGGCGGCCCGGCTATCTCCGAAACCTTGAACCGGCTGGGCATTGAGTCGGAATTCGTCGGAGGCCTGCGCAAAACCAGCGAAGCGGTGCTGGATGTAGTGGAGATGGTTTTGGCGGGCAAAATCAACAAGGAAATCGTCCGGCGGATCCAATTGTCCGGCGCCAAGGCGGTAGGCCTCTCCGGCGCAGACGGGCGGCTGATTGAAGCGGAGCCTGTGCCAAATGCCCACGAGGTGGGTTTAGTGGGCAACGTCACCCGGGTGAATGCGCAGCTGATCCAAAGTCTTGCGGATATGGGGTATGTCCCTGTTATTGCTCCCGTCGGTCTTGGAAAAGACGGGGCTCAACGCTATAATATCAACGCGGACACGGCAGCGGGAGCGGTAGCCTCGCAGCTGGGGGTTTCCCGTCTGGTGGTGGTGACAGACGTGCCCGGTATCCTGCAGACGGATGGCGAAGGAGTTAAACGGGTGCTTCCCGTAGTGACCGTAGCCGAGATTGAGGCCATGATTGCTTCCGGCGAAATTTATGGGGGCATGATCCCCAAGGTTCGGGCCGCTATGGAATGTATCCAGGGCGAGGTGCAGGAGGTTCTGATCGTCAACGGAGCCGCACCGGGCATTCTCCGGCAGGCGGTGGCGGAAGGATCGGCGGGCACGCGGATCGTGCGTTAAGCTTGTTCCAAAACAGTACAACCGGATTTAACCCATACACATTCCGTTTTCAGGCGAAAGGAGAGTGAGTGACGTGAGCAATCAGGAAAGTGCCATTTTTCCATCGTATGCCCGTTATCCCATTACTATGGTCAAGGGGGAGGGCAGCCGGCTGTGGGACTCGGAGGGCAAGGAGTATCTGGATCTGATGAGCGGGCTGGCCGTAACCAGTCTGGGGCATGCCCCCAAGCAGGTAGCGGAGCGGATCACTGCTCAGCTGGATCAGCTGTGGCATGTGAGCAATCTGTTTTATTCGGAGAATCAGGAGAAGCTGGCCCGGATGCTGGTGGACAACAGCTGCGCCGACAACGTGTTCTTCTGCAACAGCGGAGCGGAGGCCAACGAGGCGGCCATTAAGCTGGCCCGCCGCTACAACAGCAAAATTTTGGGCAAAAACCGCTATGAGATCATTACCTTCCACCAATCCTTCCACGGGCGCACCCTGGCTACGCTGACGGCTACCGGACAGGACAAGGTCAAGGAAGGCTTCCATCCGCTGCCCGAAGGCTTCGTCTATGCCCCGTTTAATGATGCGGCGGCGCTCTCCTCCTGCATCACGGACAAAACCTGTGCCATCATGCTGGAGATGGTCCAGGCCGAGGGCGGCGTGATTACGGCGGAGCAAAGCTTTATCGACGAAATCGTGAGGCTCTGCAAGGAGCATGACCTGCTCCTGATTGTCGACGAGGTGCAGACCGGCATGGGCCGGACCGGCAAGCTGTTTGCGTATGAGCATTACGGAATCGAACCGGATATTTTTACCCTGGCTAAGGGAATTGCCGCAGGGCTCCCCATGGGGGCGATGCTGGGCAAGGCCAAGCTGCGTGACGCCTTCACAGCAGGGGCGCATGCCTCCACCTTCGGCGGAACGCCGCTGGTGTCGGCTGCAGCCATCGCAACGCTGGAAATCATTCTCGGCCAAAAGCTGCCGGAGCATGCTGCCGAGATGGGCCATTACGCCCTTGCCAAGCTGACGGAAGGCACGAAAGGCAATCCGTTGGTGAAGGAGGTCCGGGGTTTGGGGCTTATCATCGGCGTGGTCTGTACCGAGCCGGTGGCAGCCGTAATCGCCGACATTCACCACGCAGGAGTGCTGGTTGTGCCGGCAGGCCCCAATGTGGTGCGACTGCTGCCGAACCTGCTGGTCACCAAGGAAGAGCTGGATGAAGGCATTGCCGTCATCTGCCGGGTGCTGGCTGAACATGGGGCGAAGAAGGCGGCAGGCGTAGCGAAGTAAAAGTTATGAGGAAACGGGGCCGCATCGCGGAACGGAAAATGCGGTGCGCGTTAGCCTTTATTTTATACGGGAGAGGGGCATAATCCATTCATGGCGCAGTTTGTAGAGCAAAATGAAGAGTTACAGCTCAAGGGCCGGGACTTCCTGGACCTGGAGGATTTCACCACTGAGGAATTGCAGTATCTGTTGGATTACGCCATCGAGCTGAAGCGCAAGCAGAAGGCAGGCGAGGTTTACCAGCCCTTGAAGGGCAAAACACTGGGGATGATCTTCGAAAAATCCTCCACCCGGACCCGGGTATCCTTCGAGGTGGGCATGTACCAGTTGGGTGGACACCCGCTGTTCTTGAGCCGCAATGATCTGCAGATCGGCCGGGGCGAGCCCATTGCGGACACGGCCCAGGTGCTGTCCCGTTATGTGGACGGTATTATGATCCGGACCTTCGCCCACACCACCCTGACGGACTTGGCCAAGTATGCCTCTGTTCCCGTCATCAACGCCCTAACCGACTGGTCCCATCCCTGCCAGGCCATGGCGGATTACCAAACGGTGCTGGAGCAAAAGGGCAAGCTGGCCGGCCTCAAGGTCGCTTTTATCGGCGACGGCAACAATATGGCCCACTCTCTGATGATGGGCGCAGCCAAGTTCGGCATGCACTTTGCCATTGCCGCGCCGGAAGGATATCTGCCGGATGCGGAGATGACCGCACGCTCCATGACCGTAGCGGCTTCCACCGGCGGCAGCGTACTGGTGACCGGGGATACCCGTGAGGCCATTGCCGATGCGGATATTGTCTACACCGATGTGTGGGCCAGCATGGGCTTTGAGGAAGAGCAGAAGATCCGGGAGAAGGCCTTCGCCGAGTATCAAGTGAATGAAGAGCTGGTGAAGTATGCCAAGCCGGATTATATGTTCCTTCACTGTCTGCCCGCCCACCGGGGCGAAGAGGTCAGTGCCGGAGTCATCGACGGACCCAACTCCCAGATTTTCGACGAGGCGGAAAACCGCCTTCACGCACAAAAAGCAATTATGGCAGCGATCATGTGATAACGTGTACAATAGAGGGTAAACGTGAATTGAGAGGAGCATCAACTTAACATGGCAAAGCAAAAAATTGTTCTCGCGTATTCCGGCGGTCTGGATACCTCGGTGATCCTGGCCTGGCTGAAGCACACCTATGATGCGGAGATCATTACCTTTACAGCCGATATCGGCCAAAAGGATGAACTGGACGGTCTGGAGGCCAAGGCTTTGGCTACCGGAGCATCCAAGGTATACATCGACGATCTGCGGGACGAGTTCGCCAAGGACTTCATCTATCCCATGTTCCAGGCAGGCGCCCTGTATGAGGGACAATACCTTCTGGGCACCAGCATCGCCCGTCCGCTGATCGCCAAGCGGATGGTGGAAATTGCCCGTGCCGAAGGCGCAACCGCCATCGCCCACGGCGCCACAGGCAAGGGCAATGACCAGGTCCGCTTCGAGCTGACCGCGGCAGCCCTGGCTCCGGAGCTGGAGGTCATCGCTCCGTGGCGTTCCGAGCAGTTCCGTGAAGAGTTCCCGGGCCGCGCCGAGATGATCGCGTATGCCGAAGCCCACGGCATTCCCGTGCAGGCTTCCGCAGCCAAACCCTACTCCACAGACCGCAACCTGCTGCATATCAGCTTCGAAAGCGGCATTCTGGAGGATCCCTGGTTTGATCCCAGCGCTGAATCCAACAAGGGAATGTTCGTGCTGAGTGTAGCCCCCGAGGATGCGCCGGACCAGCCCGAATATGTGGAGCTGGAGTTCGCCCAAGGCGACTGCACCGCCATTAACGGCGTGCCGGTAACCCCGCTGGAAGCCATGGAGAAGCTCAACGAGTTGGGCGGCAAACACGGCATCGGCCGTGTGGACATGGTGGAGAACCGGTTCGTGGGTATGAAGAGCCGCGGCGTGTATGAAACCCCCGGCGGTACGATCCTCTTCACCGCCCACCGGAAGATGGAATCCATCACTATGGACCGCGATGTGATGCACCTGCGGGACTCCCTGATTTCCAAATACGCCTCCTTGGTGTACAACGGCTTCTGGTTTGCACCGGAGCGTCTGGCGCTGCAGGCGCTGGTGTCCGAAAGCCAAAAGAATGTCACCGGAACTGTACGTCTGAAGCTGTACAAGGGCAATGTGATCGGCGCCGGCGTGAAGAGCCCGGTAAGTCTGTACAATCCGAACATCGCCACCATGGAGGCCGATCCGACCCAAGCCTACAACCAGAACGACGCCACCGGCTTTATCCGCCTGAACGCGCTGCGGTTGAAGGTATCCTCCGGCGTGGATCAAACCAAATAAACCAATCGTATGCAGGTAAAGGGACGGGCTGCCGGAGGGTTCGGCAGTCCGTTTCTTGCAGAGAATTACTGCCGATTATTGTGTATAATAGAACGAAGATTGCGAGAGCAGATAGAGGAGGGCAAGCGCGTGTCAAAATTGTGGGGCGGACGCTTTACCAAACAAACGGATCAGCTGGTGGAGGAATATACAGCTTCCATTACCTTCGACAAGGAGCTGGCGGAGGAGGATATTCAAGGCAGCCTGGCCCATGTTGCCATGCTCGGCAAATGCGGGATTTTGCCTCTGGCGGATGTGGAGAAAATTACGGATGGCCTTCATCTGGTCTCCAACCGGATTAAACGCGGAGAGCAGGAATTCTCCATCGGTGACGAAGACATCCACATGAATATCGAAAAGGCGCTGATCGACGAAATCGGACCGGTGGGCGGCAAGCTCCATACCGGCCGCAGCCGCAACGACCAGGTAGCGACTGACATGCATTTGTACCTGCGCAAGCGGGTAGTCCATTTTGTCGGACTGCTGGCGAAGCTGCAGGAGGCCCTGATTGGCCAGGCTAAGGCCAATCTGGATACCATTGTCCCCGGGTATACCCATCTGCAACGGGCTCAACCCATTCTTTTTGCCCATCATCTAATGGCGTATGTTTCCATGTTCCAGCGGGATGCGGAGCGTCTCACCGACAGCTACAAGCGGGTGAACACCCTGCCCCTTGGCGCAGGCGCCCTTGCGGGCACCACCTTCCCCATCGACCGGCATTTTGTGGCCGGACGGCTGGGTTTTGAGCGGGTGTATGAGAACAGTCTGGATGCCGTAAGCGACCGGGACTTTATTCTGGAATTCCTGAGCAACGCCTCCTTGATCATGATGCATCTTTCCCGGCTCAGCGAGGAGCTGATTCTCTGGTCCAGCAATGAATTTGCCTTTGTGGAGCTGGATGACGCCTTCTGCACCGGCTCCAGCATTATGCCGCAGAAGAAGAATCCCGACGTGCCGGAGCTGGTCCGGGGCAAAACCGGCCGGGTCTACGGCAACCTGATGGGTCTCCTGACCGTCCTGAAGTCCCTGCCGCTGGCATATAACAAGGACATGCAGGAGGACAAGGAAGGCATGCTGGATACCGTGAAAACCCTGGACGGTGCCCTCCAGCTGTTCGCTCCCATGATCTCCACCATGAAGGTGAACAAGGAGCGGATGCGCCAGGCCGTCAACCAGGACTTCTCCAATGCCACCGACATTGCCGATTATCTGGTGAACAAGGGAATGCCTTTCCGGCAAGCCCATGAAGTCATCGGCAAGCTGGTGCTGTACAGCATCGAGCATAAGAAATATCTGCTGGATCTGGAGCTGTCCGAATACCACAGCTTCTCCAAACTGTTCGGCGACGATATCTACACCGTGCTCCAGCCGGAGCATGTGGTCAACGCGCGGAATGTCTACGGCGGCACAGCCTCCGCACAGGTGGCGGCTGCGGTGGAGCGGGCGGAAGCGGTATTGCAGCAGCTGCAGGAGTGGCACAAGGAATACGCCGAAAAAAGCAAATAATACAAAATCCCCGGGCTCCCTTAAAAGGAGTGCCGGGGATTTCTTTTTTTGTGTATGTGGTAAAAAAGCACGGATGACTATTCTACAACAAGCTCAATATCTCCCGTATCCGCACGGGCCTGCAGCAGCGGGCCTCCGCCGGACAGCTGGCCCTCCAGCCGGCGTTTCTCCATCCGCTTGGCGGTAAACTGGTCCTGCGACGGAATCTGCAGGGTGGTCCGGCCGGTATCTGTGGCGAAATTCACATCCGCCGGGAACACCTTCGCCAGGTTCAGGCGGATATCCCCCGTATCGGTTTGCAGGTCCGCAGCAGCCGGAAAGGCATCCAGTCCGGCAATAATATGTCCGGTATCCGACCGCAGCGACAGCTTGGCGGACAAGTGGTCCAGCCTCATAGTGCCGGTGTCGCTCCGGGCAGTAAGGCTTTTGCCGGTGAAACCGTCCAGACGAATCTCGCCGGTGTCGGCTTTCAGCTCCAGCGTATCCGCTTGGAGAGCGGGCAGGGTGATCCTCCCTGTATCGGTGGTAAAGGCCAGGCTGCGGTATACCTTCTCCGGCAGCTCCACGGTTACCTCCAATTTGTTAGAGAACAGCTGGAACAACTGGGTCACGTCAATCCCGATGGAAAACTTCTTGGTGGTGCGCGCTACCGCTTTGACTTCACCACTCCGGTTATCCAGCTCAATGTTGGCATACTCCGCATCGGCTTCACGGACCCGGCCGCTCAGCTTGATCCGCAATTGATCGCCGGCGGTGGAAACCACGGTAATGGGAGTCGTATCCGTCTGCAGTGAGAAGGATTGGACTGTTGACACATCCAGCTCCTTTTGGACATTCAGGTCTACTGTGGCATTGTCAATCACACCAACCCGGTACAGGAGCATTAGCCCGCCGATCCCGATCAGCGTACAGGCCAGCGCCGTCATGACAATTTGCTTTAAACTCCATCTCAAGTTCATACTTAATCCCCCCTGACCAGTCTAAGATTCAAGGCTACATAGCGCTTGACCACAGACCAGTAGGCAATATTTAGTTTCCACATTGCAGCCCCCAGCAGAATTCCCAGCCCGCTTAATGTCATGGTGGTGAAAATCTCCAGAAGCAGCACATCCACAGTTGCGGGAATTCCCGTTCCGATAATAACCCAGACCAAACTGAAGGAAAACAATACGGCCACCAGGGAAAAGGAGAACAGCAGCAAGGCTATGGTCAAAAAGGGTGCCAGTACGAAAATCAGATTGAACATCAGCAGCGCGACGGCTGCAGTGTAAGGCCGCAAGCCCCCTCTGTTGGCTGCATTGGTCCGGTGATTATGCATGTGGGGCGGCTGCTCCACAGGAACGGGTATAAACCCCAAAGACCGGATAATGTCCTCTTCACTTTTGCCGCCGGCTTCGGCCTGGCGGAACAAATCCTCATACACGCCGAGAATGTTCTCTTGCTCTTCCGGAGGCAAGCCGCGGAGACGGGCCCGGAGCTGCTGGAAAAAATCGGCCTTTGACATGTGCATCCCCTGCTTCTTTTCTTGATGAAGAACTTGATTCTTAGTATAGCAGGCAATATGTGGAGGACGAAGTAACCGCAGTCATGTGACCTGTCACATTCTCGCCAAGCCCCCAACAGAGTAATATGACGGGAGTGAAGAGGGGGATCGGACCTCAGACCGGGGACGGCCTATCCCCAAGACCAGCATAGAAGCGGGCTGTCGGACAGCCCGGTGCCAAGCCAGGCCTACCGGAAGCGGGGGCCTTCCACCCCGTCCTCCAGCATACCCTCCTTGCCCTCGCCGCCGGAGCCCGTGCCTTCACCGGCTTTGCCGCCTACTGCCACCAGGGCCGGCTGGGGCTGGTAACGGTCCCGGGATATGAGCTCCCGGGAGAGGATGGTGCCGTTTTCCCGCTTGGTGCGGTACGTCTCCACCACATATCCCGGTTTGCCCTTCTGCAGCACCTCACGCTGGCCGATGCGGAGGGTGGGGTTGATGACAGTTTTGACCGGGGCCTCCAGCTCCTCCAGGGTGACGGACTCAATGTCGAAGGACTGGCTCTGGGGCAGTGTGCCGAACAGCTTCACCGTCAGCTTGTTGGATTCGGTCACAGTGCGGATCAAAAGATGGGCGCCGGTATTATTACGGAACCTGAAATTAATATACCCCTCCGAGAAGGTGGCATCCTGTCCCAGCGGCACATAGCTTACCGGCAGGGAATGATTCCGCCGTTCCACAATCTCCAGCCCGGCCCGCAGCACCGCGTTGTACAAGGTGGAGGAGACCTGGCAGATCCCGCCGCCCACTCCGGGCACCAGCTTGCCGTTATAGATGACCGGAGCCTCCCGGAAGCCGAAGCGGCTTTTGGTTTCTTCAATAACCGGGGCGTAATCGAAGATGTCTCCCGGCGCAAGCACCCGGTCTTGAATGGTTTTGGCCGCAGAGACAATATTGTGCAGGCGCCCTTCTCCTCCGGGAAGAATGGTGGTCGCGAACTCGTTGATTTTGCGTTCTATGCCCTGTCCGGTCAGAGAATCATAGGTGACCTGAGCATGTATTTCGGAGAGGGGCACCGGAATGACAACGGGATCGGCTTTGGCCGCCTCCTGCTCCGGAGCCAGTCCGCGCCACATGGAGAGCCAGTCCGTGGTCAACAGGCTGTCCAGCAGTTTTTTCTCGTCCACCCGGTGAACCGGGATGTCGGGAATGATCTCCACCCTGTCCTGCCCTGTGATGATCCTTTTAGCCGGAGTGGGTTGTTTGGCATGAAGCTCCGTCCAGGTTTGTTTGACGAATCCGGCATAGGCTCCTTCGTCGTAAAGCATTCCAACAGGCAGGTCACGGTTGCGGAGCTGCCATTTATGCCAGGCGCGGCGGAAGGGGCTGCCCTGCCGAAGCTCCGCCAGCGCCTGCCGGGGTGCCGAGGCATCCCAGCGCAGCCCCGTGCTGCCGAAGGTGGACGTCTGCTCTGCGCCGGGCACCTCCGAGGCAAAGCGGAGCCGCCAGCTGCCTGTTTGTGTCAGGTGGGCCTCCAGCAGCTGCTCCGCCCGGGCAAGCGGCTGTCCGCCAACGGGAATACCGCCGAAGGCCAAGCCATGCGGCATTTGACCATCCAAGCCGTATGTTCTGATTCCCCATAAGCCGCCGGCTGCCAGAAGCACCAGCACGCCGGCTGCCGCGGCTGCACGCTTGTGTTTGTCCGCTAACATGGGGACACCCCCTAAGAGTTTGTGTGAGAGGTTTGCACCGCAGGCAACAGCCCGAAGTCCAAGCCCTCTCCTACCACTATATGAGCGTGTCCGCCGAATTAGTTCTCCCTGTCCCAAAGGCGGCTGCCGAATTCCGCCCGTAGACAATTCCCGGATTTTCACAGAAAAGTGTACATTTCATGGAATCTTACGGAAAATCGCTTCTGCGATAAAGGAATAACGGTTTTTCTGTCGAAGTTTAATAAGCTGACTGTGTTTTCAGGCTATTTGTGTTACCTGCGCGCTGTCCGATCATTATGAAAGAGTGGATGTGATACTGTGATCGAAATGCAAGACGTCTGGAAAACGTATCCGGACGGAACACACGCCATACGGGGCATCAACCTCAAGGTGGACCGCAATGAGTTCGTATACGTGGTGGGGCCTTCCGGCGCAGGCAAATCGACCTTCATGAAGATGATTTACCGCGAGGAAAAGCCCACCAAGGGGCAGATTTTCGTCAACGGATTTAATCTTGCCAAGCTGAAACCGCGGAAAATTCCTTTTTTGCGGCGGAATATCGGGGTCATCTTCCAGGACTTCCGGCTCCTGCCCAAGATGACCGTGTCGGAAAATATCGCGTTTGCCATGGAAGTCATCGAAACCCCCAAGAAGCTGATTAGGAAGCGCACCCTGGAGGTGCTGGAGCTGGTCAAGCTGCGGGACAAGGCAGATTCGCTGCCGACCCAGCTGTCGGGAGGAGAGCAGCAGCGGGTGGCTATTGCCAGAGCCATTGTCAACAGCCCATCGGTTATCATCGCCGACGAACCTACGGGCAATCTGGACCCGGATACCTCCTGGGATATCATGAAGCTGATGGAAGAGATCAACTACCGGGGCACCACCATTATTATGGCGACCCACAACAAAGAGATCGTGAACTCCATGCGCAAGCGGGTCATCGCTGTGGAGAAGGGCCTCATCGCCCGCGACCAGGCGAGAGGGGATTACGGTTATGAAGATTAGTACCCTGGGCAGACACTTCCGGGAAGGGGGCAAAAGCCTCATCCGCAACGGCTGGATGACCTTCGCCTCAGTCAGCTCCATCGCCATTTCCCTGTTTATCCTGGGCATCTTCCTGTTGTTGGCTGTTAATGTCAACCACATGTCCGCACAAATCGAATCCAAGGTTGAAATCAAGGTGTTTCTGGATGTGAATATTGCCCAGGAAAGTGTCGCCAAGCTGCGTTCCGAGCTGGAGGCGCTGGAGGGGGTTGCCAAGGTGGATTATATCTCCAAGGATGAGGGGCTCGCTTTGATGCGCGAGCGTATGGGCGAAACCGGCAAGCAGTACCTGGAGGGGATGGACGGGGAGAACAATCCCTTGAATGACGCGTTTACGGTGACGGCCAAGGAACCGAGGGAGGTTGGGGATGTGACCGCCCGGATCGTGGCTCTGAACGAATCCAAGAATCCGAAACCGATGGTTAAGGTGGACTACGGCAAATCCACAGTAGACACCCTGTTCCGAATTACCGGCATTGTGCGCAATATCGGCCTGATTCTGGTAGCCTGCCTGGCTTTAACGGCGATGTTCCTTATATCCAATACCATTAAGCTGACCATTATGGCCCGCGACAGGGAGATCAAGATTATGAAGCTGGTTGGCGCCACCAACGGCTTCATCCGCTGGCCTTTCTTTATAGAAGGGGCGCTTCTGGGTGTGATCGGTTCGGTCATTCCCGCAGGTGTGCTCCTGTACGGCTACTACCGGCTGGTGGATTCCAGCCGTTCCGGCCTCGAAACGATGATGATGGAATTAAAGCCTTTTGATGACGTGCATCTGCAATTGTCGGCGATCCTGCTTGCTATCGGCATCGGGATCGGCATCTGGGGAAGTTTGTTGTCTGTCCGCAAATATTTGAAGGCCTAAATTATGTTGTTTCAGGAGGAAAACGGTCGGTGAAAAAACGTGTTCTTGTCCCTTTCATAGCCGTTGTGGCGGCCGCCAGCCTAGTGTTTGTGCCTGTGAGCGGGCATGCCGGAGTGCTGGAGATTCAAAAGCAGATTGATCAGATTGCGCAGCAGGAGAAAGCCCGGCAGAAGGAAAAAGACGATGCCGAAAAGAAACAAAGCATTATCAGCGGGCAGATCAAGCAGGAGCAAAAAGGCATCGACCAGCTCCAGAAGGAAATTGACGAACAGAGCAATCAGGTCATGGCCCTGGAGCAGCAGATTGCCCAAACCAATCTTAATCTGGCGGAAACCGGCAAGCAGAAGGCGGAGGCGGAGGAGCGTGTAGCCTCCCGCAAAAGCCTGCTTGAATCCAGAGTCCGTCTGATGTATATGAACGGCTCCGTCTCGTATCTGGATGTTCTCTTAAGCTCTACCAGCTTTAGCGACTTCATTGACCGGTTCCAGAACCTCAGAACCATTGTAGGCAAGGACACGGAAATTCTCCATGCCAATGAATTGGATAAGGAAGCCATCACCCAGAAGGAAGCGGAGATCAAAACCCAGCTGGCTCAGGTAACCGATATGCACAGCCAGAAGTCGGCGATTTATGCGACCCTTCAGAAGAATATGAAGCAAAAAGAAGTCACCATCGCCAGTCTGACCAAAGAGGAGCAAAAGCAGGAGCATATCAGCGAGGAGGCGGAAGCAGCCGCCGAGAAGCTGGTGAAGGATAAGCAAGCCCTGTATGCCAAGCTGGCGGAGGAGAAGCGCAAGGAAGAGGCCAAGAAGAAGGGCACGACGGCTGCAGCCAAGCCTGTATATACCGGCGGCAAGCTGCAATGGCCCTTGACCATAAACGGCACCATCAGCTCGGAGTTCGGCTACCGGGTTGATCCCATCAAGAAGGTGAATAAGCTCCATAAAGGCATGGACATCGCTGCGCCCAAGGGTACACCGGTGCTGTCTGCCGATGAAGGAACTGTTATTCTGGCCAGTTGGGTCAGCGGCTACGGCAATGCCGTAGTAGTGGATCATAACAATGGGCTGGTTACCTGGTATGGCCATATGTCCGCCATCAGCGTCAGCGAAGGCGATTCCGTGAAGCGCGGCGGCAAGGTGGGAGAAGTGGGCTCTACCGGCGATTCCACCGGGAACCATCTGCACTTTGAGGTGCGGAAGGATAACGGGGATACCCCGACCAACCCGAGACCGTATTTGGGCCTGTAACCCCCTTACTTAAATGGCAATTCCCCAAAAGCCTGCATACGATGCAGGCTTTTGCAGACTTTTTTTCCAAATGAAGGCGATACATTTCCGGGAGAGGCTTTATATTCCGGATGCGCTTGTCATATACTATCCAAAGGACAGCGTGACATAGAGCAGGTTATTTCAGGCTAGAGCGTAAAAGGTGGTGGTTTGTTTTGATGTTTCGCGGACGGGCAGTTCTTACCTTTGTGCTGCTGGGCATGTTTGCCAGCAGCATTCTCACGCTTACCATCGTCGGCTCACCGGAGTCAGGCGTGCAGGCGACTTCGGCTGCGGTGTCTACAACCGCCCCCGGCGGAGGGTTGTCGAAGGACGATCTGAAGAAGCTTTCCACCACATACGAGCTGATCAGCTCCAAGTATCTCAGCCAGGTGGAACACGACAAGCTGATGAACGGGGCCATTCACGGAATGGTCAATGCTTTGGAGGACCCGTTCACCAGCTATATGGATGCGGAAGAGGCCAAGCAGTTTGACGATACCATCCATTCCTCCTTCCAGGGAATCGGAGCGGAGGTATCCCTGGAGAGCGGCAAGGTGACCATTGTGTCCCCCATTAAGGGCTCTCCTGCCGAGAAGGCCGGCCTGCGGGCCAATGATGTGATTCTGACCGTCAACGGAGAGTCGTTGGACGGACTCACCCTTACCCAGGCGGTGGTCAAAATCCGCGGCCCCAAGGGGACCCAGGCCAAGCTGGGTGTGGTGCGCAGCGGGCTGACGGAAGCCATCGAGGTGATCGTGGTGCGGGATGACATTCCCGTCGAAACGGTTTACGGAGAGATGGTGAACGATACCGTCGGCAAAATCGAAATCCGGCAGTTTGCCACCAATACGGCTGTGCGCTTCAAGGAGGAGCTCACCCGCTTGGAAACCAAGGGTATGAAGTCCCTGATCATCGACGTGCGGAATAATCCGGGCGGCCTCCTGCCGGTTGTAGTGGATATCTCCGAGAACTTCGTGGCCAAGGGCAAGCCGATTCTGCAGATCGAGGACCGGGACGGCAAACGTGCGCCCACCTTGTCCAACGGCACCACAGCGGCCAAGCAGCTTCCGGTGGCGGTGCTCATCAATAACGGCAGCGCCAGCGCCTCGGAAATTTTGGCCGGCGTGTTCAAGGATACGGGACTGGGCAAGCTGGTGGGTGAAAAAACCTTCGGCAAGGGTACCGTCCAGATGACCTTCGAGAAGGAAATGGGCGACGGCAGCAATATTAAAATGACCACCTATAAGTGGCTTACGCCCAAGGGGACCTGGATTCACAAAACGGGGATTGAGCCGGACGTGAAGGTGGACCAGCCTGCGTATTACCACGTGATGCCCTTCTCGAAGAAGAATGAGCTGGCGGCGGATGCTAACAGCGATGAGGTGAAGTCGCTGCAGGTGATGCTGGAGGGACTGGGCTTCAAGCCGGGCCGTACGGACGGTTATTTCAGCCAGCAGACGGCAGAAGCGCTGAAGCAGTATCAGAGCAGCCGCAGCCTGCCTGCCACCGGTGTGGCTAACATTGCGACGATGGAGAGTCTGGAGAATGATATTATCACTCTCCTGAAAAGCCCGGCCAATGACGCTCAACTGCAGGAGGCTATCCAGCTGCTGAGCCCGTGAGCTTTGATGCCGCTATGGAATAATTAGGGAAATTAGTGGCTCCGGCAGGAAAAAGCGGCGTCCGTGTAGAATGAAGAGAAGGTTAAGGCGTGTTTGCAAACACGGCCTAGGGGAGTAGGTTCCCCGCCTTCTCTTTTTTTGCGGTTGTTGCAAGAGTTCCATGAGGGGGATTGTGTAAAGGAGCTGATATGCGGTTATGGACCTGGCTTTGAATCTGTTGTCCGCTTGGGGAAGAGCGCTGCTGGGGCTCTTGGTGAATCCCTTCTATTACCTGGGGCTGGTGGTGATTCTGCTTCAATACAGACGGCAGATCCGGCTGGAGCGCAAGCTGTTCCATTCCCGCTTTCATTATATGGGCCGGGTTGCCTGGAGATTGGTGGTTTGGGGGTTGGCAGCCGGGCTGGGGGCGTCCCTGGTGCTGGCGGCACTGGGCTCCGCCTTCACGATGGAAGCTATGGTGCTGTTATGGTCCTTATCGGCGGTGCTGATTTTGTTCCGGCTCCGGTTTTTGTGTCTGGCATATGCCGCAGGCATCCTGGCCTTGGCCGATGCAGTGATGGGTTGGCTGCCCCAAGGGGCGGATACGGCGGCCCTCGGGTGGCTGTACCGGTGGATGGAGGGAGTGGAGACACCGGCGCTGCTGGCTTTGGCAGGGGTGCTCCATCTGGCGGAGGCACTGCTTGTCCGCCATCAGGGAAGCCTGACCCGGACGCCGTTGTTCTCGGAGAGCAAGCGCGGCCGCGTCATGGGCGGCTTTCAGTTATATGCGTTTTGGCCGGTGGCTCTGTTCCTGCTGGTGCCGGCCCAATCCGGCGGCTTCCAGCTGCCGTGGACACCGGTGTTCGGCTCCGGTCTGGCCTCCTCAGGCTGGACCATTCTGGCCTTGCCCGTAGCTATGGGCTTTATGGAGTCCACGTGGACCCAACTGCCGGAGGACAAAGCCCGGAGAACCTCGGGACGGCTCCTGCTTTATGGGGTGGCCGTAACCGGTCTGGCTCTCCTGTCCCATTGGGTAGGTGCGTTCCTGCCGGTGGCCGCGGTGCTGACCATCGCCCTCCACGAAGGGATCCTGTGGTGGGGACGCTGGGAGGAAACCAAGGAGACTCCCCGGTTTGTCCATGACAGCCGCGGGCTGAAGATTCTCGCCGTGCTGCCGGACAGTCCGGCGGAGGCGCTGGGCATCCGGACCGGCGAGATCCTCGCCAAGGTGAATGGGCTGCCCGTCCGCACCCGCGAAGGGCTCCATGCCGCCCTGCAGGAGAACCCGGCCTATTGCAAGCTGGAGATTCTCAACCTTCAGGGGGAGAGCCGTTTTGCGGGGAGAGCAATTTTTGCGGGAGAGCACCATCAGCTGGGCATTCTGCTCTGCCCGGATGAGGACACCCGCTATGTGGTGGAGGAGCGGCAGCAGCATGGACTGGTATCCGTGTTGGCCCGTTCCTTGGGGGGCCTGTTCGATAAGCAGAGTAGCAGCAGCGACAGGGCGATGTAAGAAGCATGAAAAGGACGCAGCGGACCGGAATCCGCGGGCGTCCTTTTCTTTGTTGTGTGTGGGTGCGGCAAGAACAGATGTTTTGGAATCGTAAGGGAAAACTCGCGTGCCCTCCTGGAATACTCCATCCACCTATCCTAAGCCGATAACGGAAGGCAAACTTCCGCTATTGGCCGCGGCAACCCGATAAACGCTGCATAGGGGAAGGCAAACTTCTGTTATTGCAGCTTCATACCGGACTGGCTGGCTACATAGCCTATAACGGAAAATTCCCATCCGCTATCGGCTAACAGCGGGGCGTTCTGCCTGTTTAGCGGAAACTCCCTTCCGTTAATCCTGGCGCAGCCAGCCGGTCATCCTATCCAAGGAGCCTTCCCGCCGAGAGTGAGTGCCCCGAGTGCCCCAAGTGGCTGAGTGGCCAGCTGGACTCTATCACACCTCCAGCACTACCATTTGGTGGTTCTCCAGCAGCGGCAGCGTGAAGCCGATGGATTGTCCGCCCTCGTCGCTTGTGAAGGTTAGCTCCGTCCCCTGCGGGGCGAGATAGACTCGCTTCACGGGTTCAGGCAAACGGAGAGTGACGGTGATATTGTACAGCGGGACGATATCCTCGATTACCTCTACCCGGCCTTTTTTCACCGGAGTGTTATAGAGGAGATGCTGGACATAACGCCGTTCCTTCTTCTGGTGCTGGAGGGTAACAATCCCTCTGGCCGGCAGACTGGTCTCCACCATGGGCTTGGGCAGCAGACGCTGGAGCGTATAATGGGCCATTTCCTTCAGAATCAGATGCCCATTGTCGGCATAATCGGAGAATAGCTTCCAGGCGATATAGATGCCTGCATCGCTTTCCACCATACCCGGCCCTGCGTCCTCGCCGTTGGTGGGGGTGTGCTGGTGGGAGCAGAAGGCGAAGACATCCCGGTTAAAATAGGGGTTTTCCCTGCTGCCCAACTGCCTTCCGCCGGGAGCCAGCTCCACCTGCTGTCCCTCCGCATACATAACGAAGGCCGTGGGTTTCAATGGGCCAGGGACAAAATCCGGACGGAAATAACTGGGGCAATACGGGTTAGTGCCCACATGCGTTACCCCAAGCTCCAGAGCAAAGGCTGACTCCGTTTCATCGAGTCCGGACAGCCCCGTAGCCAGCACCTTGCCGCCTCCGGCAATAAAGCTGCGGATCCGCTCTGCCAGCTCCGGCCACAGCACGGCCTCATCCGGCAGCACCAGCACCTTGTACGCCCCAAAGTCTGCCTGCGTATCCACCACATCAAACAGGTAGTGGCATTCGGTCAAAATCCGCACCACACCCGGGTCCGCCAGCTTGTTGCGTTCCTGCTTTTTCAACGCCGGGGGAGCGGCCTCCTGCACTGCCTCCAGAGACAGCACCGCCACCTCCGCCACACCGGAAACGCCGGTGCACCAGGGCTCCTTGGCCTCCACCTCGGCGTAGGCCTCACCGATCAGCGAATAAGTGGCCGGGTCCATGAGCCCCTTGGGGTGAAGCTGGTCGCCGATGGAGCAGCCAGCTCCGTGGGCCAGGCTCAGAGCCGTTTCGAATCGCAGGGCATTGGGGTGTTTGTAACCCCCGAATTCTCCCCAGGCCTGATGGAATTTGCCGGTCATGCCCAGGAAATCCATCCCCAGAGTTTGCGCATATCGGGCGGACAAGGGGAAGTGGTCATAGCCCCAGCCTCCGGTGGGCAGAGACTCCAGCTCCAGGTGGGTGTTGGCGTGGGCCAGCTCCCGGCGGCCCCGGGTTTGGTGGCCACTGTTGTGGAAGATAGGCAGGCCCGGTTTAATCGCGTGAACAACCTCCCGCACACGCTCGGTGTAGCGGAGATAGGTTTTTCGCCCGAGGGCGATGACCGCATTCAGATCGCGGGGGTCCTGGCCGTTGCGCCGCAGCTCGGCGACGCAATATTGGCAGTAGCATCTGCGGCTGCCCACAATATCCAGGAAGATGCCGTCCGCATCATAGTTGCGGGTGACCTCTTCAATTTGGGCCAGCAGGATATCCAGATAAGGGGTGTTAAAGCAAAACTCGTGATACCCGGCTTCCATAAACCCCTTCACCCAGCGGGTTTGGTCCTGAATGTCACGGATGAGCCAGTCGGGGTGGCGCCGGGCCAGCTTTTCGTCCAGTCCGGCGGAGAGGTACACGGGAGTCTTAACCCCAATGGCATGGGCGGCTTCGATCATTTCCCCCAGCAGGTCAAAGGAGAGATTCGGGTGTATCTCGTTGGTTTCACTGGGGTGGTACGCCCAGCCGTGATGGCACTTGGAGAATACGGTGATGGAATCAACGTGACCCTCCCGCAGCATCGCCTGGAATTGAGACTTGGAGAAGTCCTTGGCAATATCGGGAATGGCTTCGGATGTATGAAAATCCAGATGGACCTGCCGCAACCGCATAATTATCGCTCCTCATTTTGTAGTGTGCCGATATGTGCAATCTCTTGCTCCAAGCGCCGTGCAGCCGTCAAGGCTTCCTCCAGAGGAAGGGCCTCAGCCGCTTTAACGGGATGGGTGTGGCCTACATGTTCCTTCCAAGCGTCCGCCAGAATCCGGTGCCGCCTAAGGACCAACGGAAAACCCGCCCATTCCTCAAGTGACGCCGAAAGATCTTCTATATGGGCCATGTCCTCGCCAAACCACTCAGCCAGCAGAGTGCGTGAAATAACCCCGTGGCCATAAGCGTTGGGGTGGATCCCGTCGCCTGAAGAATAACCCGGCTGCCTCGCCTTTTGGGAGGCGGTGGCTTGAAGCAGGGGAGTCCGGATATCGATTACGCCGTCGGCTGCCTCCAGAGCCGGGTCAGTTAACAACCACTCCGCATAAGCGCACAACACATCGTCATACTCCCGGTACGGGGACAAATAACTGTAGTCGGGCTTGCCGTTCTCCCCGGCCTGTGGGGCAGGAAATGTGAAGGATGCGGCATCAAAAGGCGGCGGGGTTAAAACCACCGCTTTGGCTCCCGCGGCTTTGATTTTTTCAAGAAGCAGAAGCATCCCTGTTTTGTAAGCCTGGAACCGTTCCTCCGACAAGGGATGGTAAATCCCGTCGTTCATCCCGTAGCAGCAGAACACCCAATCGGGCTTTGTTATCTCCAGCGCCCGCTCTGCCCGGTCATGGACACAGGGGCGGGGAAAGGGATGTTTGGCTTCGCTCAGACCGGATGCGGTTTCGCTGCTTACCCCCAGGGGAACCAGGGACAGCTCCCGATCGGGATGGTACCGGCGGAAATAAGCGTCCAAGTAAGCGATATAAAGACCGTTGTCCGTGACGCTATCTCCCAAAACCAGGATTTTTGCGGTTACCGGCAGCCAGTTTTGCTTGTGCACCCATGCAGACATGTTGAGCCTCCTTCAAAGCAGATTCCGTTGAATGAACGCTTCAAGCATACCTCTTAAACGTCTCAATTGTTTACTGTACATAGTCAAGATTCCTGTATAAGCTCCTGTACATACTCCAATTAACTGCAAAACCCCTTGCGCGGGCCGCAGCCGCGAAGGGGTTCTTTTGGTAAGGACGCCGAATCCGGCGGTCCTGAACAGATAAGCAACATACTAATTCAGCTTCTGCGGCTCACGCAGGACGACAATTTCCACACGTCTGTTTTTCGCCCGGTTTTCCTCAGTATCGTTGGGAGCAACGGGCATGGTATCCGCGTAGGCGGAGGAGACGAACATTTTGTCATTCATCCCCGGTGTGCTGAGAAGATAACGGACCACGGAAACGGAACGGGCCTGGGAAAGGCCCCAGTTGTCCCTGTACAGGGAGCCGGTCTGCAGGGGAAGGTTGTCCGTATGGCCTTCTATGCTGACCTTGGTATCGAGACTCCGAAACAGGGAGCCCAGCTTGTCCAGAATCGGCAGGGAGGCGGGCTTCAGATCAGCCTTACCCAGGTCAAACAGCACCATATCGTTCAGCTTGATAACCACGCCCCGCTGCACGTTCCCGGCAGTGACCTGCGCCTGGAGATCGTTCTCCTGGATATATTGATTCACCTTGGAGAGCAGGTCCTGAAGCTCCCGTTCCCTTTCCGCCTGGGCGCTGGCGCTTGGGGAGGGTGTGGGGGTGTTGGTGGGCACGGGAGTCGCTTTATCACCTTGCTTCAAATCGCCTGCAGGCCCGTCATGCTTTTCGATAATGGTATCGCCTTTGGCAAACTGCAGGTGCAGGGATTCGGAGAGCATCTCATACTTGGCCATATCCACCTTGCTCATGGAATACATCACAATAAAAAAAATCAGGAGCAGCGTAATCAAGTCCGAGTAGGTGATCAGCCAACGTTCATGATTCTCGGGGGCGTTCCCCTTTTTCCTATTGCTCCTTCTCAATGCCGGCACCTGCCTCCCTGA
Organism: Bacillota bacterium; assembly: GCA_023393235.1. Taxonomy (GTDB): domain Bacteria; phylum Bacillota; class Bacilli; order Paenibacillales; family NBRC-103111; genus Paenibacillus_AR. The sequence continues at coordinate 20,101 of JAEWMH010000153.1, read as the reverse complement.
TGCTGCCCCTGTTCTTCTTATGCTGGGTGAAGGAAAGCAGCTTCTTGCGGATCAATTGCGGATTCTCTCCGGCTTGGAGTGCCAGGATGCCCTCCAGCATCATTTCCCGCTCAGCAATCTGTTCTTCGCTTCTGACCTTGATTTTGGATGCGATGGGCAGGTAAATCACGTTGGCGCTGAATACGCCGTACAAGGTGGCGGTAAACGCAATGGCGATGGCAGGAGCCAGGGATTCCGGGTTTTCCAGACTGCCCAGCACGTGGATCAGACCCAGCACCGTACCGATAATCCCCATAGTCGGGGCAAACCCGCCGGCAGCTTCAAAAATTTTGGCATGGCCTTCGTGCCGGGATTCCAGAGAATCCATCTCCAGCTCCAGGATCTGCCGGGTCAGCTCCGGATCGGTGCCGTCCACCACCATCAGCAGCCCCTCATGTAAAAACGGATGCGGGTTCTCCAGTGCCCGCTGCTCCAGGGCTAACACACCCTCCCGGCGGGCAATGGTGGCCATATCCACGATCTCATCAATTAATACGTCCGGATCGCTTTTGTTCTGGGTAAAAGCCATCTTGAGACCTTCGCCGACTCCCTTCAGGCGGGATGCGGGAAAGCTGACCACCACCGCACCGATTGTGCCTCCGAATACAATCAGCAAGGCGCTTGGAATAAAGAGCGCATTCAGATGGCCCCCGTCCATGGCATATCCGCCGATCAGGCCGGCAAAGCCGATGATCAGACCGATTAATGTTGTAATATCCACATCATGTTTCCCCTTTCAAGGCTGGTATGAGATATGTATGTAAAACAATTACAGGTAAAGAAAAAATAAGTATGCTGTTCCCTTTGCATTCCATTGGGAAAGCGGGTATAATTGATAGGAACATGCATTCCCATTGTACAATATTTGTAACTTTGTCAATTTTTTTATCGGGTTCTGTCGCTGAAAAGTTTAGGGGCCCTACCATAAATCAATCAAGCGGGTTCTCCGCTGTGAGGGTGATCGTATGAATGAATCTGCATTAAGCCAGCGGAAATTTGAACTGGTGTCCGAGTTTTCGCCTCAGGGGGACCAGCCTGCCGCCATTGAGGAGCTGGTCAAGAGCATCGAGTCGGGTCAGAAGTTCCAGACCCTCCTGGGTGCTACGGGAACAGGCAAAACCTTTACTGCAGCCCAAGTAATCGCCAGGCTTAACCGCCCGACACTGGTCATCGCCCACAACAAGACGCTGGCAGCGCAGCTGTGCAGCGAATTCAAGGAGTTTTTTCCGAATAATGCAGTGGAGTATTTCGTCAGTTACTATGACTACTTCCAGCCGGAAGCCTATATTCCCTCATCGGATACCTATATAGAGAAGGATTCCAGCATCAACGACGAGATCGACAAGCTCCGCCACTCAGCCACCAGCGCGCTGTTCGAGCGCCGGGACGTCATTATCGTGGCCAGTGTGTCCTGTATCTACGGCTTGGGTTCGCCGCAGGAATACAAGGACCTGCGCCTGTCTCTGCGGGTCGGCATGGAGCGGCCGCGCAACGACATTCTTCATAAGCTGGTGGATATCCAATACCAGCGCAATGACCTGAACTTTGTCCGGGGTACCTTCCGGGTGAGGGGCGACGTGGTGGAGATTTTCCCCGCCTCCCAAGGGGAGCATGCGGTGCGGGTGGAGATGTTCGGCGACGAGATTGAACGGATTACGGAGATCGACGTGCTCACCGGGGAAATTCTCGGCACACGGGATCATGTGACGATTCCTCCGGCTTCCCACTTTGTCACCCACCAGTCCACGCTTCAGCGGGCGGTGGCCAACATTGAGGTAGAGCTGGAGGAACGTCTTGCGGAGTTGCGGGCGGACAACAAGCTGCTGGAGGCCCAACGTCTGGAGCAGCGCACCCGGTACGATATCGAGATGATGATGGAGATGGGCTACTGCTCCGGCATCGAGAATTACTCCGGCCATCTGACCTTCCGCCAGCGGGGCGAAACCCCGTATACACTGCTGGATTATTTCCCGGAGGATATGCTGTTTATTATCGACGAATCCCACGTGACCCTGCCCCAGATCAGGGGGATGTACAACGGCGACCGGGCACGCAAGGAGATGCTGGTGACCCACGGATTCCGGCTGCCTTCGGCGTTGGACAACCGGCCGCTGCGCTTCGAGGAATTCGAGAGCAAGTTTACCCAAGGGGTTTTTGTATCCGCAACCCCTGGTCCCTTCGAGCTGGAGCACTGCCCCCAGATGGTGGAGCAGATTATCCGGCCTACCGGGCTGCTTGATCCCATTGTGGAGGTCCGTCCCACCAAGGGTCAGATCGATGATATGATCGGAGAGATCCGCGACCGGATCGCCAAGGACGAGCGGGTGCTGGTCACCACTCTGACCAAGAAAATGTCCGAGGATCTGACGGACTACCTGAAGGAACTGGGCATTAAGGTGCGCTATTTACACTCCGATATCAAGACCATCGAGCGGATGCAGATTCTCCGGGAGCTGCGTCTTGGTGTATTCCATGTGCTGGTGGGCATTAACCTGCTGCGGGAGGGTCTTGACCTGCCCGAGGTATCCCTGGTCACCATTCTCGATGCCGACAAGGAAGGGTTCCTCCGTGCGGAGCGCTCCCTGATCCAGACCATCGGGCGTGCGGCCCGGAATTCAGGCGGCAAGGTCATCATGTATGGGGACAAAATAACCGATTCCATGGAGAAGGCCATCAGCGAAACGAAGCGGCGGCGTGCCATCCAGGAAGAGCATAACCGGAAGAACGGCATTACGCCCCAGACCATACAGAAGCGGGTGCGGGATGTTATTGAAGCCACCAAAGCGGCTGAATCCAAGGCCGAATATCTGGCGGAGGTCAAGGGTGCGAAGATGTCCAAGAAGGACCGGATGAGCCTCATCGAACGTCTGGAGAAGGAAATGAAGGATGCAGCCAAGAGCCTGCAGTTCGAGAAGGCAGCGCAGCTGCGCGACGCTATTATGGAGCTGAAGGTGCAGGATTAGAGAGGGGCTTACGGCTCCAATACGGTTGAGGAGAAAGGTGGAGGCCTGAAAGTGGCAAGCGAATCCATAGTTGTGAAGGGCGCCCGCGCCCATAATTTGAAGAATATCGACGTCACCATCCCGCGGGACCGGTTTGTGGTGCTGACGGGCTTGAGCGGCTCTGGCAAGTCGTCTCTTGCTTTTGATACCATTTACGCGGAAGGGCAGCGGCGCTATGTGGAGTCGCTGTCCGCTTATGCCCGGCAGTTTCTCGGCCAGATGGACAAGCCGGATGTGGACTCCATTGAAGGCCTCTCCCCGGCCATCTCCATCGACCAGAAAACCACCAGCCGGAACCCCCGTTCCACGGTCGGTACCGTAACGGAAATTTATGACTATCTGCGGCTTTTGTTTGCACGGATTGGCCGCCCTCATTGTCCGGAGCATGGTGTGGAGATCACGGCACAGACGGTTGAGCAGATGGTGGACCGTTTGATGGAATACCCGGAGCGCACCCGGCTGCAAATTCTGGCACCGGTGGTGTCGGGACGCAAGGGCGAACATGCCAAGCTGCTGGCCGATATCGGGAAGCAAGGCTTCGTCCGTGTCCGTGTGAACGGTGAGCTGCGTGAGCTCTCCGAGAAAATCGAGCTGGAGAAAAACAAGAAGCACAGCATCGAGGTTGTGGTGGACCGTATTGTCGTCAAGGACGACGTCCAGACCCGTCTTGCCGATTCTCTCGAAACCGCCCTAAAGCTGGGTGAGGGCCGGGTATTGGTGGACGTGATGGAGCATGAGGAGCTTCTGTTCAGCCAGAACCTGGCATGTCCCGAATGCGGCTTCAGCATGGAGGAATTATCCCCCCGGATGTTTTCCTTCAACAGCCCGTTTGGCGCTTGCCCGGAATGTGACGGTCTGGGCATGAAAATGATTGTGGACCCGGATCTTCTGGTGTCCGACAAGGAGAAAACTATTGAGGACGGAGCGTTTGCCGCTTGGGCGGGCAGCACCTCCACCTACTATCCCCAGTTTCTGGCTTCCGCCTGCCGCCATTACGGCATTCCCATGGATGTTCCGGTACGGGACCTTACCGCCGAGCAGATGAACATCATTATGTACGGCACCGGCGGGGAACGGATCCGCTTCCAGTATGAGAATGATTTTGGCCAGCGCAAGGACGCCATGGTCCCCTTCGAGGGGATTGTCCATAACCTGGAGCGGCGGTACCGGGATACGGCCTCGGAGGGCATCCGGGAGTTTATTGAGCAGTTTATGGGCTCCAAACCCTGTGCCAAGTGTAAGGGCCATCGTCTGAAGCCGGAGATTCTGGCGGTTACGGTAGGCACGCAGAATATTTCCTATGTCACTTCGCTGTCCATCGGAGAAGCTCAGGAGTTTTTCGAGAAGCTTCCCCTTACGCAGAAGGAAGAGACCATTGCCCATTTGATCCTGAAGGAAGTGAAGGCAAGGCTGGGTTTCCTGGTTAATGTGGGTCTGGATTATCTGACCCTGAGCCGCGCTGCGGGCTCCCTCTCCGGCGGAGAGGCGCAGCGGATCCGGCTGGCTACCCAGATCGGCTCCAGTCTGATGGGCGTTTTGTATATTTTGGATGAACCCAGCATCGGGCTGCATCAGCGGGACAATGACCGCCTGATCCAGACACTGCACCATATGCGTAATCTGGGGAACACCCTGATTGTGGTAGAGCATGACGAGGACACTATGCTGGCCTGTGACTATATCATCGACATCGGTCCGGGGGCAGGCATCCATGGCGGACAGGTTATCGCCCAGGGTACACCCCAAGAGGTGATGGATAACGAAGCATCCCTGACCGGCCAATATTTGAGCGGGCGCAAGTTCATCAAGGTGCCGCTGAACCGGCGCAAGCCCAATGGCAAGTGGCTGGAGATAAAGGGTGCCAAGGAAAACAACCTAAAGAACGTGAACGTCAAGTTCCCTCTTGGGGTATTCAGCTGTGTGACCGGGGTATCCGGCAGCGGCAAATCCACATTGGTGAACGAGATTCTGTATAAGACGCTGGCCCGAGATTTGAACGGCGCCAAAACCCGTCCCGGCGAATACAAATCCATCAGCGGTCTGGAGCATGTGGAGAAGGTTATCGATATCGACCAATCTCCAATCGGGCGGACACCACGTTCCAACCCGGCTACTTACACTGGTGTGTTCGATGATATCCGGGATGTTTACTCGGCTACCTCAGAGTCCAAGATCCGCGGCTACAAAAAAGGGCGGTTCAGCTTTAACGTGAAGGGTGGCCGTTGTGAAGCCTGCCGCGGCGACGGGATCATCCGCATTGAAATGCACTTCCTGCCGGACGTCTACGTTCCCTGCGAGGTCTGCAAGGGGCAGCGCTATAACCGGGAAACGCTGGAGATTAAGTACAAGGGCAAGAGCATTGCCGAGCTGCTGGAGATGACCATTGAGGCGTCTGCGGAGTTCTTCAAGAATATCCCCCGGATCCACCGCAAAATCCAGACGCTGGTGGATGTGGGCCTGGGTTATATGAAGCTGGGGCAGCCTGCCACAACCTTGTCCGGCGGTGAAGCCCAACGGGTGAAGCTGGCGGCGGAGCTGTACCGCAGAAGCACCGGCAAGTCCATCTACATTCTGGACGAGCCTACAACAGGTCTGCATACCGATGATATCGACCGTCTGTTGACCGTACTCCACCGGCTGGTGGACAACGGCGACTCGGTGCTAGTCATCGAGCATAATCTGGACGTGATCAAAACTGCGGATTACCTGATTGATCTGGGACCGGAAGGGGGCAGCCGGGGCGGTACGATTGTGGCCACTGGTACTCCGGAGGATATTGCCTCTGTAGCAGGCTCCTATACCGGTAAATACCTGAAACCCGTTCTGGAACGGGATTTGGCCCGGACCCGGAAAGCATTGGAGGAAGAAGAGCCGCAGGAAGCGGAAGAGAACGCGGCTAGTGTATAGAACAATCGAAACGATGAACCAATAAAGTCAATTAAGCACCGAATGGCCGTACACCAAAAGCTGTACGGCCATTCGTTTTTCCTTTGAATCGGCAGGACCTTAGGTTACCAGCCGAAGTCTAATGTTTTGCCGGTTTCCGCCAAGGTTTTGATGTTGCTCAGGATCATCCACCAGCTTTCTCCGGACCGTTCCATTGCCGGATGGCTGGGAGTGAATTGATCATTTACCAGTCTCATTTTGGTACAGCTGCCGGCTGGTTCGAAGGTGATGGTGACTCTGGATTCCAGGTCGGCATGGTTCGGAGCGTAGGAAGGCCCGGGATGTTCGATATAGCTAAGTTTGTGATGTGGTTCCCACTCCAGCCAGGTTCCATAGACGTGGACCGTTTCGGGACCGTCATTGCCGGGACCCACATAAGAAAATTCCTCCCCGCGCTGGAAGGTGCCGCGCAGCTCACAACCGAAGAAAATCTGGCGTACTCCCTCTGGTCCCGTGAGAATTTCCCACAGCTGCTCCGGGGTGGCTGCTATATAAAAATCATATTGATGTCCCATCAAGCTTCCTCCTTTTTGTTCGGGGCTGTCTTTACTATATGATGCCGAAGCGGACAAGTCTTGTAAAAACGCGACATATGGAAGGAAGCTGTGCTTAGCAGCAGCATAGTGTGAGAAGTTACCTTTGTTCAGAGGAGGATGGCTCATGCACCAGGATTTTCCCACACCTGCATTGGGTGTGCTGCATACAAAGGATGGTGCGCAGCGGTTCCGCCTAACCCGCATCCAACCTTGTGCGAAGCTGGCACCGTTCGTGAAGCATTATTGGATAGTCGCTTGGGATTTGACGGATGGGGAGGCGTATAACCAACTGGTGGTGCCCAATCCATGTGTAAACCTGGTTCTAGAGCCGGGAAAAACGGCTTGTTTCGCTCCGGGTGTTACCACCTCTTCCCATAAACTGCAAGGAACCGGCTGTGTGTTCGGCGTAAAATTCCATCCGGGAGGCTTTTATCCTTTTATCCGGACATCGATATCCGGATTGCGGGGACAGCCTATACCAGTAACCGAGGTATTGGGGTTATCCGGCAAAGAACTGAAGGAAGCTGTGCTTGGGCGCAAGGATGAGCAGGCAATGGTGGAGGAAATGGAGCGGCTGCTTTTGTCGCGGTTGCCTGAACCTGATCCGCAGGTCCAGTTTTTGCGGGAGGTGGTCGAGCATATTGCAAATGACCGCGGGTTGACCAAGGTGGATATGCTCTGTGATCATTTGGCTATGAATAAGCGGACGATACAGCGTTTGTTTGACCAGTACATCGGGGTCAGTCCCAAATGGGTCATCCGGTTGTACCGGATACAAGATGCGGCCGAGCGGCTGGATAATGGAACGTATGGTGAGCTGGTGGGACTGGCCATGGATTTAGGCTACCACGACCAAGCCCATTTTAGTAAAGACTTCAAGAATGTGACGGGTCAAACTCCGGAGGAGTATCTCCGAGGCCCGGGCTCAGGGTCGGCGTCCGACTGAGGAATCGTGTGGCCTTGCGCGTCTTGCTGATGGGAGAGAGATGGTGTTATACCGGGCGGGATGTTTGCTTAGTGGAAGAGAGGGGGGCGAAAGTAGAGGCTGTAACGGAACTATATGACGCTTAGAGGGGGAAATCGGAGGGTTTGATTTTGTAACGGAACTGAGAAACCGTTAGAGCAGCAAAAGATGACTAGTTAGTCCCAAAACAGCTGCTAAGGGTGTCTGAGTTCCGTTAGCCCGCGAAACTTCCGATTTTCGGTGTTTAAGCATCTCTGAGTTCCGTTACGGCGCAGCTCCGGGTTTTGTCTTTAGGTTTGTTTAGTGGGAGACAGCCCCCAGTCCCCAGAGACCCAACCAAACCCAATAAAAGAACCCGAGGAGCTCACGCCCCCTCGGGTTCTTCAACTTTACGCTCACGTTTAATCTTGCAGACCTAGGATGCTGCCAGGATACCGTTCAGCACCTCTTGGAAGGCGGGGACGCCTACCCGGGCTACAAACCGGTTGAAGGATTCTCCTTCGTTCCGGTTTTCCTTATAATACAGGATCAGCCGGGCCAATACAGGGGCAACGTCGTCGCCCTTCACCCGGCCCTTCAACGGCTGGTTAAATTGGGCGTTCGGGCCCAAGGTGCCGCCGACGGCGATATCGAAGGCATCAACGGTGCCTTCCGGCGTTTTGACCAGCGCCCCTTGGAGGCCGATATCGGCGATTTGCTTTTGACCGCAGGCATTGGGGCAGCCCACAAAGTGAATGCGGATATCCTCGTTCAAATCCACATGCTCATCCAGATACTCGGCCACACGCACCGCACGGACCTTGGTCTCCACAATCGCCAGATTGCAGAACTCATTGCCTGTGCAGGAAACCGTCCGGCTCATGAAGGTATTGGGGTTCGGAGTCAAACGCTTCAGCAGCGGCTCCGCCAGCAGAGCCTCCACCTTGCCATCGGGAATATCCGAAAAGATGATATTCTGGGCCATGGTCGTACGCAGCGAACCTTGGCCATACTCATCGGACAGACGGGCCAGCTCCTCGAATTCTTCACCGGTCAGCCGTCCTACAGGAACATTCAGGCCCACATAGTTCAGGCCAGCCTGCTTTTGGGGGTGAACCCCGTCGAAATAAGCGGCATTCCAGCCTGCGGTTTTATCGTCGCCGGAAGCTGGCAGCTCGCCGACAATCTCCGTCAGCTTCTCCAGGAACTTCTCCGGTCCCCAGTCGGCTACAAGAAACTTCAGACGGGCATGATGGCGCTTCTCCCGGTAGCCGTAATCCCGGAAAATCGTGACAACGCCAACTGCTACCTTCAGCACATCCTCGGGACGCACGAATACATCCAAACGTTTGGCCAGATGGGGCTTCGCAGACAAGCCGCCTCCCACCCATACATGGAAGCCGGTCACTTCCTCACCGTCGATCACCTTAACAGCCGGGGTGTAGGCCAAGTCATTGATTTCCGCATGAGCGGTATTATAGATATTGCCGGAAATGGACATTTTGAATTTGCGGGGAAGATTGGAAAAGTCCCGGTTTAAAAGAAAGAAGTCATTAACCTGGTTGACCAGCGCCTCCGTATCCAGCAGCTCATTGGGGTCAATCCCGGCCAAAGGATTGCCGACAATGGTGCGGGGGCAGTCGCCACAGGCCTCGTAGGAATACAGCCCCACCGATTCCAGACGCTTGAAGATATCCGGCAGATGCTCCACCTTAAGCCAATGGAATTGGACTGCCTGGCGGGTGGTGATATCCAGCAGGTTGCGTCCGTAATCCCGGGAGATCCCGGCCAGTACCCGGGCTTGCGCCGAATTGACAATCCCGCTGTTGATCCGCACCCGCATCATAAAGTGGCCGTCCCGGGGCTTCTGCTCATAGACGCCGGCCCATTTGAACCGGTTCAGATCATCCTCGGTAATAGATGCATACCCGCCTGCCGCATATTCCTCAATAATCGTACGAATGACATCCAGTCCGTCTTTTTCGAGCTTGATCAGCTCAACCTTGTTCAGCTTGGAGGTATCCTCCGCCCAAATGGGTTGGTAAGCCATAGCGCCCTTATCCTCCTTCGGATTCGCAAAAAATAAATCCGATTAATCTAGTATGTTTTTATATCGTTATCGTACCATATCCCAAGCCCAGCGTAAATGCTGCGTGCCATAAGGGTTTATTATATATAACCGGCATTCCGGTTATAATCCGCATAACAAAAAAACCGCCAGGCCCAAAACCCGGCGGTTATGCGAACAGCTATTTAGATCCACCAAGCCTCGCCCAAAGGCTCCTTGATCAGCACCTGCTGGAGGTTGGCCACGGCCTTGCTGAAGCCCTCGTCAATGGACATCAGCCCGTCTTCGTGCTCAATGCTCACCACATAATCGTAACCCACCAGACGCAGGGCGCTCATAATATCGGCCCATACCTTCAGGTCATGGCCGAAGCCTACGCTGCGGAACTGCCATGCCCGGTCCAGCATATGGTCATAGGTCTGCATGTCCGTCAGGCCGTATTTGTTCACATTGATGGGGTCAATGGAGGTATCCTTGGCATGGAAATGGTGGATCGCCCCGGCACGGCCCAGGACTTGCACCGCTTGTACCGGATCAATGCCCTGCCACCACATATGGCTCGGGTCCAAATTGGCGCCGATGGCTTCTCCGGCAGCATCGCGAAGACGCAGCAGGGTGGCCGGTGTATGGACGGAGAAACCGCCGTGCAGCTCCAGACCGATTTTCACCTGATGGTCCGTAGCGAACTTGCCCATTTCCGTCCAGTACGGGATCACCTTTTCTTCCCACTGCCACTTCAGAATCTCCTGATAGTCGTTGGGCCAAGGAGCGACCGGCCAGTTAGGGTATTTGGCATCCTCGTGATCGCCGGGGCAGCCGGAGAAGGTGTTGACTACAGGTACCTCCAGTTTTTGGGCCAGCTCGACGGTCTTGAGGAAGGTATCGTGATAATCCTTGGCAACAGCCTTCTGCGGATGCAGCGGGTTGCCGTGGCAGGATAAGGCGCTGATGATCAGGCCGCGGGAATCCACCGCCTGCTTAAACGCTTTCAGTTTGGACGGATCGCCTAACAGCTCGTCAGGGTTGCAGTGGGCAGTTCCGGGATAGCCGCCGGTGCCGATTTCTACGGCCTGCAGGCCCTTGGATGCCACATGATCCAGCATTTCCTCGAACGGCTTTTGTTGGAACAGTACAGTGAATACACCCAATTTCATTACAAAAAGCACCTCCGTTATGGATAACGTAAACCTTCTTCATTCTGCTTCCATTGTAGAAAAAAAGCCTGGCCCTGCCTATGTCCGAAGTTGCGGAGTTTGTATCCGATTTTGCAAAGAAAAACCCCGCCTTCAGAAGAAGGAGGGGAAATGAAGCAAGCCTTTATAAATGCGGATGACGATTTCATGATTAGGGCAGTATACGATGACCGCTAGGGTCACAATGGATTGGGTCAGGAAGCAGCGCCAGTAAAAGTAGAGCTTGGACACTTTTTTGCGGTTAACCAGCGATTTCTTCAACAGAGATTCTGCCGCTATGATGACGCCGTGGTAAACCCCCCAGGCCACATAGAGCCAGGTAAAGCCGTGCCACAGGCCGATGAGCACCATTATGAGGACGGATAACCCGGCGCCGGTCCACTTGGAGGGGGATTTCCGGGAGAAAAACATATAGATGTGATCCCGGAACCAGTCACCCAGAGTGGCATGCCAGTTGCGCCAATATTGGGTCAGGGTGGGGGACATGAAGGGCCGTTTGAAGTTCTCCGGCACTTGGTAGCCGAACAGCCGTCCGAAGCCTACGGCAATGTCCGAATATCCGGAGAAGTCGAAGAAGATCAGGATGTAGAACCACACCATCAGAAACAATGAGGTGAAGGTGTTCAGCTCGCCCGACGACACATGGTCAAAGGCGGTGGTCATCCAGGTGACCAGGACGATTTTTTTGAACATGCCCAGGATGATCCGCTTCACGCACGCTTCGGCCATGGGTGCATCCACCTGATACGGAACCTTGGTATCCGCCATGAAATCCCGGAACTTAAGAATTGGACCGGAGGTAAAGGTGGGCACAAACAGCAGGTAGTTGGCATAGTCCACCAGCTTACAGATGGCATCCCGCCCGATGAAATAAGCAAAGTACAGAGCGTCGATGGCTTTCAGTACATTATAGATGATTCCGATGGTGACCAGGGTGCCCAATACCGGATGCTGGAAGATCTCCATATCCGCCAGGCGAAGGAGGACCACACCTCCCACATTCAGGGCAAGAAACAGGATAAACCAAAACAGCTTCCCCCGCTCAAGCCGGGCCAGAAACACAAACAACAGATAGTTGACCAGCGTATACACCGCGTAGAAGACCAGCAGCCGCTGGCTGTACAATCCGATAAAGGCCAGATTGAAGGCCAAAAGCAGCCATCGCTTCTGTCCGGGCAGCCTGCGGGTCAGCCCCATAAGCACGGACATGCCGGCAATGGCCAGCACAGCCGTCATATTCAAATACCACATGTGTCGAATCTCCTCATTCCTAACGAAGGCAATAAAAGTAGTATAGCATTTTTCGGCAGTGCTGTTAACGGGGGCTTCGGCAGCATCCTCCCGGCGGAACGGTTTTTCCTGAAAAATTGGAACGATCTGGGGGTTTGGACGTATAATGAAGGAGTCTGTCCAAGCTTGTCCGCTTCATAGCGGGCGTAACGGACGGGACACATTCACGAAGGAGGAGATTAGTTGTTTAAGCATCCGCTTCAATCCATGCGTAAAATCAGCATCGGCATTCTGCTTTCGGCACTTATCGCGACTTCTTATTTGCCGGCTGCCCAGGCTGCATCCACTGCACCGGAGGTTCAGAACCAGACCCAGGCCACAGCGCTTGTTAATGACGGCGGCCAATACATGCGCGCGTTAATTACCCAAGGGTACATACAATATACCGAGGATTTGCAAAATTCAACCGCCCCCATGACTCGTGCCCAGGCGGCTGTGCTGCTGCAGCAGGCCCTTCAGCTGAAGGCGCCTGAAGCCCTCACCGGCTTCCCGGATGTCACCGCAGAGAATGCCGCAGCACCTGCCATTTATGCCCTCCGGGCACAAGGCATCGTACAGGGGGGCGACAGCGGCTATCAGCCTGATGCCGAGCTGACCCGTGAGCAGCTGGCTTCCTTACTCAGCCGTGCCTTCCAGCTGAATGACAACGGCATTCAAACCTCCTATGCAGACGGACAGGCGATTTCGGCTGTCCATGCAGCGGATGCGCTGAAGCTGAAGCAGCATTTTATCTGGGACGGACAAAATTTTGCTCCCCAGACTGTAGTCACCAAGGGTGAGTTCGGACGTGCCCTGTATATGACCCTTGGACTGGATGTTGCCTCCCCGGGAGCCATCCCTCTGCAGGACTTCTTCCGGGAATCCGACCAGCAAGGCTTCCAGCTCTCCCCGGACGGCAAGCATATGGCCTTCGTTCAGCCTGTGAACAACCGTCTCAACCTGTTTGTGATGGAAGTCGGGCAGGAAAAAGACGCCGTGCAGCTTACGAATGAAACCGAGCGCAGTATCCAGGGATTTGCCTGGGTGTCCAATGACCGGCTGATTTATGCCAAGGACACCGGCGGCGATGAAAACTACCATCTGCTGGTGGTTGGCATCGACGGCAAGGGCCAGCGTGATTTGACTCCCTATGAGAATACCACCTCCCAATTGATTGATATCCTGCCGGAGGTTCCGGATCAGGTGCTGATCGGTATGAACAAACGTGACCCGCGGATCTTCGATGTGTACCGGGTCAATATGAACACCGGTGAAACCGTATTGGCGGCAGAGAACCCGGGCAATATTACCGGCTGGATGACGGACAATAACGGCAAGCTGCGGATTGCCATTTCCAGCGACGGCAACGTCTCCTCGCTGCTCTACCGCGAGAAGGAGGAGGATACCTTCAAGCCGCTTCTCGAAACCCGGCTGGGCGAAACCTTCGCTCCGCTGATGTTTACCAATGACAACAAAAATCTGTACGCCATGTCCAACCTGGGCGCCGATAAGGCTGCTCTGGTAGAGTTTGATCCTTCTGCCAACAAGGTGGTCAAAACCGTATTTGCCCACCCTGATGTGGATGTGACGGGCGTTGTGCCGTCCCGTGCTACCAAAACCCTGGTAGCCGCTCTCTATATCACAGATAAAATCCACTATACCTTCTTTGACTCCAAGCTGGAGGAGGTCTACAACAAAATCCGCAAGGAGCTTCCCGGTAAGGAAATTGCTCTCAGCAGCCCGGATGAGAAGGGCAACTTCCGCTTCCAGGCTTACAATGACAAGAACAAGGGTGTGGACTACACCTACAATGCGGAAACCGGCGAGCTGGAGAAGATTGCCGAGCTCTCCTATTGGCTGGATGAAAGCAAGCTGGCGGATATGAAGCCTGTTACCTACAAGGCCCGCGACGGCCTTACGATTAACGGCTACCTGACTCTGCCCAAGGGCAAGGAAGCCAAGGATTTGCCTCTGGTGGTTAATCCCCATGGCGGCCCCTGGGCCCGTGATATGTGGGGCTACAATCCGGAGGTGCAATTCCTGGCCAGCCGCGGCTATGCGGTGCTGCAGGTGAATTTCCGCGGCTCCACCGGTTACGGCAAGGACTTTCTGAATGCCGGCAATAAGGAGTGGGGCAAGGCCATGCAGAATGACCTTACCGACGGTGTGGAATGGTTGGTGCAGCAAGGCATTGTTGATGCCGACCGGGTGGCCATCTACGGCGCCTCCTACGGCGGTTATGCCGCGTTGGCCGGTTTGACCTTTACGCCTGATGTATATGCCGCAGGTGTCAGCTATGTTGGTCCGTCCAACCTGTTTACCCTGCTGGAATCCCTGCCTCCGTATTGGGAATCCGAACGTGAGCTGTTCCACGAGCGGATGGGGGATCCGGTGAAGGATAAAGAAATGCTGGAGGCGATTTCGCCCCTGTTCCATGTGGACCAAATCAAGGCGCCTCTTTTCGTAGCCCAGGGTGCAAATGACCCCCGGGTGAAGCAGGCGGAATCCGATCAAATCGTACAGGCGCTGAAGGAACGCGGTGTGGATGTGCCGTACATGCTGAAGAAGGATGAAGGCCATGGCTTCCTTAATTTGGAGAACCAGCTGGATTTCTACCGTGCGCTGGAGAAGTTCCTGGACCGTCATCTGCACCCTTAATTCAAGTCTAAACGTGTTGCCGATACCCGGCAGTTGGCTGCTTACCAGCCGCTGCCGGTTTTTTTGTGCAGCCGGGGTACAAACCCTCTTTACAAAGTACAGACCCTCCATTAATCCGCCGCTAACACGGTGTTGGTATACTGCTCTTACATCAGGTAAAAAAGGAGAGTGGCATCGATGGGAATTCACACGTATTTCCGGTCGCTGAACGAAATGGAGCGGATTTACCGCTGTCCCGGCAAGTTTAAGTGTGCGGAGCATACGGTGGCGGCACAGTCCTGGAAGGTGGTCCAATACGCCAAAACTCTGGCGGACATCGAAGAAATGCATGGCACTCCTGTGGATTGGAAAAAACTTTATGAAATCACCAGCAGCCATGACTACGGAGAAATTTTCATTGGGGATATCAAAACGCCGGTGAAGCATTCGTCCATGGAGCTGCGTTCCCTGATCCAGCAGGTGGAGGAGGGGATGGTCCATCACTTTATCAATGAGCATATTCCCGAGGAGTTCCGCCCGATATTCTTCAACCAGCTGCGGGAAGGCAAGGATCAGTCGGTAGAGGGCCTAATTCTAGAGGTGGCGGACAAGCTGGACCAGGTGTACGAGGCGTTTGCGGAGCTGCAGCGGGGCAATACGGAGAAGGAATTTGTGAAGATGTACCGGGAGGCGCTGGTGAAGATCAAGCATATACCTCTCGCGTGTGTGGATTATTTCCTGAAGAACATTCTGCCGGATATGGTCAATGAGGAATCCCTTTCGCCCATCGACATCAAACGGATTACCGAGGAAGCGCTGAGCCAGTGAGGGGTTTTGCCCTCTGATGAGAGGAAGAGGCTTGAACCGGGTGGAGAACCGCTATACAATAGGGCTGTTAACCCACAACGGTAACAAAAAGGAGCAGCTGATGTACATCCAACCTGCAGCTTGTTCAGTGAAAGGATTGAGCTATGTAATCCGCTCTGCCCTTCCCGGGGATGCCGCGGCATTGTCCGACATCCGGCTTCAGATTGACGGAGAGACGGAATACATGGACCGCGAGCGGGGCGAGGGGTTTATTGACCCGGCGGGGTTTGAGGAGATCATCCGCACCGACTCAGAGGAAGCCCGGAATTTATTTCTGGTGGCGGAGGCTGAAGGCAGGCTGCTTGGGTTTTGCAGGTGTCAGGGGAGTGCTTTGAAGCGGCTTTCCCATCAAGTAGAGTTCGGCATTTGTATCCTGAAGGAGTTCTGGGGATATGGGGTGGGCAGGAAGCTTCTGCAGGAAACCATCTCCTGGGCGGATGCCGCGGGTGTGGAGAAGATTGGCCTGCATGTGTTGGAGACCAATACTACGGCAATTCGGCTGTACGAAACCTTCGGTTTTGAACAGGAAGGGCTTCTACGCCGGGACAAACGTCTTTCCGACGGGCAGTTCTACAACACCATTGTAATGGGTCGGTTAAAATGAAGAAAAGACAAGCCAATTGATGCTCAATTGACTTGCCTTCCCAGGAACCCGTAGCCGCGATAGCGGATGAAGGGTTTTTTGTTTTTTTAGTTGGGGAATCGGTTAGAATCCTTCATAAATAAATAGTCCCTTGCCGGTAAAATAGACCAGCACCAGAATCAGCATGATAAGATAGGCTAGGAGTTCGACGGTTTTGCGAATGACCGGAGCCATTCATCCACCTCCTTCGTAAACAGGGGAGCCCCTACTTCCCGGTTCAAGTGGACCAGATCGTGGAAGTATTCTGCGCTATACCGGTCCATCACATCCAGCACCGGCGTACCATGCTCCGCCAATATTCGGTTGGCCTCCGCCTTAAGCGGATCTACATAGGGCGGCTTGGGGAAGTCCTTATGCCACGGCATCCAGATGACCCGGAGAGCCAATCCGTGCTCGGCCGCGTAGTCGGCCACCCAGGCCAGAGCATCGAGATTTTCCCGGAAGTCGGGGAGAGTCAGATGACCCCAGAGTTTATCATAATAATCCCAACGCTCCGCCATCCACGCCTTTTCCTTCAGGCCAAAATACAGCTCCTTATCAATCCATCTGGGCTGGTAGTCCAGAAGCTTCCCCGCATCCAGCTCCACTGCTCCGGCATATAGGCTCTTCACCGCCTCCGTGCCGGAATCCCGGAAGTAATCCCGGTAGGCATAGATGTAAGGCTGATAGGGCTTTTTGAACCACTGGTAGGTGGGGTCGGTCTGCATGTCGTCAATCATGGTGTGAACATCAATGCCCACCACCAGCTCGTCCTTCACCTGGTACAGATCCTTCTCCAGGATAGCCTTCAGATCGGTGATCCGGCCATAGGAGAGGCCCATCTCCGTGAGGGGATGGGAGGACTTGTCCTCCATATAGGCACCCGTCACCGCCGAGTTCCCGTAAAATATGGGGCCAGAGCGGGCCCAGGCGTGATGGTACAGGGTTTTGGTAAAGTCATTCTTATAGAAGCGCCGGGAGGACTCCATCGGGCTCCACCAGGCTAACGCCAGATCCGCCAGGAGGAACAGCACCGCCAGACCGATCAGGAAGCCGTACCGGCGGGTGCGCGCGGCAGCTTTCGAGAAGGGCCTGCCGGGATTAAAACTGCTTTTTCTGCCAGTCCGCATATTGCTCCCGGAAAGCGGCGGGCCAGCGGGTCTCGTCCAGGCCGTATTGGGCCAGGAAGGCAAAGACCCAGCGTTCGATGCCAAAGCCGACACAGCCGGTTACGGCGCTGCGTTTGCCGAATTTGATGTTGAAGGCGTTGCCGAAGGTGTTGCTGTGGAAGTTGACAGAGCTGGCGGCGATGGACTTGTCCAGATAGGGGACAGACAGGCGCAGCTCGTACTTCATCTCCTGGTTCCGTTGGAAAGAGGCCTTCACTTGGAAGTCGTTGGTGAAGAAAGGATCGTTGGCGATTTCCATCCAGCTGTCCACGTCCCACTCGGCTGCCAATTCCTTCAGGTATTCGATGGCCTTCAGGCGGTTTTCCTTGACGTAGTCGGGTTTGCCCACGAAGATGATCTCCCGCATGCTGAAATCCAGCAGTCGGCCAAAATCCGTATGGTTCCGGGATTCGAACCGGTGGCACTTGGAGATGGCGGTGACGGTGATGCCGTCGCCTTCCAGCACCTCGTCCTGCAATCCCTCATAGCAGTGGTAGCAGGTGGAGGGGTTCATGGTGAATTTGGGTTTGGGCATGCTGGCGTTCAAGTCCAGCGGAGCGTCCTGCTTCCAGCCGCCGATTTCGCGGATGGTTTGGGAGAAACCCTCGATGACATCCAGATCTTCCCGCAGGTGAGTCAGAAAATGGATATGCTCGGGGAAGGAGGTGAAGTGGTTGGTTTTGTTCAGGGTATCCGCATGGATGACGGCGGGGTAATGCTCTTCCTTCAAGCCTTCGAAGCGGCGGGCGATCTTGGCGACGAAGGAGTCGTCCATAAACCGCATCAGGCTGGAAAAGGGCTCCCGGAAGATGAACATGCCGGGCTCCAGCACCTTGATGATTTTTTTCTCGACCAGCTCGGCGATAATGTCCTCGTGGTGGGGAACGTCCACCCGGTGCTCGAACAGGATGTTTTCCTTAAAGCCGAAATCCCCCTTGGAAAAACGCTCCGCCAGCCGTTTGGCCCGTTCCTCGATGACCGCATTGCCCAGGGGCGAGTTGTGGGTGATGCGGAGGATATCCCCGTCAATGTCTATCCCGGTAATGGTCTCGTCCACAAACGCGCAGGCATACTTCAGCTGGCCGTATTGGGAGGTGGACAAGCCCTCCAGGGAAACCGTACATTCCATGATTCATTACCTCGCAATCTTGCGGCTGATAAAGGCCGCGATTTCATTGATGGTGTTCAGGGGGTAGAGCATCAAGTCCTGGTTGGTGACTTGCAGATTGTAGGTTTTTTCGATGTGGGCAATCAGAGCGGTGGCGCCGATGGAATCGATAAAGCCGTAATCGAACAAATGCACATCCTGGGAAAAATCCTCGTCGTCCGGATCAATCTCGTAGCGGGCGCGGATATGCTCCTCCAGTTGGTTCGCAATCTCACTCATATTTGTTTCCTCCTAAAGGCTTTCCAAGGGGAAAGCCTGTATCGTAAGCATAATCTGTGACGCCGGCAACCTCCGGCATTTCTAACGGAAGCAGAAGCCGCTATTTGGCGTAAAACCGGCCTTTCCCATTTCTAACGGAAGCCAGCGCTCTTATTTGGCCTTGAAGGCGCCCAACCGGGCACATTTGCTCCAAATAGCGGCTTTCACCGCCGTTAGAATTGGTAAACCTCGATTTTGGCCCCAATAGCGGCTCTCACCGCCGTTACAATTCCACTAGGGGCTCCGTCAACTAATCCCTCGCCCACTTCAGCGTCACCGTGGCGGCTTCCCCATAGTGGGTAACCGTATAGGTGTACCCCGCAAGCTTCGTCTGCCCCGGCACTTCGCTGGCCGAGCCGATTTCGCTCTGCTCAATCTTCAGATCGTCGCCGCTGATCACAAGCGGGGTCGGGCTGTAGATCTTGGCCTGCTGCATCCCGCCGTCCAGAAGCTCCAGACGGACCTCGCCGTCCCGCACCTCCGTCCACCGGAAGGGCACATTGCTGCGCTCCAGATGAAGCCCTGCCGGGCTCCAATCCACGGTAAGCTTCGCCGGCTCCCCGAGTCCCGCATACAGAACCCCGTTCTGCCGGGTGTAAATCCGGGAATCAACGGCCAGGGGCGATCCCTGGTAAGGCTTGCCCGCTTCTATAGCCACTCCGGGCGTATCCTTATAGCCCTCCGCCAGCTCATCCGCTACCTCCGAGGTGTCGGCGGACAGGGTCAGCGTAAGATGCACACCTTTGCCCAGCTTATTCTTCAGCTTATCCATCAGCCAGGCGGCATAGGTTTGTTTGACATGCACCTTAGTCTTCAGGGTAGTCAGCGTCGAGCGGGCCAGCTGGGGCTCGGTCATAAAGTTGTAGTTTTCCGCATTGCGCAGCTGGTCCAAAAACGTCACATAAGGCAGCAGCAGGTTAGTCTGCCCGGGAAGCTTGTACTCAATATGGTCAAAATAAATAATCGGCATATCCAATGCGGCGTAGGCCCGGTAAATATCCTCCGTGGCGTAATCAGAGCCTTTGGCCCGGAAAATCATGTTGGGCGAACCCAGCATCATCGGCTGCTTCAGCTTGCTGTCCTCCAGCAGAAACGGCATACTCCACACATAATCCTGGCCGTACTGCGGGTCCATGGGATTATTGGGAGGCCGGAAGCCAAAGTTGAACCACAGGCCGGCATCATTCTCGTTGCGCAGGGTTTGCAGCCGGTCGGTATTGTTGATCCGCCAGGTATGCTGGTTGGTGCCCATAGCCTTCCAGGGAATGCCCAAGGTTTCGAACATCTTGAGGTGGAGCTCAATTTCGCGTTTTTCCTGGGCGTCGGACAGATAGCTGTGGAAGAAAAGATGGGGGTACAGCTCCAGCTTGTTGGCCTTGGCATA
>JAEWMH010000147.1 GCA_023393235.1 Bacillota bacterium | reverse complement strand
CACCATTTCCTCCGTTTGGGCGGCGATATATTCCTGTTCCCCCAGGTTGGCGGAATAATACAGTACCTCCCGTTTTTCTGCGGCAATCACCCCTTTTTCCTGGAGGCGCCTGACCAAGGTGAGGATTGTGGATTTTTCCCAGCCCTTGGCGGTTTGCAGCCTGCGGCGGATTTCCGTGGAGGAAACGGGGGAGTTGTGCTCCCACAGAATATGCATAACCTCCAACTCGGCAGGTGATATTTTATCGGATAAGGACATGATAACTAACCTCCGGTTTTTGAGTTTACAAGTGTAGACTACATAAGTCTACACTTGTAAACCACATCTGTCAATCCAATTGCAGCGCCCATTTTGCTCCCCATTCGTCCCCGCTACCCCTGCTAAAGGTCGCTGAGTTCCGTTAGCGCGCCACGACAGCGGATTTGGCTGCTAAGAGTCGCTGAGTACCGTTAGCGCACAGAGGGCCGAACGACATAAAACCCTCCAAACGCTAACGGAACTCATAAGCGCTTAGCGGCCGAAAACAACCCCATTTGAGTTGTAACGGAACTCAGCCGCTCTTAGCGCCCATTTTGCTCCCCATTCGTCCCCGCTACCCCCGCTAAGCGTCGCTCAGTTCCGTTAGCGCGCCACGACGGCGGATTTTGGCTTCTAAGAGTCGCTCAGTTCCGTTAGCGCAGAGGGGGCCAAACCGCATAAACCCCTCTAAACGCTAACGGAACTCAGAAGCGCTTAGCGGCCGAAACCAACCCCATTTTGATTTCCAGCATCGTCCTACCCAACAGAGTTTTCTGATTGGGGGAATGTTTTAGGGGGTGTCCCCATATACCTCTTACCACACAGCATATGGAGAGGGGATGGTTCCATGGTGACTCGCGCGGTGAATCCGGGGGAGCCGTTTGGGTGGAAAGAGTACGAAGCGGCTGCCGCGAGTCTGTTGGAGCGGTATCCGTTTATTCAGTACGAGAAAATCGGGCGCAGCGTGCTGGACCGGGAGCTGGGGGCGTTTCAGATCGGGCGGGGCTCCCGGGAAATCCATTACAGCGGCGGTATGCATGCCAATGAATGGATAACGTCGCTTGTATTGATGGCTTTTCTGGAGGAGCTGGCAGAGGCGGAGGCGCAGGACGGACAGCTGCACGGGGTGCAGGTCAGACCGCTTCTGGACAACGTCAGCTTGTGGATTACCCCCCTGATGAATCCGGACGGGGCGGAGCTGGTCATCCGGGGGCTGCCTGCAGAGCCGGCCGTGGCAGATCGGCTGCTGGAGTGGAATGGGGGCAGGACGGATTTCCAAAGCTGGAAAGCCAATGCCAACGGTATTGATCTCAACGACCAGTTCCCTGCCCACTGGGAAAAGGAAAAGGCACGCCGGGATGCGGCAGGACCGGGACCCCGGGATTACACCGGAGATGCGCCGCTCACCGAGCCGGAGGCTGTTGCGTTGGCCCGGTTTACTGCCGCCCGCAGCTTTCAGCTCCTCATCGCTCTCCATACCCAAGGAAGGGAAATCTATTGGAACTACCGGGATCTGGAACCGGCGGAATCCATTGTGTGGGCGGAGCGCTTCGGCAAAGCCAGCGGCTATATTCCCGTGAAGCTGGAGGGCAGCGATGCGGGTTACAAGGACTGGTTTATCCAGGAGTTCGGCAAGCCGGGCTTTACGGTGGAGGCGGGCTTCGGAGTCAATCCGCTTCCCCTGTGCCATTTCGCCACCATCTACCAAGAGGTATCGGCGATTATGCTGGAGGGAATGAAGGAGCGGGAGAAATAGACGCTGTATAAAAAGCAATTAAAAAGCCGCGTGGAAAACGTCATGTTTTCCGTCCGGCTTTTTTTGTGCGAATGCTTGAGGCTGAGTCCCTCTCCGTCCCTGGACAGAGGTATAAATCCGCCTGCAGCGCGTTGTTCCCGGAGGGGAGGTTTCTTACAATGGGAACATACAGAACATATGCGTTCGAAGGGTTTACATTCCGTTTACATGGCGTGATTATGATGAAATTATAAATAAGCTCACAGAGGTGATGGAAATGAAAAGACGGTATAGCCTCGATAACACCGCGAAGCTCTATCCAGCCATAGCGGAGAAGAAAAACCCTTGCGTGTTTCGCCTCTCGGCCGTGTTGACCGAAGGCGTTGATCCGGATGCGCTTCAGCAAGCTGCAGATATAACCATCAAGCGCTTCCCCACGATGGCGGTGAAATTGAGGAAAGGGCTGTTTTGGTGCTCCCTTCATGAAAATAACAATCCGCTGACCGTGCGCAAAGAATCCGCTTCACCCTGTTCGCCGATTATGGGAGTCAAAGAAGATAATGGCTATCTGCTCCGAATCCTCTATTTTGGAAGGCGGATTACACTGGAATGTTTCCATGCGCTGACAGACGGTATGGGAGCGATGGAATTCTTGAAGTCGCTGGTCTATCGATACCTGCTCTTAACCGGAAAGGAGGTTCGGGATGAGGGGGTGCTTCTGCTGCCGGAAAACCCTCCGGAGCCTCAGGAAGAGGAGGACGGGTGTGTAAGGTATTATCAAAAGCACGCCAAGAAGGCAAAGCTGGAGGAACGCAAAGCCCACGCTATTCAGGGGACCGTTCCGGAAGACCGCAGGATGAAGGTCATTCACGGCGTTCTTCCGGCATTGCCGCTCCGTGATTACGCCCGCCGGCATGGAACCACCATAACGGGATATTTGGCAGCTGTTTTTGCCCAAGCCATTCTGTCATCCGGTTCGCAGCAGGGTCGAAGCCCTCATCCGGTCCGGTTAGTCGTACCCGTTAATCTCCGGGGGATGTTCCCGTCCAAATCACTCCGGAATTTTGTCACCCAAATCAGTGTAAGTCTCCCTGCAGCGTCCGGTCAAACCATTGACGATATGGTGGAATCCGTAACGGCGCAAATGAAAGCCTCTGTAACCGAGGAACATTTATCCGGCAAAATAGCTGCATATGTCGGGTATGAAAAAATGCTTGTTGGACGAATGGTTCCGTGGTTTATCAAAAAGAAGGCAATCAGCCTTGTCTCCAAGCGGGTTTACCACGCAACAACCGCACTTTTTACCAACCTGGGAGATGTGAAGCTGCCCAAGTCTATGGAGCCGTACATAGAGATGATCGAGGTGGTTCCGTCTCCCAAAAAAGCGGCTTCCATCAATTGCGGCATCTGTTCCGTCGGGGGCAAGCTGAATATCGCTTTTGCGGGTAATATTGCGGAACCCGATGTCATCGAACGTTTTTTTGAGCTGGTTTCCCAACAAACAGGCTTAGAAGCCGAACTGTACTCCAACGGTTGGCTAAAATCCGACAAGCATTCTGCCGTCGGGCGCAGCCTCTATCCGCCTTACACAGCAGCATCCGAACTGAGCGGGGGAGTCCGGCCAATTCCGGTCAAGGCTTAAGCAGTTCCGTCCATTATGAAGAAAAGGGGGGACCCGTGATGAACATAGGACTCTTTACCGACACCTATTTTCCGCAGATCAATGGAGTGGCAACCTCTGTTTGGATGCTGAAGGTAAACCTGGAGAAGCTGGGGCATACCGTTTATATCTTTACCACCACCGACCCTGAAGCCCCGGCGCACGAACATCATGTTTACCGGCTGCCCAGCATCCCCTTTGCCGGTGCAAGACGGATCGGATTATTCTACCATCCGGAAACCGCAAGAAAAGTCAGAGCGTTGCGGCTCGATGTGATTCATACCCACACGGAGTTCTCCCTTGGAATTTTTGGGCGCAGGATAGCCCGTGCACTGGGGATTCCAACCGTCCATACCATGCACACCATTTACGAGCATTACACCCACTACATTGCAAAAACCGGCACGTTGGATGCTGCCGCCAAAACCCTCGCCCGGAAAATGAGCCGCCACTTTTGCAATACGGCTGACGCGGTGATTGCCCCCACAGAAAAGGTGGAGGAGATGCTCCGGGTGTACGGTGTGGGAAACCGGATTGCCGTGATTCCCACGGGGATAGAGCTGGATAAATTCTCCCCTGTCAGATACAGCGACGCTGAAATCACAGCGGCAAAAGCGGAATATGGGCTTGTGGATACGGACAGGGTGCTTCTTTATATCGGGAGAATCTCCAAAGAGAAAAACCTCGTCGAAATTCTTCAGGGACTTAGGGATTATTTGCCCCGGCATCCCAACGTTAAATTCCTCCTGGTCGGAGACGGTCCGGACAGGAAAAATCTGCAATCGCTCACCCATTCCCTTGGAATGGAGAGCAAAGTTATTTTCGCGGGAGAAAAGCCATGGGAGCAGATTGGCCTTTATTATCAGCTGGGTGATATGTTTGTGAGCGCCTCACAGAGTGAAACCCAGGGATTAACCTTCATTGAAGCCCTTGCTGCAGGGCTGCCCCTGATCGCCAGGGCCGATCCTTGCCTGGAACAGGTGCTCAACCACGGGGTGAACGGCTTTGGATTCGAGGATAAAGTCGGTTTCCTCAGCGCCTTGGAGGCGGCTATGTCCGGCGATATCATCCTACAGGGCATGTCCAAGGCAGCCGTCCGTTCGGCAGTGCCTTTTTCCGCAGAGACCTTTGCGCGGAGCGTAGAGGGGCTGTATAAAGAAACGCTCTTGTACAAGGAGGAAGCCCATTGCTTACCCTCAATATGCGATCATCAGCAAACCGTGTGAAAAGTCAGGGGGTGGGCTCCTGTTATGATGAGCAGGTGCGCCTGATGCGGGAGGGTTTGGCCGGCTTCATCGTCTCGGAGAATAAAAAAGGGCGTTTTGACCTGGTGCATTATCACACGGTAAACCTCCGGTATTATGTGGAGCGTCTGCGAAACCGTCATTCGACTGTGGGGATCGGCTATGTGCATTTTTTACCGGAAACCCTGGAGGGAAGCCTGAAGCTGCCAGCATTCACAAGGAAAGCCTTTTACAGATATGTGCTGGCCTTCTACAATAGCATGGACTATCTGGTTACGGTGAATCCGTATTTTGTCGAGCGTATCCGTTCATATGGAATCGACCATCCGGAAGTGCTTTTTATTCCTAACTTTGTTTCCTCCAAGAGCTTCTACCCAATGAGCGCTGAAGTGAGCGTGGCCTCGCGGAGCGAGTACGGTATCCCTTCACATAAGTTCGTTGTACTGGGTGTGGGACAGCTGCAAACGCGCAAAGGGGTATTTGATTTTGTGGAAACAGCCAAAATGCTGCCTGAGGTTCACTTTGTTTGGGCAGGCGGCTTCACCTTCGGTCGGATCAGCGACGGGTATGAGGATATTAAACGGCTTCTTGTCCATCCGCCGGCAAACGTGACTTTCCTCGGCATTTTGGATCGTGAGAAGATGCCTGCCGTCTATAATATGGCGGATATGATGTTCCTCCCGTCCTACGAGGAGCTGTTCCCCATGGCGATCCTGGAGGCGCTTTGCTGTAAAAAACCCGTATTGGTAAGAGACATTCCCCTTTATCGCGACATCCTGCTGGATTACTGTATAAAAGGCCGGAGTACAGACGAATATGCCTCGTTTATTAAAGAACTTGCAACGGATGCCGCTGCATATAACCGGTGGTGTGAACAATCATGGGAATGCCACCAGATGTATTCGGAAGAAAGGCTGCTGCGGCAGTGGACGGGATTTTATCAACATGCGTACACCAAAGGACGTTTTAAAGATGGCGGAAAAGAGAATAACACTTAAAAGGGTGTTTCATGTAATATCTATGGCAGGACTGCTTCTGACCGTTATTTTGGTTGTTTACGGATGGCATACCGGCATGTTGACTTCTTTGGATATGTTGAAGAGCACTGTCCATAAAACCGGAGCCTGGGGCCCGGCAGTGTTTGTACTCCTGCAAATCGTCCAAGTGGTTATACCGATCCTTCCCGGCGGCATCAGCTTATTGGCGGGGGTTATGATATTCGGTCCTGTAGCAGGATTCGTGTACAACTATCTCGGCATAGCTGTTGGATCGGTAATCGCCTTCTTATTGGCACGAAGGTTGGGCGGGGCTTTTTTGCAGAGTGTTTCCTCCCAAAAGGTGTATGATACATGCATCAGGTGGCTGGACAAAAAGAACCGCTTTGAACCGTTCTTTGTCCTGGCTATTCTTCTGCCGGTAGCTCCCGATGACCTTCTGTGTATGGTGGCAGGACTTACAAAAATGAAACTGGAAAAATTTACAATGATCATTCTGTTATGCAAACCATTCTCTATTGCCGCATACAGTTTTGGCATTTCTTCCTTCACAACTTGGATTGCCAGTGCCGTTTAATTGAAAAGAACAATAAGAGGTGAAATCATATGAAAACCAAACTCATTGTGGATAGCTGCTGCGATATGCCCGATTCCATGAAGAAGGAATTGGGCATAACTGCTGTACCCTTAACTTTGATGCTGGGAGAAAGAGAATTTTTGGACGACGAAGCCCTGCATTTACCTGAATTTATGAAAGCGATGAAAGCCTGCACGGACAAGGTCGGCTCTGCTTCTCCATCGCCCTACCGGTATGCCTGTGCCATGGAGGAAACTCAGGAGTCCTTTGTGGTAACCCTGTCAAGCAAGCTGTCGGGGTCATATTCAAGTGCCATGCTGGCAAAATCCATGGCGGAAGAAATGGGGCCAACACCTATGTTATTGATTCCAAAAGTGCTTCTGCGGGGCAGACGCTGATCGCTTTAAAGCTTCATAAGCTGCTGGCGCAGGGTCTGCCCAAGGAGGAAATCATAAACGCCATTCATCACTTTATTGATCATATGAAAACCTTCTTTGTCCTGGAGCGGTATGACAATCTCCAAAAGAATGGGCGGCTGAATAAGCTGTCAGGAAAAATAGCCCATCTTCTGAACATCAAACTGATTATGGGTGCGGATGGGGAAGGAAGTATTGCCCTGTTTGACAAACCCCGCGGCACAGCAAAGATGATCGAAAAATTGCTTTCCTATATTGAAAAAAGCGGAAAGGACACCGCCGGTGAAAACATCGTAATTGCCCATTGCAACAATCCCGCCCTTGCAGAAAGGCTTGCTGACGCAATAAAGAATAGATTTCGCTTTGCTGATATCCATGTTGTGCCAACGGGCGGAGTTAGCTCTCTGTATGCCGATGAGAAGGGGATTATCATGGCGTTCTAAGGAAAGGAAAGCCCCAGAAAGGAAGCGCTGACTTGAATAAAATCATAGTGGTAGACGATGACCCGCATTTCCGGGAATTGGTGAAGGTGGTATTGCAGACAGAGGGTTTTTTCGTCCATGAGGCTGCCGATGGTCTCGATGCCCTTTCCAAATTGGAAACGGTAAAGGCGGATTTGGCAATCCTGGACGTGATGATGCCGCATATGGACGGCTTTGAGCTGTGCAGGGAGCTGCGGGAACGCTTCAATATTCCCTTGCTTATGCTCACGGCAAAGGGAGAAACCTCGCAAAAGGTAAAGGGCTTTCAGTTGGGAACGGATGATTATCTGGTGAAGCCCTTTGAGCCCTTGGAGCTGGTGGCCAGGGTGAAGGCCCTGTTAAAACGGTATCAGATTATCGCCTCCCAGAATGTTCAAGCAGGGAAGTTGGCCATGAACCAAAAAAATTACGAAGTGACGGCGGGTAATGAGAAAATCACACTTCCGCTTAAGGAATTTGAGCTTTTGTTTAAACTGGCCGGGCATCCCGGACGTACCTTTTCCCGTGATGCGTTGATTGAGGATATATGGGGCTACGATTTTGAGGGCAACGAGCGAACGCTGGACGTGCATATCAACCGTCTGCGCCAACGCTTCCCGGAAGAGAAAAGCGCCATTAAAATTACCACCATCCGGGGCTTGGGCTACCGCTTGGAAGTGGGCCCATGAAAACGAACAGGTTCAGGTTCATCCGTTTTGCAGAGAGCGCTGTATCGGAGGTAGCCGGAGTTATAATCTGTTTTGCCGCCGCATTTGCCATCGTAATGACGGTGGGATGTATCCTCCTTTTACTTTCGGGCCGGGAAATCATAAACGGTGAGATTTTAACCTTATATCTATCTGCCCTAGCTCCAGGGGTGCCGCTGTTTGTGATGGCTAAGAAAAGCCAGAAGGTTAGGACGCTGCTCGGCATTGAGTTTGCCCCCAAGAAAATAAACATCCGGATCATTTCCTTGATCGGTTTGATCACCGCCATTTTGTCATTTTGTTTTGCTGTTGCCCACGGGCTGATCAGTATCGGGTACGCGGTGATCGGGTTAATGCCTGCGGCACAAGCCACGCGGGAGTTTTGGAGCCTTAACATTCTCATCTGGGCGCTTCTTCTGTTCGTTGTGAAAAGGTTTCTGTGGGCGAAGCTGCCTTTTGGCAAACGGTTTATCAGCAGGGGGGAAATCGTTCAGGGGGTTGCTGTGACAGTTGTCATCACAGCGGTCATCATGGGCGGGATGGTGGTGGCTTACCTGTTGGCTTTTGTTCTGTACGCAATTTTTATGGGCCAAAGCGTACCGGAGGACGGCCCCCCGTTTTTCCATCTTCTCTGGCGTTACTCTGGAGTTTTGATTTTCTTGCTGCTTCGCCAATATCTCAAGCATTCCAATTTTACCGGCAATATTTATCTGCTGTCTGCGGTGATGGACTCGCTGGAGAAGATCTCGAAGGGGGATTTCAGCGTCCGGCTGAATGACAGGCTGAAAGAAAAGGGGCCGTTTGCCAAGCTGGTCAAGGGTGTCAACGAAATGGCCTTGAACCTGGAGCAGACAGAGAATATGAGACAGGAGTTTATTTCCAACGTCTCCCATGAAATCCAGTCTCCCCTTGCTTCTATTAAGGGTTTCGCCTACGTCCTCCAGAACGATGAGTTAACGCCCGAGGAACGAAAGCATTTCCTGGGCATTATCGAAACGGAAACCGGCCGATTGTCCCGATTGAGTGAAAACCTGCTGAGGCTTGCCGCGTTGGAGGCCGACAGCGTTACATTCGAACCGAAGCCCTACCGGTTGGATAAACAGCTCCGGACTTTAATTCTGAGCTGTGAACCACAATGGAGCCCAAAAAAGCTTAAGGTGGATGCTTTACTGGAAAGTATCACGGTCACGGCGGATGAGGATATGATGAGTCAGGTATGGATGAACCTCATTCACAATAGCATCAAGTTCACACCGGAGGGCGGCAGTATTCAGGTGGTTTTACAAGGACACGGGAAAACCGTGGAATGCAGGATTTCCGATACGGGTGTTGGAATTGATGAGGAAACGCTGAAGCATATTTTTGAGCGGTTTTATAAAGCGGATCAAGCAAGGGAACGCTCCAAAAATGGAAGCGGTCTGGGGCTTGCCATCGTTAAGAAAATTGTGGAAGCACACAGCGGCAAAATCACGGTGCAAAGCGGGACGGGAGAGGGAACGGTCTTTACGGTAACCTTGTCCGCATAGTGCAGCGTAAATAAAAGAAAGACATCTCTCCAAAAATGGGAAGATATCTTCTTTGATTTTTTGATTGGCTGCTGACCCGGTTTCTCCAAGCTTTAATAGGGGGTTATATATTTCGGATCAGCCAGGTATATGCCCAGCGCCACAGCGTCATAAACAGCAGCACAAAAAAGAAAGCGACCAGCCCGAAAGTCCAGCCTGGAGATTTGTCCGCAGCCAGCCAACGAAGCAGCAAGGCCGCAGGTACGGCGATCACGGCGTTCACAAGGGTGTAGCCGAAGGCCTGGAGCATGGTGGAGTATGCTTTGCTGCGGTAAGCTCCTGTCAGAAGCCCTGCCAGAATCCACCCTACAATAAAGGGCAGGGTAATCATCCAAATTTCCGCAAAGCCGGAGTCCATCTGGTGCTCCATGGTGCCGAAGAAGGTAAACAAAAGCAGTGCCAGTATATCCCCCACACCCAGCAGTAAGGCGCCGAAGATAAAATACTGGTTTTCAAAACGTTTCGTCATGGTTCTCTGTCTCCTACGCGTTATTACAACTCACTTCGAACCATTATACCATAAATTGCGCCGGGTCCAATACCTTCATCCGAATTCAGGATTCTGAGGCAGACGGGGAAAAGGAGATGCGGAATTCAACCCCCCCGGCAATATTGAGCGCCAAAAGCTGTGCATGATGGAGACTGGCAACACGCTGAACGATGGTCAGGCCCAGCCCGAATTGGCCTCCGGGTCCGCTGCCGAAGGCGCTGAATTCCTGCCCGGCCACTTGGGGTGGCAGGGGAGGGCCGTCATTTCCCAGAACCAGCAGGGTTGGCCCCTCCGTCCGGATTAGCACCCGGGTTTGGGCATATCTGATTTGGTTATCCAGCAGGTTCTCCACGGCGGTTGTCCACTGCTCCTCATCCCCAACCACGCTCAGCGGCTCCATAACGGCTTCATAGACCAGCTCAGGCCGCTTCCAACGGAGCTTCTCCAGCACAGTTCCGACTGTCTGGTCCAAACGGAAGGTTTGGTGTTGCTTCGGCTCCGCCGCCACATAATCGAGCTTCGTGAGATAGAGGAGCTTGTGGACCAGCTTCTCCAGCCGCTCCGATTCCTTACTGATGACATGGACAGAACCCGCCAGGTCACCTTGGGGGTAGATGCCGTCCTCTATGGATTGGGCATAGCTCCGGATGATCATAACCGGGGTTTTCAACTCATGGGAGACATGCTGGAGCATCGTTTGCTGGTATTCATCCTGCCGCTTCAGACGATCGCGCATCACTTCAATGGATCCAGCTAGCTGGCCGATTTCGTCTTTGCGCTCCAGTGTGAGAGGTTCTCCCCAGCTGCGGCCTGCAATCCCCCTCACAAACCCGCTTAGCATTACCAGCGGCCGGGATAAGGAACGGGACAGCCATAAGGCCGGCAGCAGGCTGAACAGCAGCACAGCCGCGGACACCCATATCAGCTGCTTCATCATCCCTTTCATCAGGTTATGGTAATACGTATCCCACATATAGGACACAACCGTGAATTGGCGGTTCAGAATCCGGACATGCCGGATGACATAAAAAAGCCGCTCCCCCTCCACATTGATCTGATATCGTCCGGATAAGGCAGTCTGCAGGGCGGAATGTCTGCGCGCGTCCTCCAGCAGGACCGAGGGGATATTGCGCAGCGGGGCTACCTGCCGGCCGCTATCCAACAGCAGGAAAGTTTTCACCGTACGTTTATCCTGCTGTTCAATCTGCCGTTCCGCCATATTCGGATCGGACAGACCCGCTTCCCCCTTGCGGATTCCGGTTTCCTGCTCACTTTCAATGGACGCGTATATTTCCCGGGAGACATACCGGTTCAGGATCACAGGCATCAGCAGAAAAAACCAGCACAAGGATAGCGGTAGTGAGCAGAACCAGCCCCGTCCAGATCTGAAAAGCCAGCGGGCGGTTTTTCATGGCCGCACCAGCCTGTATCCGTGGCCATACAAGGTCTCCAGCCTAAGCCCGGGCAGCTTCCGCCGGACACGCCGGATCAGATCATCCACTACCCGGTCCGATCCAAAATAATCTTCCCCCCAAATTTGCCGGAGCAGTTGCTCACGGGTAAAGGCTTGTCCGGGATGTGAGAACAGCAGAGCGGTCAGGTCAAATTCCTTGGAGGTCAGGTCAATGGGATTCCCCTGGCTGAACAAGGTGCGCCGGGCCACATCCAAGGTGTAGGGGGCCATATGGTATAAGGGAGAAGGCAGCTGTCCGCTTCCGGCATCACGGTACACTCTCTCCAGAAGCTTCCAGGACCGGATCACCAGCTCTCTCGGCAAAAAGGGCTTGGGCAAATAATCGTCGCTGCCCATCTCCAGCCCCAGAATCCGGTCCAGATCCGCATCCCGGGCCGAAATGAAGATAACAGGGACGGCGGGATCATGCTGCTTGATCTCCTTGATCAGCTGATACCCGTCCACGCCGGGAAGCATAATATCCAAAATCCACAAATGGGGCTTTTCGGGTATGGCTTGCCTGGCCGCTTCCCCGTTGGTGAAAACCTCCACCATCCATCCTTCCCGGGCCAAATAAGCAGCCAGCACCTGGCTCAGGCTGGGTTCATCCTCCGCCAAATATAATAAATAGCTCAACGGCATCCATCTCCGTTCGTCCTGTCCATGGGTTTGGGTTCATCATATAGCAAGCGCCGGACTGCTGCAATGAAAAAAGAGGCTTGCAGTCCTCCGTATGGAAGCTGCAGAGCCTCTTGACAATGCTGACTGCTATTCTGGAACGGCCGCCGGTTTGGACTATTGCGCCAGTTCCGCTTGCAGCTTGGCCACCAGTTGGCCCAAAGCCGTGTTCTCCCCGCGGGTTTGCTCCAGCAGCTTGGGGAGCACAGTGCTGATCGCCCCGGCATCGCCGGCTTCAATTGCAGCGGTAAAGCTTTGCTGAAGCTCCTTGCGGCCGGTCAGCACGCTGTCCCAATTTTCTGTTTTCAGAGCCTTAAGCCCCCCGAGACTTTCCTTCAGCCCCTTGATTTGGTCCTGGAGCGATTGTTTATCCAGCGTACCTGCCTTGCGCTCCTCGCGCAGCTTCTCCAGCCCGGCGGAAAGCTTTTCCTTCATGGCTGTTTTTTCCTCCGCGGTGGGTTTGATTGCCTTCAGTTCCCCAAGCAGACGGTCCCGTTCCGCAAAAACCGCTTTCCACTGCTCTGTATCGCCGGGTGTGTATTTTTCCGAAAGCAGCGTGTAATACATCTGTTTATTCACACCTAACGAAGCCGACTCCCGGAGCGCCTTTTTGGCGTTGCTTGCAGCTGTTTGGGCGGTATTTCCGGCTTTGGAGAGGCTGCTTTGGGCCAGCGGGGGAATGGAGGCATGTCTGGAGAGTGCAGGCCCCCCCTCCTGAGCGGCCATAGCGGCCACCGGCAGAGCCAATGCGGATATGCCGAGTACGATCAGGCTTTGTTTCCAGTATTTCATGGTTATCCCTCCTTGAAAGTGGGGGAGGAACTGTCCTCCCCATCCAAGGATTACTTTACCGGAGGAAAACCGCAGGATTGCGGCGGAATGATGTGAAATTGTGGGAAAGGAACAGACGCTGTCCGGTTTATTTGCGTTTGGGCATAAACGGCCACCAGTTGCCGCGGCCGAAGAGCTTCACCATGACGGGCACCACAAATTGCAGGAACAACAGCGCGTAGAGGAACAAACCGGCCAAAACCACAGTAGCAATCTGCAAAAGCGACATCACACCGGATGGGTACATGGCGGCGAAGGTGCCGGCCAGAATAATCACGGCGGACACGATGACGGTACCCATCTTTTTCATGGCGGTGAGGATGGCGGCTTCCGCAGTTTCATCATCCTTATGCTCATTGAACCGGTCCATGAGGAAGATGCTGTAATCTACACCCAACGCCATCAGCATAACAAACCCGAAGAAGGGGATGGCCCAGCTTGTGCCCGTATGGCCCAGAATGCGGACGAAGATCAGCTCGTTTACCGCCAGGGACGAGAAGTAGCAGACCGCCAGGGATGCGATCAGGTAGATGGGCATCACCAGGGAACGCAGCAGGATGATGAGAACCAGCGTGATGCCGATGAGCATTAGCAGCACGGTGCGTTTGTAATCGGAGCTGGACATGTTGTCCAGGTCATGGTACACCGAGGTAACGCCGCTTATGCCGATTTGGCTGCCCTCCAGAGCCGTGCCCTGAATGGCTTTCTCCGCTGCCTCCCGGATGCCGTCAATCGAGCCCATCGCCTCGGCCTCGTAGGGATTGGTAGCCAGCACCAGCTCGAAGCTGGCCAGCTTCTTATCCGGAGACAGGTAGGTGGCCAGCACCTGCTGGAACTGCGGGTTCTGCGCCGCTTCCTTGGGGAAGAACCAGCCGGAGGTTTCCTTGTCCTGGGCGGCAGCCAGCTCGTTCAGATAAGCCTGTGCCGCGGTTAGGCCGGTTTGAACCTGGCCGATGCCGCCTGCGCTTTGGTCCAGGCCGCTGACCAGCTGCTGCAGCTGTCCGCCTACGGAGGAGAAGCCGTTGGCCAGCTCGCCCTGGCCTTGGGCCAGCTGGGTCAGCCCTGCCTGGATGGCGGGCAGGTTAGCTACAGCCTGGCTTTGGCCGTTGGCGGCGGCAGTCAGGCCGGCTTCCAGGCTGTCGGCCCCTTGGCCCACCTGCTTGATGCCGCCGGCGACGCCGGATTGGCCGGCCACAAGCTGGGACAGGCCGGCGTTGGCCGATACCAGGCCGGCCTGGACATTGCTGAGCTGGGCGGTAAGCTGGCCCAGCCCGGCTTCCAGCTCGCCGATCCCTTTGGCGGTCTGAGCCACGGTTTGGCGGACAGTGATGAAGTCGCTGTCCTCGGCCAGTCCCGGGAATTTGCCGTCCAGTGCGGCAAACCGGGCTTCCAGCGAAGCCAGCGCGGCGGCGGAATCCTTCAGCCCGGCCTGCACGGCATTATACATGCCGGAGAGCTGGCCCAGCCCGTTTTTGGCGGCTTCATAGCCGCTCAGCAGCTGATTGCCGCTGTCTGCCAGCTGCTGGGCGCTCTTCTCCAGAGCAGCGATGCCGTTGGCCAGATCTCCGGCGCCGGTAGCGCCGCTGCGGACACCCTGCTCAATGCGGGTGAGCCCGGCTTGCAGCTCCTCCACGCCGTTTTTCAGCTTGCCTGTGCCATCAACCAGTTGGTTGATGCCGTCTGTAGCCTGCGCCATTTGGGGGGCGGAGCCGCTTAAGGACTTGGAGGCTTCGGCCAGCCCGTTCTTGATGGTTTCCAGCCCTGCGCTGCCCTGTCCCAGTCCGGCGCTGACGGTTTTGGCCTGGCTGGCTACGGCGAATTCAGGCATCTCCTCCCCAAGAGGGCGGGTGAGGCTGCGCACCTTGGCTACACCGGGAGCACGGAGCAGCTCGCGGGAGACCTTTTCGATGACGCCGAAGGCTTCTTCATTATCCAGTGCCTTATCGCTTTCCAGCACCACCTTGGTGGTCATGGCTTCTCCGGGACCGAAGCTGTCGGCTACCAGGTTGAAGCCCTTCACGGAATCGTAGTTTTCGCCGATTTCATTCAATGAATTGAAGGACAGAGTGCCCTTGTAGCTGAGCAAAAGGGGCACAACAATAACCGCTGCCAACAGCAGAGCAGCCCAGGGCTTGCGCAGGGAGAAGCTTCCGGTTGCCGCCCACATGCGGCTTTCGTGATGCTCACTGGACCGTTTGGAGGGCCAGAACAGCCGTCCGCCCAACAGCGCCATGAAGAAGGGCACGATGGTAAACAAGGCCGCCAGCAGCACGGCGACGCCAATGGCTACGGCGGTGGCGGATTGGTACAGCTTGAAGCTGGCCAGACCGATGGTGGAGAAACCCACCAAAGCGGCCAATCCGCTGAAAATAACGGTCCGTCCGGCAGTGGAGTAGGTTTTGACAATAGCCTCCTGAACCTGCCCGGGGTTATGGGCCAGTTCTTCTTTAAACCGGCTAAGCAGGAGAATGCAGTAATCCGTACCGATCCCGAACAGCACCGCCACCAAGAATATCTGCGTAAAGTTGGATATCGGGAAATTCAGCTGATCCACCAGGAAAGCGACGATGGATTGGCTGGCCAGATAGGTAATGCCCACGGTTACAAGCGGGATCAGAGGGGCAACCACAGAGCGGAATACCAGCACCAGCACGATCAGAATGAAAAAAACAGTGATCAGCTCCGTACGCTGAAGCCCTTTTTCCGAGCTGATGACCACATCCTCATCAATAAGATGCTGGCCGGTCAGATAATGCTCCACGGGCAGCTTCTCCATGGGCTTTTGCAATGCCTCACGAATCTCTGCGGTGTCCCGGCCGTTCTGCTTTACATTCACCATGGCGATCATGGTTTTGTTGTCCTTGGCCGCCATCTGGGACTCCAGCTCCTTGCTGTCGAAGGCGGACATGATGCCGGTGATGCCCAGGCTCTGGGCAGAGGACTTCAGCTGGCCCAGCGTGGCGTTGATGGCTTCCTTGTCAGAGGACGTCAAGCCAGCAGCATTATGGAACACCGCGATAATGGACAGCTCGTCGGGATCCTTGGTCTGATGGCGCTCCTGCATCTCGGCGGCCAATACGGAAGGGTAACCTTCAGGAAGGGCGATCCCGCCCTTTTCCCGGACGAGATTGGCCATGCTGGGAGCTGTCATCAAAAGCGCCACAAGGCCGCCGATCCAAATGGCCATCATGAGCCAACGGCTTTTCAAAATCATTTTCATGACTGTTCTCCTCCATTGTTTACGGAAATAATGTTGCCGATTTTTTCGTAAATCCGGATAAAGGCCTCCGCTTCCTCCTCCTCCAGCTGCTGCAGATAGAATTCCACAAACTGGCGGATTTTTTCCTGAGTGGCGTGATAAACGGTTTGGCCGGCCTCTGTGGTTTCCAGATAGACTACACGCCGGTCCACTTCATCACGGATGCGGGTCACATATCCTTTGGTAACCAGTCGGTCGACCATAGCGGTAACCGCGCTCCGGTTGACCCCGCAGGCCTCAGCCAGGCGGGAAGCGGGACAAGGCCCGTGCTTGGACAGGAAACGGACTGCAAAATACTGCTCCATGGTCATTTCCTGCACCAGCTCCGCCACAATGGACCCGATCATCCGGGTGGCGAAGAGATACACATCCTCGTACCGTGAAATCAGGGCATCAAGCTTTTTGGGCTCCATAATCCATCTCCTAACTCTACCGACTTAGGTCAGCTTCATTCGGGCTTGACCATTTAATTCAACACGTGAACTATTCACTTGGGTAATTATAAAAAATGGCCACGCTGCTGTCAACCGGAATCATTAAGGCAAGGGGATGTGTGCAGGGAATGGACAAAGCCGCACAATTGTCCGTCGGAAAGTGGACATTGTCAGATAGGCGGAGGTGGAAGTGGGTGTTTCTATATGTTGCGGTAATAGTGAGTTTTTGTTCTATATGTTGTGTTTCGTGGCAGCGGAAGCCCCGGGCATTCACTATTTCTGAATGTCCACCTTATGAAAGACAAATTACGATAACTGTCCATATCCCGTAAACATCCCGAGAAGCTTCCTCTTATATAGCTGGCACTTCGGTCTCTGATTTCTTTATTGTGGCAAAAATAGCTGGTTTTCTCTCTAAAAACGAAAAAAAACAAGCCCGCCTGATCGGTGGGCCGTTTATTGTATGTGTGGAGGTATCAATCTTGTTCAGCAGGTGCGGCTGGAGTCGGACGAACAGCAGGTGTCTGCCTGGTCGGCTCCAATGTCTTGGGAATAGAGCAGGATATTGCCGCGCCTGAGCCAGCCTTGCCCGCTCCAGAACGACTGTCCCAGCTCATTGTCATCCAGCACCATAATGTGGCACTTCATGATGCCTTGGCCGCCCAATGCGTCCAGAGCCGCCAGGACCAGCTGTCTGCCTATGCCCTGCCCGCGGCAGGCGGTGCTGACGGCGAGATGATAAAGAAAACCGCGGCGTCCGTCATGGCCGGCCAGAACCGTACCCTGGACACCCCCTTTTTTGTCCTCCGCCACAAAGCTTAGGCCGGGGTTCCGCTCCAGGAACCGGCGGATATTCTCTTCGCTGTCGGAGGCGCTTAGTCCCATGCCGGGAGTACGGCACCATAAGTCATACGCCAGATGGTAGTCCTCCATATGGAAGGAACGGATGTTCATGGCGGCGGCTCCTTTTGCTCAGGATGGTCGGTGGTCAATCAATGTATTCCGGCTGGTAGTCATCCTCCGGCTTGCGGATCCAGCGCTTCAGGTACCCCTGCTCATTCAAGGCCTTGATGGTGATGATGAGCACCGGCGACAGAATCAATCCCGCTACCCCGAACAGGGAGAGGGAGATAATCATAAACGCCAGCATCGTAAAGGCGGACACTCCCAGGGAGTCGCCGGTGATTTTGGGCTCCAGAATCTGCCTGACCAAGAGCACAATGGCGGTGAGGATGGAGATTTTGATCGCCAGGACCGTCTCGCCGACAATCAGCAGGTAAGCGATCCAAGGAAGGAAAAAGGTGGATACACCCAGAAGCGGCAGCACGTCGAAGAAGGCGCAAAGCAGGGCCACCGAAAACGCATTTCCCACATTAAACAGAAGAAGACCGATGAATACCAGCACCCCTGTAATAGACACCAGCTTCAGGGTGGATTTTATGTAGGTCACAATCCCACGGAGTACATTTTCCCGGAGAAAATTAAACGCCACCTTAAAGGTGCCTGGGGTATGCTCCCTGGCCATCCGCTTCCAGGTCTCGATCTCCACACTCAGGAAATAGGCCAGAAT
>JAEWMH010000120.1 GCA_023393235.1 Bacillota bacterium | reverse complement strand
GAGGATGTGGCGGGAATCTCAGCAGTTGTCCGTGATGTGCTGGGCAATGTGCAAATCTAGGGTCGGGTGGGGGAAACTTATATGGGTTCTTCAAATACTACTCTTAAGCAAGTAACGGAGGAAATTCAGGAGCTGATTGCCGAGCTGGTTGAAGGAACAGAGGTTTCCCCAACAGATGATCTGAAGGAGCTGGGGGTGGATTCCGTGCTGATGATCAACCTGATTGTCCAGCTGGAGCAAAAGTATGGCATCTGCTTTGATGATGAGGAGCTGGACCACTCCTATTTCTCCACCATTTCTACATTGGCTGAGCTTGTGTCCCACAAATACCTGGAGAAGACAGGATGAGGGGGACGAAGCGGCAGCGCATCGGATGTGTAGGCGGCCAATCCGGCAGAATCAACGAACGTGCTATCGATACTCAGTGGATCGAGTATTTAGGGTGTTATGCAGATGTGGTGAAAATTCCTTCCATCCGTTGGATCAAGCTGATGGGTGGTCCTGCTGATACATGGCCCGATATGTCCCCAGCAAAGCTGGGCGAGGTAGCGAAGGGGTTGTCGGAGCTGGTTCGGGCTTATGAGCTGGACGCTATATATGCCAATTTGCCTGCTCTGACTCCCTATCTGCTGGCAGCGCGAAGTTTGGCCGGACTTCCAACGGGCTTTCTGATGATTGCCCATTCCGTCGGGTCGGAGCATTGGCTCCGGCATTGGCTGAGCATAGCTCCTCTACTAAGCAGCAGGGATGTGGTGCTGGCTGCCACCCATTCAGCCAAGCAGGCATTGACAAACTTGTCTCCGGTTTATGAGGCTTCACCGGTCATACCGCTGTGCATCCGGGTGGAGGGCAGTACGGAGACGGGGGGGGACCGTGGGGCTGAAAGTAGGAGCGACCCGGTTTTTCATATTCTTTCCATCGGACGGCTGGAGCAGGTGAAGAATATCGACAAGCAGCTGCTGATGCTTCATGAGGTGAGGCAGCATATTCCATCCGCCCGCCTGCTGATTGCAGGGGATTATACCGGCACCGATCATACCGAGATCGCGGAGTACCGCCTGAAGCTCCAGAACCTTGTTCACGAGCTGGGGATAGGAGAAGCAGTTTCCTTTACAGGACCGGTTATGGGAGAGGAAAAGGAAGAACTGTTCCGGAAGGCGGATGTTCTAGTCAATTTGTCCACCGATCCTGGGGAGACCTTCGGCTTTAATCTTATCGAAGCCAAGGTCAGGGGCCTTCCGGTGGTATGTACGGGTTGGGATGGTTTGCGGGAGGTGGTGCAGCATAACGGAGACGGACTGCTTATCGGCTGCCGATGGTCCGGAGATACGCCTGTCTTTGATTACATGGATGCAGCCAAGCAGGTAGTCCGGCTGTACCAGGACCAGGAGCTGGCCCGCTCCATGTCGGCCCGTGCATACTGGAATGC
Organism: Bacillota bacterium; assembly: GCA_023393235.1. Classification (GTDB taxonomy): domain Bacteria; phylum Bacillota; class Bacilli; order Paenibacillales; family NBRC-103111; genus Paenibacillus_AR. The sequence continues at coordinate 25,194 of JAEWMH010000120.1, read as the reverse complement.
CAAGAGCTACAGCTACAAGCTGATTATGCCCAGGGTGGTGGAGGCGCTTGGCAGGGCTTTATCCGCTGACAATCCCGCTGTCCTGCCGGCGGCAGGAGATACCGGGCACCTTCTTGCCCGGCCTATCGGAGAGCAGCCGGAGATGTACCGCCTCCCGGAGCTTAGGGCGCCGGAGCTTTTGAACTGCAATCCTTTGACCGTGCTGCGCAGCACCCGGATGGACCGGGAGCGTTGGGCTGCTGCGGCGAAGCCGATCATCCATCATTTTCCGGGGAGCTATGATAATGTCTCTGTATAACATGATTACAGCGATTAAGCCGCTGATTGTTTCCCGTCCCAGGCACCGGATTGCCGGATTCGCCTGTATGCTGGGAGATTTGGGCTTCAGCTTGGTACAGCCGCTTATATTCGCCCGGTTTATTGACAGAGTTCTGATTCAGGGCCATCACAACGAAATGTGGCCGCTGTTGATCTTATCACTTGTGCTGGCTGCCGCTTCCGCCGGATGCTCCGTGGGAAGGTGGAGTCTGTTCAGCTATCTGGACATCCGCAATACGTTGGATATCCGGGAGGCGCTTACCCGCCATATCCGGCGGATTCCGATCCGCCATATTGAAAAGGACGGCTCGGGCCGTTATCTGGCTCTTCTGGGGTTCGACTCCGCCTCGCTTTCCTTCTTTCTAAATAAAACCCTGGTAGACATGACCTCCCATATCCTTATGATGGCCATGGCATTGGGCATCCTGTGCCTGATGGATTGGAGATTGGCCTTGATGGCCACAGTAAGCGCCGTTCTCATTATGACCGTTCCCCGCATATTCCGTTCCCTGATCCGGAGATATGCCGAGCAGGTGCGCAACCACAACGAAACCATAGGCGGCCATTTGGTGGAGTGTATTGACGGCTCCAAGGAAATCCGCTTATTCGGGCTGGAGCACTGGGAGGAGGAGCGCAACCGGCGAATGTACAAAGGGCTGGTCAGCAGCAGCACCAAGGAAACCCTGTTCCGATCTTCCATGAATTCGGTCAGCGCCCTTATTATCAGTGTCATTATCGTGCTGACCTATTATATGGGAGGACGACAGGTGATCGGCGAAAGCATCACTATCGGTGTTCTGATCGCCTCTATTTCGTATCTAAATAACGTATTGAACCCCATTCGCGCGATTGCAGACTCCTATGGGGATATCCGTAAGGCGGAGGTGGCATCGGACAGAATCGCAGAATTCCTGAAGACACCGCCGGAAAAAAGCTTCACCAGCCAGCCTTTCGCTCTCACCGCCGAGACGGTCCAGGCACCGGCAGCAGCAGAGGTAGAGATGGATGCTGTTCAAGTGTGGGATCTGCATGTGGCAAGCGAAGGGAAGGTGATTTTGGATGAAGTCGGCTTCCGTATTCCCAAGGGGCAAACCGCCGCATTCGTAGGGCGCAGCGGCTCCGGTAAAACCACACTGTTCAAGGCTGTCCTTGGTCTGGTGGACAGACAGGCTGGAGAGATTATTGTGGACGGCAGCTCCTTGGACTCCATATCCCGGAGCGAGATTAACGCCCGGTTTGGTGTGGTGTTCCAGGATACCTTCCTCTTCAAGGGGACCTTATTCGAGAATATTGCCATCGGAAATCTGAACGCCACTGAGGAGGAAGTTTACGAAGCGGCCTGCAGCGCCAACCTGAAGGAATTCATGGATCAGCTCCCCCAAGGCATTCATACGCCTGTGGATTACAAGGGGGCCCAATTGTCCGGCGGGCAGCGCCAGCGTATTGCTATCGCCCGGGTACTCCTGAAGAAGCCGGATATTCTGGTGCTGGATGAGCCTACCTCCTCCCTTGACAACATTACCGAGGAAGAGGTGCTGCGGGAGCTGCGCAGCATGATGAAGGGAAAAACCATTCTTGTGGCAACTCATCTTCTGGATACCATCCGCAATGCAGATCAGATTTTTGTGCTGGACAGCGGGAAAATTGTGGGTCGGGGCACCCACGAGGAGCTTGGTCGCAATTGTGAGCTGTACCAGTCCCTTCTGGCAGCCCATGATGATGAAAGCCAGGCTGTGCCGGTTTAATAGGGAGGTGTATAGGATGGGAGAAGCCGCAGAAATCGTTTATAAACCCCAATTTCATCTGATCCAGCTGGCGCCAATGGAATGTATCGCGTCTTGCGTCATGACGGCTCTGGGTATGAAGGGTCGGGTGCCGGAATGGTACCTTCTGGATTATTGGAATATTAACTACTTCTTCAAGGTGCTGGTCTCCAGCAAAAAAAGCATGAACCTGAAGAATCTCAAGACCATTTACGGAGTAGAGGTGGCCTTCCGGAAAACGACCCCCGAAGAGCTTACGCTCCGTTTTGCCGCCGGAGGATTGGCATTGTTGGACTGCAAAGCCTCCAGGCTGCCGTTTTTTCCAAGCTCCATGCTAAGCTACGACGACTCGGGCTTTACCCACTCCATTCTGCTGTGCGGCTTCCGGGAGGAGGACAGATGCTTTCTTGTAGCCGATCCGGTAGCGGGATATGAGGGTTGGGTGCCCGAGGAGATCCTCTTGCAGGCGGGCGTTTACAAAGGGCAGCTCTATGTGCACATGCTGCATTTCTTAGAACCCTCCCCTACGCATACACACCAGGAGCTGTTTTTGTATGCAGCCCGGAACAACCGGGATTATTTCGAAACGGAGGATGCCCGCAGCGGCCGCAATGCGCTCCTTTCCTTCACCAGGGATATCGGCGTGCTGCTGCAGGATAACCCCTCCAGGCTTCCGGACTGGATCGGACAAAATATTTTGACGGTGACCTCCATCATTACGATGAGAAAAAAAGTATGGGAGGCCTTGAAGCGGCTTCACGTTATGACGGAGGAGGACGAACAGGACGTCTCCGGCTTATTCGACGACATCGTAAAGCAATGGACCCGGTTTAACTATCTTCTTGTGAAGCTGAAAATCAATCCTTCTCCAAATCTGCTTGATTCCCTTGTGGCGAAAAATGAGGACATCGTTCAATCGGAACGTACATTCTTATACCGTTTGTCAGAGCTGGGAGGAAAATAGTGATGAACTGCTATCTGTGTACCATTTCATTCCGGCACGAGCTGGCCGGCTTTGGCGACCTGATCCGTTTTGCCAAGGATACGGGTTACCAGGGAATTGAGCTGTGGGGGGTTCATGCCCGCTCTATGGCGCAAGCCTCCCGGGAGCATGCGGAAGCTCTTGTTGAGGAACTGTATGCCGGCGGGCTGTCCATTAACATGATCAGCGATTACCTGCGGGTAGCCGAAGGCGGCCCTACGGAGGAGGCAGTCCGGTGTGCGGAAGAGGCGGATGGGGAGGAGCTGGACCGGAAGCTTGCAGAATGGCTGCATTTGGGACTATTGTTCCGGACGTGCCATATACGGGTATTTGCAGGCAGTAAGGCCAGCGCCGAAGCACCGGAGGAGTACAAGGAGCGTACCTGCCGGATGCTGCAGCGGGCAGCGGAAGGGCTGATGAAGGAGGATATGGTTCTGGTCGTGGAGACCCATCCCGATACCTTAGCGGATACGCTGGAGTCCACGGAATGGCTGCTGCAGAAGGTGGATATGCCGAATGTGAAAATTAACCTGGATATCCTGCATCTCTGGGAAAGCGGCACACCGCCCTTGGACGCTTATGACGCCTTGCAGGATGATGTATACCATCTCCACCTGAAGAATATTACAGCAGCATCCTATTTGCGGGTATTTGAGCCGAATAATGTGTATTCACCCTTTGGCTCCCGGCAGGGGATTGTGGCATTAGGGGAAGGGGCCATCTCCTATAAGCCGCTTCTTCAACACTTGTCGGAGCTCTCAGCCCGTCACGGGTTATCCATGGAATGGTTTGGTGAACGTCCGTTTCATTATCTGAAGGAAGAACGGGAATGGTTGCGGGAGCTTGAACGAGCACCTGCATATGACGGAATGGGAGCTTCGGAATGACAGCAGAAGGCGGAGAGGGATGAGCTTGGCTATGGACAAGAAATGGGGCTCATGGTTCAGAGAAACTGCCAGAAGCGGCAGAGGGGTCTGGTATTTGGAGGGGGGCAAGCTGGTCCGCATGGATTATTCGGACATGTATGCAGGGGCCCTTGCTTTATCCGGCATTCTGCAGGAGGAGCTGGATTGCACCGGAACCTTTCTGGCCGTTATCTGGATGGACCAGTCTCCTGGCTATTTGCAAGCCTTTATGGCGGTTCTTTTGGCAGGTGGAATTGCTGTACCTGTGCATCCCCGGGCAACCAAGGAGGAGGTCCGGGAGCTGTGCCGGTTTCTGGAGGCGGAGCTGGTCATTGTCCCGGGTGAACGCATTTCCGCGTTTAACAGCAGCGCTAGCCTTGAGGTAGACGTTTCTTATCCGGCAGCGGTTATGGATGGGGAATGCGGGATCTTGCACCGGCTCAGGCCGCATGACCTGCGTTCCGTGCTTACGCGGAGCTATTCCCCTCCGCCGGAGACCTCGGTTATCTTCATGTCCTCCGGTTCTACAGGAAAACCCAAGGGAATCATGCTAAGCGGCTTCAACATGCTGTCCAATGTCCGGTCCATTCAGGAATATATCTGTCTTTCGACCGATGACCGTGTCCTTCTGACCAAGTCCTTCGGGTACAGCTCGACCATTACCGGTGAATGGCTCCTGGCGTTGGATAAAGGGGCGGATCTGTTCTTGTTCGACGGAGTCCTGCATCCGCTGGAGCTGATCCGCCTGGTTAAGGCCCACGGGATTACCTTTCTGTGCACAGTGCCTTCTGCTGTTGTCCCCTGGATGAAATCCTCCCTCTGGAAAAAAGAGGATCTGGCTACTCTGGAGAGGATGATCATCGTAGGGGGAGCGGTACCTCCGGATACGCTGCTTGAGCTGAAAGGCCGTATTCCCTGGGTGGATATTATGCCCTCCTATGGTCTTACGGAGGCTTCTCCGCGGGTTTCCTATCTTCCGGCTGAAGAGCTGTGGTCAAGGCCGGGTTCGGCAGGTATTCCGGTGCCTGGGGTTGAGATTACGGTGCGCAGGCCGGATGGCGGGGAGGCTGACCCCGAAGAACAGGGAGAAATTTATGTGTCCGGGCCCAACGTAATGCTGGGTTATTACAATATGCCTGAACGCACAAGGGAGACATTGACTCCACAGGGCTTGCTGACCCGGGACCTGGGCTGCAAGGACCGGGAGGGTTTCCTGTATGTGTCAGGCCGTAGTGACACTGCCCTGAATGCGGGAGGCCATACGGTGTATCCGGAACAAATTGAAGCAGTGCTTGCCTCACATCCTGCTGTCGGAAGTGTTGGGGTTACGTCCTACACGGCGGAGGAGGGGGAACGGCTGGTTGCCTTTATTGAACAGGCGGGCGGGGGCGCTCTTGCAGCAGAAGAGCTGTGCGAGGAGCTGTATGCTTACGTCCGCAGCACAATGAGCCAGATGTACCGTCCCAAGGAAATCCGCATTGTCGCCGGTTTGCCCGTTACCAATTCAGGCAAACTGGACCGAGCTGCACTACGAATCTGGGCCATGGAGTGTGAGAGGATTGTGTCCGAAGGTGGAATCCGTTGAACAACCGATTATGGAGATATTATCAGCCATCAGCAAGCTGCCCCGGGAGAAAATTACGGTGGATAGCCGTTTGACCCTTGATCTGGGGCTGGACTCTATCCAGTTTATGGAGCTTCTGGCATCATTGGAAGACCGTTTTCCGATTAGACTGGAGGTGGAGGATATCCGTCCGGAGCTGTTTTTCTCTGTGGGGACGGTGCTGGAATTTGTACAGGAGAGAATGAAGGATGATTGACCAGGCTGAACCCAAACTTCAGGAGCTGGCGGCCGCGCTTCTTCGGGAGCATCCCTTCTACAAGCATTTCTGCAGCGGGGCAGAGGACTTTATGTCACTTCCCCTGATGGACAAACGCATGATGAACCGGCACCGGGATCTATTTGTGCCAGCTGCTTCGGGTCCCGATGTAGTGGAGTCCTATACCTCCGGCAGCACCGGGGAACCCTTCCGCTGCCTCAAAACGAGAAGCGAGCTGATGGCCTTATCCCTGGCAATTCAGAGAAAGCGAATGAGCTGGGGGCTGCCGCTGCGCTACCGCAGCGTACTGGTTGGCAACTCCGCCGGCATTCATCCCAAGATGCTTGCCAAGTATGCTCAGGAAATCGTCAGGACCTCTCCTGACATGATACAGGGAAGAAGCTCCATTCTGGCCGAGCTGGTAGGCCACTTCCAGGAGCGGAGGCTGACTATCCCCTCTAATCTGCGCTTTGTGCAAAGCTGGGGGGAGCATATTTATGATTCCGACCGCCGTGTTATTCAGGAGGCCTTCGGGGTTCCTTTAGTGGACTATTACGGCATGGAAGAGCTGTGGATGATTGCATTCACCAACAGGGAGGGGAAGCTGGAGGTAGACCAGGAGCATGTGTACGTGGAAGCGGTGGACCCGGACGATGGTCATCCGGTGCCCCCGGGTGAATACGGCGAGCTTGTGGTTACCTCTCTGGTGCTGAAGCACATGCCCTTTGTCCGGTACCGGACAGGGGACATGGGAAGGCTTATCCGCAACGAAAAGAAGGGCTCATTCATCCTTGAGCTGCTGCCGTTCCGGGGTTCCCAAATCCGGCTTCCCGGCAGAGTGCTGAGCCCTTCGGTGCTTCGTTACCTGGACCGATTCTACAAGCAGTTGTCTGAAGAGATCGGCATGCGCCAGTACCAGATGGTTCAGGAGGATTACACCTCCTTTCGTCTTCGGCTGGTGGCCGCAGATATGGATGGAGATAAGCAGCGGGAGATTGGAGAGAAGCTTGCACTTCAGCTTAAGCAGTGCCTGCTTGTGGACAAGCTGGACCTTCAAGTGGAATCGGTTAGTCTTATCCCTCCGCATCCCATAAGCGGCAAACGTCATCCGTTTATATGTTTAATCGGGGAGCCGGCAATGGTTTCACCACATGAGGAGGCTTAAGGGACATGATCCAAGCTCTGGAACTGAAAATACCCAAAAAATACCATCACGGCAATCAGGTGCTGCAATGCTATGAGACACTGGTCAGCGCTTTTTACGCATCGGTGGATATTCCCTACCAGTGGTTATTTTCCGACAGCTGGTCCTTTTATTACTTTTCCCCGCTTGGCTTGTTCACCAACTCCTCACCAGTCCGCTACCCGCTGCAGGATACCATCGACATGATCTTGAAGAAGCCCCAGACTACTTACACCAATCAGGACCTGGTCGACCTGCTTACAATCAAACGCGGCCCGGACCGTTGTCTCATTGTGGTCATTGATGGCTGGTACATTCCTTGGTCAGCCAGCCACAGGAAGACACGTGAGCCCCACTTCATTATTGCAACTGACTATGACGCTGCTACCAATCAGGTGTATCTGGTGGATTTGTTTCCTACGGAATTCGTGGGCTGGTTTGATTTCAGCATCTTCAACGCTTCATTCATATCCAATGGCAAACACGCCTTTGAACTGGAGAAACCGGATGAATTCGTACCGCCCGCCGGTCTTGCTGCCAGCCAAATGGAGAAATGCGTGGCAAGAATCCGGGGAACGAAGGACGGGGAGGTTCCGACAGGCATTTATGGAATTATCCAGTTTATGAAGGATATGCTGGAGCTTCGGGAATATGGGGCGTTTTATGTGGATTCGTGGTACAAGCAGTTGAAGAGCCTGACTGATTCCCGGCTTATGTTCATCGAATTTTTGACCTTTATCCAGCAGGACAAGCGGAGCCCCCATTACGGGATGGATGCCTCCGAATTAAACCTTTTATTCGATAAAACCATCAGCGCTTGGAATACATTGCGGAACCATCTTATGCTGACCAAGATTAAGACACAGTATGACCCGGCTAAATTTGAGGATAAGCTGCGTCTGATCATTGATCTGGAGGGGCAATGTGCCGATGAGATGGAGAGGCTGGTAGGGAGGATGAAGCAGCTTGACTAATGCAGCCGGCATTTGCGTTTATCATGTCGATCTAATCCCCTATTTCAATTGGAAAATTGTAAACTGGCCGCCTCTCGACATGGACATCAGGATGGACCAAAGCTTCTCCAGCCTGCCCGGTCCCATCCTGCCCAACGGGACGACGGTGGAGCTGAACCGGGTTTCCTTCCGGTTTCCGGTAACGGATCTGGGCCGCGAGGATGTGGTGTGCTGTGAGGAGCAAACGATTCATCTGGATCCGGCAGACGGGTATGGAAGGCTGTCGGTATTAGGACTGGCTGTTAACGGCAGCTTTAGCGAGGAGATGACGGTTGTCTATAAGGATGGGAGCACGGAGCAAAAAAGGCTGTACCTGTTGGACTGGTACGACCATGACAAGTTTCCGAACAACGAGTATCCCTACGGGGAGCAGTTGGCCATTCTCATGCCCTACCACCACCGGCAGGATATCCTCATGGAGCAGTCCACCGCTGTTTGGCAATATGCCGTCAGCCTCCGGAAAGACCAGCCTGTTCAAAGCATACGTCTGCCAGATAATCCATTTATGTATATTTTTGCCATAAGCCTTCACGATGAATAGATCCAATCCATAATGGACATTGGAAAACGATATGCAAAGGGAGAGGCTATTCCTCAGTCACCTTCGTGACTTTTGGAACAGCCTCTTATTGATTATCTGTGGTTGTGGGATCGGCTGAATGCCTCAGGAATTACGTAATCTGATGAATGGACCATACAATGCCGCTGCTGGTGCCGGCGCCCAGGTTAAGGGTAAGAGCTAATCCGTCGGCATCATAAAACAGTCCGATGACGTCCCCGGCGTTCAAGGTGACGTCACCCGCTAAGGTGACCGCCGCGCTGCCTAATATAGCTCTTAGGGTTAACAGCGTCACACTGACGTTCAGGATGGGTAACAGCCCGTTGATTAAACAGACAGGTGGTGGTGTTTACGTTCCCCGTGAGCGTAACCGAGCGAAAAAACGGTGAGGTCTTCCCTTAACGTTGGGCTTTGTACAGCCAGTATTTCAATTGATGCACTGTGAGATTCTGGGCTTCGCACCAGACTTTCATCGTTAACCCGCTGGCTTGATCGGCGGCAATTCGTTCGGTCCATTGGTTTTGTAACAATCTTTCCATAAACAGAATCCACCCTTTCGCGACGAGATATGCAGGATGATGGATCTCGTTGGAAGGTGGGTTATTAGGTTTGACGCTTACGATCTACGGGAAACTGAAGCGAGAAAACTCACTCTCCTGACAAATCCCTTTCGCTGCCGATGATTCGTTTTAGAGCGGCTTGCTCCCGGTACATGGAGGGGGTGACGCCATATTTCTTTTTGAACAGGGTAGTGAAGTAGGAAACATTGTACATGCCCACCGATTCGCTGATCCGGAACGCCGTTTCCTCGGTAGTCAGGAGCAGATCTCGAGCTTTCTCCAGGCGGGTATGGCTCAGATATTCGCTGAAGGACATGCCCATCGTGCTCTTGAACAGCTTGCCCAGGTAGCTGGAGGACAGGCCTGCGAATTGGGAAACCATCTCCAGCGACAGATTGGCTTCGGCATAATGGTCATGGACATATGCCTGGACCGTTTCAATTACACTGTTATGCTTCTGGGCATTGAGCCACTGGCTTTTCTCCCGGATTAAGCTGCGGATGCCGAAGCAGAACTCCTGAATAATCCCCGTGATCTCCTCCAGACTCTCCGCTGCTTCAATGGCGGCCGCCGCATCCAGATATTTATTAAAGAAGGAAGCCTCATTGGTTCCCAGGTATTCAAAATGCTTATACTGCGACAGGAGAAGCTGCAGGCAATAGGTGACAGCCTGATTGCAGGTTGCCGCCGAAACATGCCGGACAAAATGCTCCACCTGCTCTTGGATGTCCTCCGGCTTTCCCGACTGGATCAGCTCGGTCAGTTTTTTCTCGGCGGCAGTGGGATAGTTCAGCACCGTCATGAAATGGGAGCGGATTTCCCCCTGATCGAGAATGGATTCCTTGCCGTAAATCATCCGGTACTTGACATACTGCTGCGCGGAGGAATAGGAATACTGGATATTTCTCCGTCCGCTGAACCGGTCCCCGATGCCCGCGGAAACTGTCAATTTGAAGTAGCGGGTCATAAAATGCTGGACAGAGCGCAGGGCATCCTTCAGCCCGGCCATAAGCTCGCCGGAGCTGCTCTGGATGACGGCAACCGATTCATTCTCTTCTGTAATCAGAATGTCGGAAGCGCCGTAGGGCTCCAGAATTTCCTTGGCAATATTGCAGAGGGCAAACCGGAGCAAGGACTGCTCGGTGCCGCTCCGGACAGCCATTCCGCTCGTATCGTCCATTTTAAACACCACGGTGTAAAAATAAGGTCCGGTCAGTTGTTTGTCAATTATGGCGATGATTTCCTCCGGCGCGTCCATGTTCCGGGTGCTGCCCTTCAGCAGCGCCTGCAAATAATGCTCCCGGACCGTCCGCGCGGAACGGTTGATCACAAACTGCATGGAGCGTTCATTTTCCTCCAGGGACAGAAACATCTCCGTCAGCACCTGATACTCATCAATGACCGGGGAGGATGAGGGCGCCGAACGGGGCTTTACAAGATCAAACAGGGAGGACATGGGCTTATACATATTCCTTGTTAGCAGGATGGAAAGCAGGAATCCGGCCAGTACCAACCCCGCGGCTGTAATCAGAGTGACCATCCGCAGCTCCCGGATGTTGGAGATCATCTTCTTATAGGGAGTGACGCTGACAAAATACCAATTCATCGAAGCGGATTTTACATAAGTAACCAGATGCTTTTCGTTTTCGATGGTGGTTTGGAAGCTGTGCTCGGGTTTGTTCTCCAGAAGAATCTGCTGGATATACTGCTGGGCGGAAAGATCCTTCATAAACAGATTGGAATCGGTATGGGACAGCACACGCCCCTCCTGATTCATAACAAACACATTGTTCATGGAGTTTCCCTTGTCAATTTTGTTGATGGTATTCAGAATGGTATTCTCTTCCACATTGATATAGATCAGCGGATTGGCCGAGGAACGCAGCGAATAATCGGGAAAAAGCAGAAAGGTCAGAAGCTTGACCGGTTGATTGTTGTTGATGCCGCTGGCGGTCAGCTCCCGAGGATAGAACTCCATATACTGCTTGGCGCTGATTCCGTAAAGGGACTTGTCAAAAGGCAAGCCTGACGTATCCACATTGGTTCCTGTGGAAGGACGGTAGAGACCGATGCTGTACAAGGAGGGATAGGCGTTTTTGATCTGGGAAAGCTGCCTGAAAACCGAATAATTTTGCGTTTTGTCTTCTTGGGCGGCATTCAGAAAGGAAATCATCTGGGGTTCGGTGATCAGGGCGTTGCCGATGGTCATGACCTGATTGTACACCACATCGGAGGCATAGCTGATTTGGGTCAGCATGATTTTGGAGTTGCGGTCAATTTCCTTCACGGCGCTGTTGGAAAAGAGGGAAAACAGCACAGCCGAAAGCACGCTCAAGGTAAGCAGAACGAGCAGGAAATAAGAAATGGCCAGCTTTTGAAAGGTTTTGTAGCGGATCAGGCGACCCAGGATGCGTCTCATGGCGGTTTTCCTCCCACTTGCTGCTGGAATGGTACTTCTACTATAGGGCATATTCACTAAAACCGATACCCGATTGCCGAAAAATGAAAGCGATTCCCCCATTTTGAAACCCCTTGGCTGCAATCTGAAGGGGAAAGCCGGTTTTTATAATAGACAGTCCCGGAGGCGCCGCCTATGATGAGGGGGCACTGCGATAAACCGGAGGGATAAACATGAATACAGACATTTTGCAGTTAAAGCTGATGACCTTTAACATCCGCAACCCTTCAGGCTTGGGAGATGCGGGTTGGGATAACCGCAGGAGGCTGGCCGTCCGGGCCATCCGCTCCTTCGGACCTGATCTGGCAGGGCTCCAGGAGGGATATGAAAGCCAGATTCAAGACCTTCTTGCCGGACTGGGCCCTTCCTATCAATCCATTGGAGTATCCCGCTACGGGAATACGGAGGATGAATACAACAACATTCTGTATCGTGCGGACAAATATCGGGTATTGGAAGGAGGGCAATTCTGGCTCAGCGATACGCCGGACACCGCAGGCAGCAAGAGCCGCAGCGAAGCCAAATATCCGCGAATCTGTACCTGGGCGCAATTTTCCCTTCTTGACGATGTTCCGGCCGCCGCCTTCTATTACTTTAATACGCATCTTGGGCTGGCGGAGGAGGCCAAGGTCCAAGGGGTCCATGTCATCCTGGGGCGGATCGGCCAGATTGTCTCCTCCCCGCAGATTCCGGTTTTTCTTGGCGGCGACTTCAATCTGGAGGAAACCCATCCTTTATTCAGGCAGATCGAAGGCTCTGGCTTGCAGGATACCTGGACCGGCGCAGGCCGTCCGTTTGACGGGGATGGAACCGTCCACCACTTTGAAGGCTCCCCCGATAGGGAGCATATTGATTGGATATTCCAGAGAAATGCCCTTGGAATCCGTTCCATCGAAATCAACCGGTATCACCAACAGGGGAAGTACCCCTCCGACCATTACCCGGTGCAGCTGGTTATCGATATTCCCGCACCCTGCAAGCCGGCAGCCGCATTATGAAAGCAAAAGCCGGGATTTGAAATATACAAAAGGCTTGGAGATGCCGTAAAGTTAGCTTCACAGCGGACAACACGGCTGCACGACATTTGAATGGGAGGACTTGAGCGTGAATACACATCTTCGCCGGAGGAAGGGGCTTCTATCCGATATCCTGAAAAATCCAACATCGTATGTGCTGGTGTTCCCGGCCATGCTGTACACCTTTATTTTCGGATATATGACCTATCCCTACATGATGATTGCCTTTCAGCGGTTCAATTACAAAAAAGGAATATGGAACAGTGAATGGGTGGGGTTGAAGAACTTCGAATTTTTCTTCCGCTCCAACAAAGCCTTTACTGTTACCTTCAATACCATATTTCTGAATATGCTTTTTATCTTCTTCGGCACACTGACGGCGCTGACCATCGCGCTGGTCCTGAATGAGCTGCGCAAGAAGCTTTTTGTGAAGCTCAGCCAATCGATTATGCTTTTTCCCAACTTTATCTCCTGGATTGTCATCAGCTATGTGCTGTACGCGTTTTTTTCCATGGATATGGGGATTGTCAACCAACTGCTGGTCAAGCTCCATCTGGACGCCGTTAACTGGTATACCCAGCCTGGGGTGTGGCCGGTCATTCTGACTGTGATGCATGTGTGGAAAGGAGCGGGAATGAGCGCCGTGATCTATCTGGCCACCATCACCGGGATTGACGATACCTTGTATGAGGCGGCACAGATCGACGGGGCAAACCGCTGGCAGATGTGCTTGAGGATTACCATTCCCTTGATGCTGCCCACCGTGGTGATTCTGATGCTGCTGTCCATCGGCAAGATTATGTATGGGGATTTCGGCATGATTTACGCCTTGGTGGGAGATAACGGCACCCTCTATCCCACAACGGATATCATTGACACCTATGTATTCCGCTCCTTGAGGCAGGTCGGCGATCCTTCGGAGGCCATGGCTGTGGGATTGTTCCAATCCGCAGTCGGTTTTATCCTGGTTTTCGGCACCAACTGGATCACCCGCACGTTCTTCAAGGACGGCGCCCTTTATTGAAGGAGGAATGAAAGTGAGAAAGCTTTCCGTCAGCAGAGCAGTCATGTATGTATGCGTTGCCGTTTATTCAGCCTTATGCCTTCTTCCCATGCTTCTTGTCCTGATGATTTCGATAACGGACGAGGATGCTATTTTGCGCAACGGATACAGCCTTTTTCCGGAGAAATTTTCCTTGTATGCGTACCAGGTCATTTTTACCGGCGGATCACAGGTAATGCGCAGTTATCTGATCTCCATTTTTGTCACCCTTGCGGGGACGGTAGCGGCGGTTCTGATTACGGCTATGGCCGGCTACACACTGGCCAATAAGAGTGTGCGGTACCGCAATGGGCTGGCCCTTTATTTTTTCATCACCATGATCTTCAGCGCGGGCATTGTTCCGTGGTACTTAATGAACCGCTCTCTGGGGCTTACCAACAATATTCTGGCGCTGATTATTCCTTCCCTTCTGTTCAGCCCGTTTAATCTGTTTCTGGTGCGCAATTTTATGGGGGGCGTTCCCGATTCCCTGCGGGAATCCGCTACCATCGACGGGGCCAATGATCTGGCGATTGCCTTCCGGATTTACTTTCCCCTCAGCACGCCGGTTCTGGCCACCATTGCTCTTTTTTACGGGCTGGATTATTGGAACAACTGGTGGAACGCCATTATGCTCATTGACGACAAGAGTCTGTACCCGCTGCAGTTCATGCTGCTGCGGCTGAAGTCCGAGATCAGTATGCTCAATGAAATGACCATGCTGGCCGGAGCGGATGATGTTACCCTTCCGGCGGAATCGGTGAAAATGGCTACTGCTGTAGTTACCATCGGTCCCATCGTCTTCTTTTACCCCTATTTGCAAAAATATTTTGTGAAGGGCCTTGTAATCGGTTCAGTAAAAGGTTGATATAAATCCCATTCGGGTTTATATATAGATGAGAAAAGGAGTCGATCCACATGAGAAAAAGCTTCACTCTTGCTCTTGCAGGTCTTCTTGCAGCCAGCTCCATTGCCGGATGCAGCGCCAAGTCCAGCGGCAGCACCCAAGAGGGAACGGCCAAACCCTCCTCCCCGGCAAATTCAAGCGGCGCTACGGCGAAACCGGCGCAGTTGGTCAAGCTGAAGTACATTGCGCCCGGCACGGAACCAAAAGACTACAAGGAAGTCATGGCCGCCATTAACAAGAAGCTGCAGGCGGACGGGCTGAATATTGAGCTGGAGAAGGTGTATATCCCCAGCGACGCTTGGGATCAGAAGCTTAATCTGATGCTCTCTACCGGCGAGGATTTTGATCTGTTTCATATTATGCAGGACCGCACCCCCTTCTCCAGCTACTACAACCGCGGCGCCTTGGCCGATATTACCGGAGCGATTGAGAAGTACGGGAAGAATCTGAGGAAGCATATTCCGGACGATATTTTCGACGGGGCCAAAATCGACGGCAAATATTTCGCCGTGCCTTCTTATTGGGTGGAGATGGCCAGCGAAGGGGAATTCAACATCCGCCGGGATATTCTGAAACAGAACAATCTGAAGGAGCCTGCCACACCCGATGAACTGATCAGCGCCTGGGAGACGGTTATGAAGAACTGGAAAGGAAGCAGCAAACCCTATTTTGCCTCCAAGGCGGACTTTGATCCGGTCAGCCTGCATACCACCATTCTGCACCGGACCTATGACACGTTTCCCTTTACAGTCAAGGACAAGTTCTTTTATGTGAATCAAAACGGCACGGTGAAGTCATGGATCGAAACGGAGGAGTTTAAGAAGGACGCGGAATTTATGCGCAAGCTGTACACCAAAGGCATTACCAATCCGGATATTCTCGTCCTGAAGCAGGAGCAGATTAAGGCCCAGCTTGACAGCGGGGACTGGTTTGTCAATTTTGGCACAGGCGGCAGTTTGAGCGCATTAAAGAAGAACAATCCCGATGCCACCGTGAACGATATCGGAGTTGTCTGGTTTAATCCGGGGAAGGTATATTTGCGTCCGCTGACCTTCAAAAACGGCAATGCCGTGCCGGTGAACAGCAAACATCCGGAGGAGGCTGTCCAGCTTATGGACTGGATTTTGGCCAGCCAGGACAATTATGATCTGTTCCAGTACGGAATTGAAGGCAAGCATTATACCAAGGACGGGGATAAAGGCATGAAGCCCATCAATGATCCGGCCAACAACAATAAACCCGGCTACAAAGGATCGGAATCCCAAAACGGCAATGTGAGCTTCATGCGCTTCGATCTGGAGAGCAGCATCCCCGAGAACAACAAGGTTCTGTATGAGGCCAATACCAAGGCCGTGAACAGCATCGCCGCCAACTTTGTATTTGATCCCACCAGTGTCCGGACAGAATACACCAATATTGCGTCAGAAGCAGCAGCCAGCATTATTCCCGTTTACATGGGGGTTCTGGAATACGACAAAGCCTTCCCGGCCGCTCTCGATAAGATGAAGAAGGCGGGGCTTGACAAGGTAGTGGCCGAATATCAGCGGCAATTTAAGGAGTATCAGGCCAAACAAGGGAAATAAGGCCGGGCTGCGACAGGCTGGAAATATCACATACGGGAGTGAACGGAAATGAGTCTGCTTGAACGAAGAGCTGCATTTGAGCTGAACAAACATATTTACGAAAGTGCGCTGCTTGCCTTCCGCGGTGTGGATGGTTTTGATGTCTATAATTGCTCCATTCCTTTTCAGTGGAACGGCAAACGTTTTTTGTTTGGAAGGGTGGAACGCCGTGAGGAGTGGGCCCGGTCATGGGTGCGTCTGTTTGAGGAAACGGGCAAGGATGAATGGACGCTGGTGCCGGACAGCATGATTTATACCCTGGAGGACCCTTTTGTCAGCATCATCAATCATGAGGTTGTTCTTGGCGGAACCAGTGTCCAGTATGAGGCGGGAAAAGTCAGCACCTATTTCGGATATTTCTTCCGCGGTCCGGATTTGCAGGATTTAAGATATTTTGCCACTGGACCCAGGAAGATGAAGGACATCCGCCTGGTGCAGCTGGCCGACGGGCGGATCGGGGTCTTCTCCCGGCCGCGGGGGGAGGAGGTGAAGGGGAAGTACGGAAGCGAATCCATGATCGGCTTTACGGTGATCAACAGTCTGGATGAGCTGACATCGGAGACAATTGCTCAAGCTCCATACATCTCCGACATTTTTGGCCATGGCGAATGGGGTGGAGTCAACCAGGCTTACCTGCTGGACAGTGGTAACATTGGAATTATTGGTCATATTTGCTACAGGGACCGGGATGAGGACGGCGGCGAGCTGAAGGTGTATATGAATATGTCCTTGGTATTCGATCCGCAGACACGGTTGGCAAAAGACCTGCGCCTGATTGGAACCCGCACCTGCTATCCCCCCGGACCGGCCAAAAAGCCCAATCTGGCGGATTGCGCGTTTACCTCCGGCATTGTTATGCGGGCGGACGGCAAGGCTGATCTTTACAGCGGTATCGGAGATTGCCAAACGGGAAGGCTCACCATCGACTATCCGTTTGCGGGACATGGAAAGATCGTGTAAGGCAGGTGAAGGAGCTAATGGCCTGTCTTGGTGTATGGCAAATTGACTATATGGAAATCAGCATCCGCATTGGGATGGCTCTCCTGGTTGGTGGTCTTGTGGGATTGGAGCGGGAGCGGGGGCAGCATCACGCCGGGTTCCGCACCCATATTCTGGTCTGCCTGGGCTCTACGCTTATCACCCTGATCTCCATCTACGGGTTTAGCCAGTTTGTCGATGAACCCAGCGTGCGGATGGACCCTGGCCGCATTGCTGCGCAGATTATCAGCGGGATTGGCTTTTTGGGGGCAGGCACCATCATGCGCAACGGCAATGCCATCTCCGGCCTGACCACCGCCGCCTCCCTGTGGGTGGTGGCAGCTATGGGCATCGCCGTTGGGGCAGGGTTTTATTACGGGGCATTGCTTACCCTCGTCTGCGTGCTGGTCAGCCTCCTGGTATTGCCCAGGCTGGAGAAGCGGCTGTTCGCCTCCAACAAAACAGAAGCCTACACGGTCACCCTTGCGAAGGAAGGAAATCCGGGAATCTTTCTGGACTTTTTCCGGGATGAGGGAGTCCGTGTCAAATCCCTGAAGATGAACATGCTGGAGGAGGGCACGGTGCAGCTTCATTTCATCCTGTCCAATAAACAGACGGAATGGAAGCAGCGGATCTCGAAGCTGGCGGTTCGCGCCGACTCCCATGTGCGGCACGCGGAAATTAAGATGTAGTGGAGTGGTTATATTGTCAGCGTACAAGCTGCTTGCTCTTGATATGGATGGAACGGTACTGAATGCCGCCCATGAAATTACCGACACCACCTGCCAATGGATCGGGCAGGCCGTCGCAAGCGGAATCACCGTCATGTTCGCCACAGGCCGGGAGGTTCAGAGCATTGAGGGGTATATCCGCAAGCTGGGTCTGAACTCCCCGTTGGTAACCCTTAACGGCAGCGAGGTATGGTCTGCTCCGGGGAAAATTATGATGCGGCATGTGCTTCAGGATGAGTGGGTAGCCGAGCTTTATGCTTTGGCCTCCGGGCGGCATTGCCGGTATTGGGCCTACACGGTGAATGACGTGTTTACTACCCGAAACTGGCCCGGGCATGTGCGCCGTCCCGCCGATGATCCGTGGCTGAAGTTCGGTCTTCATTCGGATGATCCTGCCGTGCTTGCGGAAATCCGGGACATTCTGGCCGAAACAGGCCGGTATGAGCTGACCAACTCCAGTCCGCGCAATATTGAGGTGAACCCGCTGGGGATTAATAAAGCCAACGGCCTGCGGGAGGTATGCCGCTTGCTTGACATCCGCATGGAGGAGGTGGCGGCCTGCGGCGACAGCTTGAATGATCTGGAAATGCTCCGGGCGGCAGGACTGGGCATCGCCATGGGCAATGCCCAGGAGGCAGTAAAGCAGGCTGCCGACGCCGTAACCGGCACCAATGAAGAGGATGGGGTGGCCCAGGCCATCCGTACTTATCTCCTGAACTGAAATAACTGGCGGCAGCGGGAAGCCTGAAGAATGGCATCAGGAAAAACAGGGGGACAGGTGAAAAGTGGCTTGTCTCCTTGTTTTTCAATCATTAACCACCAAAGCTCAGACTATATTCAAACCTTCTGTTCCATTCAGGTCAAGCAAAAGGCCGATGAGCTGGTGCTCCAGTACCAGACCCAGGGGCACAGCGTGCTTCAGTTCCAACTGGCGGAAGGGGGATAATCCCATCCTGCTGTATGTGAAGGATTCCGCCGGATGCACCACCACCTACACCCTGCACATCTACTAGGATTTCGGAGAGGCGGCTGGACGCAGAGGTCCACCAATTCGCCGTTTAACGGTCCGACGGCTTCGGTCTCCTCCTATAATCTATCTCTCCGGAAAATCTGACGCAAAATCAACTGTTCAAATTCAAGCTAGCGGCGGCCCCGTCGGATGTGCTGGATGCCTTTCTACGCCTCGCCCGACATCTATGACACCAGGATCGGCAACGAGCCCAAGGATGCCTATACCCGGATCGAAGCGGGGGAATATGACGCCTTCTCAGTTGTCCATGCGGAAGGAAACAATTTGGGCAGCTCCCTCTCCGGGTCATGAACGTTCTACTCCAATGTTCAATTTGGAGAGATCGGTGTGGAAGCGGTGTGTTCTCCGACGCCGACTACATCGATGTATCTTCCGCAAGCGGGGATACCCAGGCTCCAACAGTCTGGCATTGCGATTGATCTCTTTGATGACCCTGGCAGAGAATAGGGAGAACAGCACGCCGGACAGCAAGCTTACGGAAATAAGGATGAGGACAAAATAAGAGATCACCATTTTATTGAATGCTTTATATCGGGTGAGTCGGCTTAAAGTGCCTTTCATGAATGAATTCCTCCCATTGTTTGACGAAAGCCCTTGTTGCCCAATTTGTTTCACTATGTTTAAAAGTGAAAGCGAATGCCGGATTTGGAAGCAGGATACGGCACATTCAAAGCCGTATCCAGTTTTCGAAATTGACCTATATTGCAAGCGCTTGCTAACCTTATAGGGCAAACAATAATTGTGTTAAGGGAGTGAATGGATTAATGGCGGGTTTTAAGATAAGAAAGCGCTTTATCTGGTTTCTAACAGGTTTGTTGGTATTTGCGGGATTGGGTCTTGGTATACATGCCCTAAGGGCAGAAGCGGCGGAGGGTTCCTCAGGTGATATTGCGCCTTTGCTGCTTGAGGACTTCATCGATGTTTCAGATTGGACGGACGTCTACAAAGGTCGCGGTACATTCGAAGCAATCGAGGGCATTGGGGTGATGACCTCAAATAGTGACAGTTATGGATATGTAGGGAAATCGGTGACCTACAATCTTTCTGAGCTGCCGATCCTGCGCTTAAAGATTGACAGTGTTGACGAGGGAGGTCTGTGGGCATTAAAGCTGAATGCAGGCGACGGAGATAAAACGATACAAGGAGATACGAATGTAACTGGCGAAATTGCCTTCGATTTGAGGAAAAACGAGAATACAAAGAGCTGGAGCGGTGTAAAAAAATTCGAAATCAGATTGATGTTCGGGAGTAACACGAAAAATAAGGCATACAAAATCAGCGAACTATGGGCGGAGCCAGGAGTGCCATCGACGCCAAGCGGCCTCATTGCAGTAGCCGGTGATACATCGGCGACCTTGTCGTGGAATGCTTTGGCAGGTACGGTCAGTTACAATGTATACCAATATGAAGGCACAGTTGCACCGGTGAATCCTGCAGACTGGAAGCTTGTAGGAGAAGCTGTGACAGATCCTGCGTACACCGTGACTGGACTTACGAATGGTTCCAGCTACACATTCGCAGTAAAGGCAACGAACGTACTAGGCTCGAGCGATTATTCGGGAACTGCGATCGCGAAGCCGGAAGCGGACGGTCCCAAAGATGACATTGAGCCGCTGCAGCTTGAAGACTTCAGCGATGGCGATGTATCAAGTTGGACGGACTTGGTAAGGGGGACAATTGAAGAAATAGACGGTGCCGGGGTGATCACCCATACTGAAGATAAATGGGGAAATGTAGGCATTCCGGTGACCTACAACGTCACAGATCTTCCCATCCTTCGTATCAAGATTGACAGCGTTGACGAAGGAATAACATGGGCACTAAAACTTAAAACAAGTGACGGGGAATTAACGGTAGTAACTGACACTGTCAAAACCGGCGAATTTGCCTTCGATCTACGTAAGGTAGATCAGTCATGGGGGATGGCTGGTTTAAAAAACTTCACAATCAGACTCGTGTATCCGAGCGGTACAGGAAACAAGTCCTTCAGAGTCAGCGAACTGTGGGCGGAGCCAGCATCAGCACCGGCGGCACCCAACGACCTCGTTGCATCGGTCGGGAATTCATGGGCGGCCTTGTCATGGAATAATATCGTAGATGCGAGTGGTTACGGGGTAGCGGATCGTTACGATGTATACCAATATGAGAGCTCGGCTGCACCGGAAAATCCTGCTGATTGGGAGCGCGTTGGAATAGACGTGACGGACGCTGCGTTCACGGCGACAGGCCTAACGATCGGCAAGGAATACGTATTCGCGGTAAAGGCTAAGAACGCTGAAGGAGAGAGCGATTATTCAGCGGTGGCAATCGCGGCACCGATTCCAACGTACAAACTGAATTTAATGACGTTCAATATCAAGGACGGATCAGGTGTCGATGCAGAATTATGGAACATTCGCAAAAGAATATTTACCAAAATCATTAATGATTTTGCTCCGGACGTGTTTGGCATGCAGGAAGCCCATAACGAACTTATTAATTATTTGATCAATAACTTGGACAAACAGTATGCCTCAATTGGAGTCTCGCGCTATGGCAATACGGATGAAGAATTTAATAACATCTTGTATCGTTCTGACAAATTCGAAGTGGTGGATTCGGGAACATTCTGGCTAAGCGATACACCGAATCTTGTGGGCAGTAAGAGTTTATTTGATCCGCAATATCCTCGTATAGCTACCTGGGCTAAGTTCAAGGCAAAAGATAACCCGCAAGCTGAGTTTTATTACTTTAACACCCATTTCTCAACGAAAGATGAGGCCAAGAAGCAAGGTTCCTCCGTTATTCTGGATCAGATGAAGCAAATTGTGTACTCGCCAGATGTCCCCGTATTCTTGGGGGGCGATTTAAATGCCGACACAGACAACGCCGCTTTTAAATTGCTTGAGAATTCCAACCTCAACGATACCTGGGCGGGAGCGGGGCATTCCTATACGGATGATGGCACCTACGGCAATTTTGAAGGCTTGCTTAATGAGGGCCACATCGATTGGATTTTCGAACGCAATGTAAACAAAATTCAATCGATTAAGATTAATCATTACAATGAAGGTGGTGTCTATCCTTCCGATCATTATCCGGTAGAATTGGTCGTGGAAATTCCATTAACCGGCCGCGTGGGGGCAACTGTTCCTGGTGCGCCCCAAGACGTATATGCGGCCTCTGATGAGGGATCGGCCAAAGTGCTCTTCGTTCCATCCAGGGATAATGGAGGAAGTGACATTCTGAATTATAAGGTTACCGTATTGCAGGGCGGCATTCCCATCAAGACGGAGAAGGGAGACGCAAGCCCAATTTCCGTCACAGGGCTGGATAAGGATGGCGAATACACGTTTACAGTGTCAGCTGTAAATGCGGTCGGCGAATCCGCCCAATCGAATCCTTCCAAGCCGCTCTACGAATTGGCGAATGAGGAACTTGGCTTGCCGTATTTGGCAGCTGCTGTTTCGTCGGACCATTTGGTAAGCGGCAAAATAACCATCACGCCAACGAATAACCCCGTTGACGACCAGGAATACGCCCTATTTTGGGGAAATGAAAGCGGGAAACTGTCAGAGGTTCCAATCGCAACAATTCCGGTGGGCAACATGGAAGACGTAATTTACACTTTTGACAAAAAAACGGTACCAAGTGGAGCGAAAGCGATCCTCGTGTACACCCGGATTCTCGGATTCCAATCCACAGCGTACTCCAAGGACATGTTGCCGACAGCTGGTGTTCAACCTTTGCAAATCGAGGATTTTTCCGATGTTTCAGATTGGACGGACTTAAGATACGGCAAAGTAACAGCGACTGACGGTGTCGGTACGATTAGCGTAAATGAAATGAACTATGACGGAACTATCTATAAGGATAGAAGTTTCGGATATGCAGGGATTCCTGTGTCTTACAATCTTACCGATCTTCCCATTCTTCGAGTCAAAATTGATAGCCTGGACGATGGGGCGAAATGGGCGCTCAAGCTTCATACGGAACCTCATCAAGGTGGAGGAGATATCACAATACAAGGTGACACTGATGAAACGGGTGTATTCACCTTCGACTTGAGGAAAATAACAAGTTGGGACGGCAATAAAGATTTCATCATCAAGGTATTCGCAATCGGTGTGGGTAAATCGCTCAAAGTTAGCGAACTACGGACAGAACCGGCTGTCGTGTTACCAGCTGAACCGTCAGAACCGTCGACACCCTCGGATAACGGTAACACCCCAGTCACCGACAACCCTGTCAAATCGACCAGCGGCAGCATCGTCATACCTGCCGGGAAAGCCGGTGAGGTTGGCCTTGAAGATGCAGCTCTCGTCAAGGTTCCCGCAGGCGCAGCCGAACAAGAGTTGCGCATCACAATAGAGAAGCTGCTTGATGCGGCGCAATGGAAGACGGATCAGGGTGACATCGTCAGCCATGTGTTCGAGATGCTGAAGAATGTCTTCGGCAACTTCAAAAAATCGGTCACGATCTCGCTGAAGTTCGATCAGACTGCGGTGAAGGCAGGTCAAAGAGCTGCGATCTTCTACTATGATGAAGCCAAAAAAGTTTGGGTTGAAATTGGCGGCAAGATTGAAGGAGATCGTATCACAGCCGAGGTAAATCACTTCACTAAATTCGCGGTAATGGCGATAAAGCAGGCCGATGGTGAGCCGAACCCGTCATTGCCGACATTCTCGGATATTGAAGGGCATTGGGCGAATAACTCCATCATCAGCGCAGTGGCCAAGAAGCTGGTTGTCGGTTATCCTGATGGCACGTTCAAGCCGAACAAGTCTGTCACACGCGCCGAGTTTACGATCATGCTGATGAATGCGCTGAAGAAGGAGACTACTGACACAGTGCTAACGTTCAAGGACCGCGACAAGATCGGTGAGTGGGCGGCGAAAGCGGTCGCCCAAGCCGTCGAAGCTGGTATCGTCAGCGGTTATGAGGACGGCAATTTCCGCCCGAATACAATCATCACGCGATCGGAGATGGCAGTCATGATCGCCAAGGCGCTTCAGTTTCCGGCGGATCAGGCAACGGATACGGGTTTCGTTGACGACGAGAAGATTCCGCAATGGGCCAAATCAGCGGTCAAGGCTCTCACAGGGCTCGGCATCATCAGCGGACGAGGAGGGGATATATTCGCTCCGAACGATTCAGCGACCCGCGCGGAAGCCGTGACCTTGCTGCTGAATATGCTTGACAAATAGATTCTCAATTAAATAGTTTGACAAACATAACGCAGAGAACTCATTATGATGCTTCTGCGTTATGTTTGCATTATAAAGCGAGGAGTGATAATGATGTTTGCAAATATAAGAAAGCGTTTTATTATGATGCTGGCAATCGTGGTCGCCTTTACCGGATTCGGCCTTGGCGTACAACCAGTCTCAAGAGCAACAGCCGCGGAATTGAGCCCGTACAATCTTAAGATTATGACTTTTAATATTCGCAACGGGGGATCGGGAAGTGGCGACCAAGCCTGGGACGTTCGTAAAGACAGGGTCGTCAACGCGATCGATTCGTTCGGCCCTGACGTATTGGGAATGCAGGAAGGCTATCAATTTCAGATTGACTACTTGTTGGGTCACTTGAACGGACCGTACGCTTCGATTGGAATCTCGCGCTTCGGCAATACAACCAATGAATACAACAACATCATGTATCGATCGGACAAGTTCGAAGTGGTAGAATCGGGACAATTCTGGTTAAGCGATACGCCGGATATCGTCGGCAGCAAGAGTTCGTATGATACGGCTTGGCCTCGCATTTGCACCTGGGCCAAGTTTAGGTCCAAGGATAACAATAAAGCCGAGTTTTATTACTTCAACACTCATTTTGGATTGACGGAAGGCGCACAAGAGCAGGCAGCTTCCGTTATCCTGGATCGGATCGCCCAATATGCGATTTCACCTAACGCGCCGGTGCTTCTCGGAGGAGATCTGAACGTACAGGAAACAAGCAACGCCTTCCTTGCGCTTCAGAATTCAGACCTGAATGATACGTGGGCGGATGCGGGTCACTCTTATGCGGATGATGACGGCACCTATAGCAACTTCGACGGATCTACGACTACAGGTCATATCGATTGGATTTTCCAACGAAATGTTCGCCAGATCCAATCAATCCAAATTAACAGATACAACGAGAACGGGCACTATCCTTCCGATCATTACCCGATTCAATTGGTGGTAGACATACCGTTGACAGGAGACCCGGCCCCGGATCGTACGAACTTCGGAAGCCCGTCCTCACAATATACAGACAGTCCGGTCGGCGAGGATATAACAAAGGCGTTCGATCACAACAAATTAACTAAATATTACACGCC
>JAEWMH010000109.1 GCA_023393235.1 Bacillota bacterium | reverse complement strand
GGACAGACTGGGGCGACAGGTATTGACGGCAATATTGGGCCAACTGGCGCTACAGGGCCTACAGGAGCACCTTTTACACCGAACAACCGTATTTATGTTGCCAATATGGACAGTGATAACGTAACGGTGATAAACGGGTTGACCAATTCTGTGATTACGACCATAGATGTAGGTATACGTCCCTTGAGCGTGGGAATAAATCATTTTACCAATCGGATTTATGTGGCAAACTCCGGATCAGATAATGTTTCGGTGATTGACGGCTACTCCAATTCAGTAGTTGCGACAATTCCCGTGGGAAGCCGGCCATATGAAGCAGAGGTCAATCCCTTTACCAACCGGATTTATGTATCGAATAACAACAACAACACCGTCTCCGTGATTGATGGTTCTACCAATACCGTAATTGCAACGCTTACCGGCTTTGAGGCGCCTTTTGCCGTTGGTGTGAACACCTCGACGAACAGCATCTATGTGACAAACCATTTTTTGGAGGTTGTAAGTGTAATTGATGGAATCACCAATACGGTCATCGCAACCATTCCCGTTGGTGATAATCCGGTAGGTTTAGAAGTGAATTCGGCTTCCAATAAAGTTTATGTAGCAAATTCCGTCAGCAGCAATGTATATGTCATTGATAGTTTAACAAACACCGTTGAAAATATAGTTCCCGTTACCGGTGTAATAAGCCTAGGCATAAATCCCTTAACCAATCGGATTTATGCAGCAGGCACCAACAATATCGCGGTAATAGACGGAGTAACCGACACAGTTCTGACAGTAATCCCGCTCACTCTTTTTTCACCAGGAAACGAAGGAGTCGGAGTAAATCCGTCTACAAATTCCATTTATGCGTCCAATCAATTTGCGGATGCCGTATTGATAATCAGCGGGTTAACGAATACGCAAATATCATCCATCATGGTTGGGGATTCCCCTCAAGGAATAGGGGTCCTGCCATGAGGACATAGAACAAACCGCCTTCTGGCTTCAGCCCGGAAAGCGGTTTTCTTTTTCTTGAATCTGCCTGCAGGCTCTCTTCCGAGCCCCTCCCCCTCAAGCCTGCCCCGCCACATGCGGATCATAATCCGCCAGAATCAGCATGTCGATGTGCCGGGCATGGCGCAGGAGATAATGGACGAAGGTTTCCTTGAACAGCGTCCGCCATAGGGGCTTCCGGGATTGCCCGATAATCAGTTGCGTGGCCCGTACTTCGTTCATCCGCCCCAGCAAATGCCGGTGAAGGAGCTTGCCGCTGCCCGCTTCCGCCGTTTCCATTGTCCCCCCCAGCCGTTCCGTCAGCTGGCGCAGTGTGTCCAGCTGCTTCCGTTGCTCCAAAGAGAGCTCACCGCTGCAGTGGGCATAATGGACATACCATGCCGCCTTCAGCCGGTGGGCAATGCGGAAGCCGCGGCGGATCAGCCGCTCAGCCCGGGGCTCCAGGTCCACACAGACGAAGATAACCTCCTGCCTGCTCCATGGCCCCCGCAAGGCAGCATCACGCTCCCAGGCCTCCAGCCGTTCGTCCACATCATCGGCAATTTCCCGCAGGGCCAGCTCCCGCAGGGCGATGAGATTGCCGATTTTGAAGAAGGATTCCAGGGCCTGCCGGATTTTCTCCGCCGCATAAATCTTGCCCTCCTTCATCCGCTCCTGGAGCATCTGGGGTGTGATGTCAATGAGCTCCACTTCGTTAGCCATTTTCAGGATATAGTCCGGCACCGTCTCCCGGACCCGGACTCCCGTCAATTGCGCCACCGCATCATTCAGACTCTCCAGATGCTGCACATTCACAGTGGTAATCACCGAAATCCCGTTCTCCAACAAGCGGATAATATCCTCATACCGTTTCCGGGTGGCAACTCCCGGCACATTGGTATGGGCCAGCTCATCCACCAGCACCACCTCCGGGTGCCGTGCAAGGATCGCATCGGTATCCATCTCCTCCAGCTGGACCCCCTGATAGGGCACCTTCGCCCTGGGGATAAGGGGCAGCGAACCGATCTGCTCCAGGGTTTCCTTCCGCCCGTGGGTCTCCAGAAGCCCGATAACCACATCAATGCCCCGCCCTAGAAGCAGATTGCCCTCCTGCAGCATTTTGTAGGTTTTGCCTACACCCGGCGCGGCCCCAATATACACCTTGAAGGTGCCGTGGCGGATAATATCCACCCGGTTCTGGATTTCCTGGGTGGTTAGCCGGTGGAAGCGCGGAGGCTTCTTGGGCGTTGCCGGCTTCACGGGCAGAATCCGCTCCCCCTCCTCTCTCGCGCGGTCAGCCATCAGGAACACATCGATATTGCGGGTTTTCCGCAGCACCCGGTTGGCAATAGAGCCCTGCCATTTTTCCTGCCAGCGGCTTTTTTGGGAATGGCCCATGACGATCCGCGTCACATTGTTTTGAATGGCATAGCGGACCAAAGCGGAGGGCAGAGCTCGTACCCCGGGTAGAGGTAATTCCTCGAACCGGGCATCTACCCGCTTCACCAGCTTGCCGATGGATTGCCGGAAGGCCTGCTGTTCCTTGCTCAGCTTCTTCCCGGTCAGCACGAAGCTGACCACCAGCAGGTCGCCGCCCAGCCGCTTGGCGATTTGCTGGCCCCTGCGGATGTGCAGCGAGCCGTTCCAATGATACTGCGCCGAAACCAGAATCCGTTCTGTTGCTCCGGACGGGCCGATAAGGCCCTGCTCCTCCCGGTGTTTTTCCAGCGAATCGTTGACACCCTCCGCCACCAGGCGCAGGGCCACCTCCCGCAGCACCCCCAGATTGCCTCTGCGGGATAAGGCCGGATGTGCCTTGTCCCCCAGAATGCCGTCCTCCATCCGCTTCAGAATGGTTTCCGGGGATACGTCGATCAGCCGGATCTCGTCGGCCAGCTCCAGGGTGTTCATGGGAACCGTTTCGTCGGCCTTGATTCCCGTCAGCCGGAATATTTCCTCACCAACACCCGCCAATTCATATACGTTGATGGTAGTAATTACGCTGATGCCTTTGTCCATCAAGTAGCGGATATCCTCCAGCCGGGTGGGATAAGGAGCCCCCTCCCGGTTGCGGTGGGCCAACCCGTCCACCAGCAGCACCTCAGGGTTGCGCTCCACCAGCACGTCCAGCGGAAGATCCTTCTGCTCCTGCCCATCCTTCCACCAGTGAAGGCTGGGCACCCGCTCCAGAGCCTCCAGCTGCTGAACCGTCTCCGCACGCTGCATGGTGGAGACGGCACTGTATACCACATCGATGCCTTGCTTTTGCAGCAGCCTGCCTTCCTGCAGCATGTGATAGGTTTTGCCGGACCCGCTGACGGGTCCGATCAGGATTTTCAACCTACCCCGGTGCAGGCGGAAGATGGAATCGAGAATTTCCTCCGGGGTCTTCCGCTTGTAAGGCGCCATCGGCTTTAGCCTCCTACCCGGCATTCCTGCCGCTCAGCCAGTGATTCCAGAAACCGGCTCAAGCTCCGGTTGAACAGCTCCGGCTGGCACAGATTCCCCGGCGGGAGCGAATCCGGAAGCAGCTCCAGCTGAGCATGGGACAGCATTGCCGCCAACTGCTTCATATACAGCATATTCGGTCCGGAATCTGCTGAAGCCAGGCAAAGGACAGGCTGCCCGATTTTCTTCAGCTCCTCCCCGTAATCCACACCGGTCATGGCCAATCTCTGCTTATACAGCTCACCCGGACGTTTCTCAAGCAAGCTGCTGCGGATTACACGGTATGCCTGCTCCCAACGCCGGTAAGATATCCGGACAGAGGGCATAATCCAGTCGCTTGGCGCGTAATAGGTCAGACAGCTGCAATAAGCGGCTGCCGTTTGCAGGGACCGGACCACAGCCGACGGATCATCCCGGTAGAAGCTGTCCACTACCACCAGCGCTTTCACCCGGTTAGGGTAAGCATAGGCCAAATGCTGGGCGAGCAGTCCGCCATAGGAAACCCCGACGAAAACCGCATCCCGCAGATGAAGCTGATTCAGGAGCACGATCAAATCGGCGCATTGAGTCTCGATAACCGCCTGCCGCGGCTCTGTGAGCCTGCCTGATTTCCCGTTTCCCCGCAGATCACAGGAGATAACCTTGTACCGTCCCTTAAAAAAATCCATCTGGGGCTTGAACATGGCATGGGTCATCCCATGGCTGTGAATAAACACAACAGGCATCCCTCTGCCCTCGATTTCATAATAAATGGATGTGCCGTTCACATTGGCGACAGGCAAGTTAACGACCTCCCAACTCCAGCAATTCCAAGTTCAGCTTCAATACATTGACGCGGGGCTCCCCGAACAGCCCCAAATCGCGGCTTTCCGTATGGGAGGTTACCAAATGATCCAACTGCTCTTGGGAAATACCGGTTAAGGCGCTGATTCTCGGAATTTGAACCCTCGCGGACGCCGGTGTAATATGCGGATCCAGCCCGGAGCCCGAATTGGTCACCAGATCGATGGGCAGCTTGCTAACGGAAACGTCAGGGTTGGCCGTTTTCCACTGTTCGATGGAATCCCTGGTCCTCTGCAACATATCCGGATTGGAGGGCCCGTAGTTGTTGGAGCCGGAGGCTTCCGCTTTATACTCAATGCTGGAGATACGGCTTTGGAACAACGCCGGATTCTCAAATTGCTGCCCGATGAGCTCAGAGCCCACCGCCTGGCCTGCGCTGTTGCTCACCAGACTGCCGTTTGCCCGTCCTGGCATTAAGACCTGGGCAAGCCCTGTCGAAGCCAACGGATATATCAAACCGCACAGGATAATAAATACGGCACTCAGTCTTACCACTATGAACAAAAATGCCGATTTGGATACCGGATTATGACCGATAACATCCGCCTTTGCACTTCCCATTGTTGTCATCCTCTCCCCTGCACTCCTTATTCCGCCTACATCCAGATGTTGACGAACAAATCAATAAGCTTAATCCCGATAAACGGAACCAGAATGCCGCCCAATCCATACACGAAAATGTTGCGGCGGAGCAGTCTCACAGAACTCATCGGCTTATAAGACACTCCCCGCATGGCTAACGGGATCAGCAGCGGAATAATGATGGCATTAAACACCAGCGCCGACAAAATCGCCGAGCTCGGGGAACCCAAACCCATCACATTCAGAGCATTCATCTCCGGAATCGCCAGGGTGAACATCGCCGGGATGATGGCAAAATATTTGGCAATATCGTTCGCAATACTGAAGGTGGTCAGTGCGCCGCGGGTCATCAGCAGCTGCTTGCCGATAGCCACCACTTCAATGATCTTGGACGGATCGGAATCCAGATCCACCATATTAGCCGCTTCCTTGGCCGCGGTGGTGCCGCTGTTCATGGCCAAGCCCACATCCGCTTGCGCCAGTGCCGGGGCATCGTTGGTCCCGTCGCCGGTCATGGCCACCAGCTTGCCGTCCTTTTGCTCCCGGCGGATGACTTCAATCTTGTCCTCCGGTGTACTCTCGGCAATAAATTCATCCACCCCCGCCTCAGCGGCAATGGTGGCTGCTGTCAACGGATTGTCGCCTGTACACATAATGGTCTTAATACCCATCCGGCGAAGCTCGTCAAACCGTTCCTTCATCCCCGGCTTTACCGTGTCCTTCAGATAAATCAGCCCGTATATGCGGTCATTCACAGCCACCGCAAGCGGAGTGCCGCCCTTGCCGGCGATGCCGTTGGACTTTTGGTCCAGATCGGCGGGGATAATACCGCCTTGGGATAATACCCAACGCTTCACGGAGTCGACAGCACCCTTGCGGACCATCCGCCCATCTGCCAAGTCCATACCGCTCATGCGGGTTTCCGCGCGGAATTCAATGAAATCCCCTCCTTCCGTCAAGGTGCTGTCATACGGGTGGCCGAGCTTTTTTACCAGTTCAATGACCGAACGCCCTTCCGGTGTTTCATCCAGGCCGGAGCTGACGGCGGCCCATCTGGCCACATCCGATTCCGTTTCCTTGCCTACAGGCACAAATTCGCTAGCCATCCGGTTACCGAAGGTGATAGTACCTGTTTTGTCCAGGATCATGGTGTTGATATCCCCTGCCGCCTCCACCGCCTTGCCGGACATGGCCAGCACATTGAACCGGGTAACCCGGTCCATACCCGCAATACCAATGGCGGACAGCAGTCCCCCGATGGTGGTAGGAATCAGACACACCAGCAATGCGATCAGCACGGGAATTTCCAGATCCACCTGGAGATAAGCCGCTATAGGGCGCAAGGTGACCACCACAATGAGGAAGATGATAGTCAGGCTGATCAGCAGTGTGGACAAAGCGATTTCATTGGGTGTTTTTTGCCGTTTGGCTCCTTCCACCAGGGAGATCATCCGGTCCAGGAAGGATTCCCCCGGGTCACTGGTGATTCTGACCTTAATCTGGTCGCTGACCACCCTTGTGCCGCCGGTGACGGAGTTGAAATCCCCGCCCGCCTCCTTAATGACAGGAGCCGATTCTCCGGTAATCGCCGATTCGTCCACCGATGCCAGCCCCTCGATCACCTCGCCGTCGCCGGGAATCATTTCCCCTTGGCGTACAATAACCATATCCCCTTTGCGGAGCTCGGCGGAGGCAACCGTCTTTATGGCATCCCCCACCAGCTTGTTGGCCGAGATGTCCTGCTTGGTCCGTTTCAGCGTATCCGCCTGGGCTTTCCCTCGGCCCTCCGCCAGCGCTTCGGCAAAATTAGCAAACAACACCGTAAACAGCAGAATGATAAAAACCGCCACATTAAAGCCTCTGGAAGTCTCCGCCCCGAATAATCCCGGCGCCAGAACCATCAGCAGCACCATAAAGGTGCCGATTTCCACTACAAACATAACCGGGTTCTTCATTAAGGTCAGGGGATTCAGCTTCACAAAGCTATCCTTCACCGCACTGCGGATAATCGGTCCTGTCAACAGCTTTTTCCTCGGTACCGTACTCATGGATGTTCTCCCTCTCTCTTAGGCTTAGCCTAACGTCAAATATTCAGCAACCGGTCCCAGCACGATAACCGGCAGGAAGGTCAATGCCCCGATAATAAGCACTGTTCCGATCAAGATTCCGGTAAACAGCCCGTTGTCGGTACGGAAGGTACCGATGGTTTCCGGCACCGGCTGCTTGCGGAGCAGGGATCCGGCCACCGCCAGCATGGCGATAATGGAAACATAACGTCCCAGCAGCATTACAATCCCTGTTGTGATGTTCCAGAAGGGGGTATTATCCGCCAGCCCCTCAAAGCCGGAGCCGTTGTTGGCTGCAGCGGAGGTAAATTCATACAGCACCTGGGACAGCCCGTGATAACCTGGATTGGTAATAGAGCCCTGACCCAGCTCCGTCAGGAAGGAAACCGCCGTAGGCGCCAGGATAATAAACGGATGGACCAGAATGGCGATGGCGATCAGCTTCATTTCCCGGGCTTCGATTTTGCGTCCCAGAAATTCCGGAGTCCTGCCCACCATCAGGCCGCAAAGGAAAACCGCCAGAATGGCGTACATCAGCATATTGATCAACCCCACACCTTTTCCGCCAAACACATTATTCAGCATCATCAGCGCAAGGGGAGTAATGCTACCCAGAGGAGTTTGGGTATCATGCATATTGTTTACACTGCCTGTTGTGGCAGCCGTGGTGACGGTTGTGAACAGGGAGGACTGCGGAATGCCGAAGCGCACCTCCTTGCCCTCCATGCTGCCCTGCGAAGCGTTGATCCCCATGGCGTTGATAGCCGGGTTACCCTGGCTTTCCGCATAGAAATTCAGCGACAGCAGCACAATGAACAGCGTCATCATCGCAGCGAAAATCCCCCAGCCCTGGCGTCTGTTATTGGCAAACCGCCCGTACATGTAGGGAAGCGCCGCCGGCAGCATCCACATGGACAAAATCTCGATTACATTGGTCAGCGGAGACGGATTCTCGAAGGGGTGGGCTGCATTGGCTCCGAAAAAACCCCCACCGTTGGTTCCCAGATGTTTGATGGATTCCAGAGAGGCAACCGGGCCGATGGCAATTTGCTGAGTGGTTCCCTCGAGAGTGGTGACCTCCAGTGTCGGCTTCAACGTCTGCGGCACTTGAAGTGCTACAAGGATTAACGTGACAACCAAAGCCAGCGGGATAAACAACCGGACATGGGCCTTCACGAAATCCTCGAAGAAGTTGCCCAAATTCGGTCTTCCGGTTATGCCTCTCACAAAAGCCACTGCCACCGAAAAACCACTGGCTGCAGAGGTAAACATCATCATCGTGATCACAGCCATTTGGGATAAATAAGTAAGGCCGGATTCTCCGCTGTAATGCTGGAGATTCGTATTGGTGATGAAGCTGATGACCGTATTGAAGCTCAGGGTTTCCTCCATGGCCCCTGCTCCGTTGGGATTCACGGGAAGCGCCCCCTGCATCCGCAGGATAAGATAACCGAAAGCGACCAGCACCAGATTGGTGGCCAGAAAGCTGACCGCATATTTCTTCCAGGACATCCCCTCGCGGCTGCGCAATCCAACCAGCTTGTAAATCCCCCGTTCCACCCCGCCGAAGATCCGGTCCGTGCCATTGGCTTCATTGGAAAATACATGGTATAAATAAGTCCCCACCGGCTTCACCAGAAGCACGAGAATGGCAATGACTGCAATGATTTGCACTACGCCCACAACAAACCCTCCCACTTATTGGCATTCATGTTTCTAAAATTTCTCCGGGTGAATCAACGCATAGATCAGATAAAGAAACAGAAGGAGTGTAGCAATCAGCACCAAGGTCATGGCTCTTCCCTCCCCTTATCGTCCACCAGCACTTCACACCAGCTGGCGAAGGCGTAAAACAAGCCGAATACCGCGGCCAATACAGCCGCCATATATACATCCATCATAGGGTTTGCTCCTTTTGTTTAATCTTCAACAAGCGTACCATTTCTCTCATTAGTGAAGGATTAGGATATGCCGCCAAGAATTAAGATCGCATTAAGATTCCTCCCAGAACCCTCGTTCCTCCCGCAGTTCGTAAAGCTCCTCTGCCGTCAACCTGGACAGCTTTTTCCTGTCCCTATAAAGCAAGCAGGCTTTGGCCGTGTTCAGCACAATCAGTCCCGCCCCGATAAACCCCGATACCCGCAGCAGCTCATTCATTTGGATGTCACCTCTCTTTGGTTCACACTGTCTTGCTGCTTGTAAATCAGCTTAGCACTGTGGCCATAAGCATGGGGTTAGGGTTTGGCGCGGGGAATAAAGATGGCCTTAAGAATCACGAAACGCAAAAAAACCGCCACTCGCGTGACGGTTTAGTGTACATGGACTATGTTAGAGGCTCATACTTCATCGCTGACCTGCAGCATTCTGTAGCCGATGCCGATATGGGTCTGGATCAGCTTCTGGGAGGAGCCGCTTTCAATTTTCTTGCGCAGTGTTGCCATAAAAACCCGCAGGGCCGGCACATCATACGGATGGCTTCCCCAGATCTCATGCAGGATATAATTATGGGTCAGCACCTTCCCCACATTTTTGGCCAACAGGCATAAAAGCTTATACTCGCTAGGGGTCAAATGAATTTCCTCGCCGCCCAGGTACACCACTCCTGCCGCATAATCAATCCGCAGATTCCCGTTGTTGAAGCTGGAGGCATCCTTCTGCAGCTTATCCCGGTCAAACTGGATACGCCGCAGACTCACCCGCAGCCGGGCAAGCAGCTCCTCCACGCTGAAGGGTTTGGTCAAATAATCGTCTGCTCCGGCATCCAGGGCTTCAATCTTATCCCGGTCCTCACTGCGCGCACTCACGACAATAATGGGCAGATTGGACCAGCTCCGTAC
>JAEWMH010000032.1 GCA_023393235.1 Bacillota bacterium | reverse complement strand
ATACGGCACCTACCGGCTCCGCATTCTGATTGATCCCGTTAAAAACCCTCTTTCCATATGGATGGCCGGGGTAGAGGCCTCGTCCTCCGTATACATCAACGGAATTGATATGGACGAAACCCAGGATTCCAGCCAGGAGGAGGATTCATACAAACCGAAAAGCATCTCGTATACAGCCACCTGCTATGATGTGGAAGGAGTTGATGAGCTTGATGTTCTGATTCATGTGGCCAATTATGAGAACCCGGTAAAAGGGGGGATTCTGAGCACCCTTCGCTTCGGCTCCCAGGCCTCCATCAGTTTTGTACGCTGGTATTCCATCGGCTTTCAATTAATGGTTTTCCTGGTGCTTTTGCTGCATGCCCTGTACGCCCTTATTCTCTTTTCCTTCCATACCCGGGAACGGACCTTATTGCTTGTATGCCTGCTTACCCTGCTGGTGGCCGTATCCGTTATCGTCGCCAATGACAATATTCTCTTGTTATGGCTGCCGGTAAATTACGCAGGGGCTCTGAAAATCCGGCTGCTCTCCTATCTTTGGTATGCCTACCTCATCCTGCTGCTGTTCCGCCGGCTATCCTCCGCTCCCGCCGTCAGTATGCCGATCCGTCTGTTTACCGCAGCGCTGTTGGCCTATTCCGGCTTTGTTTTGATTGCACCGGCCCCTTGGATCCACGTTTCCACCGCATGGGGAATCTATCACTTGTTTTATGTGCTTCCTTTTCTTTGGTTCGCCTACCAGCTCGGCACCATGATTTTCCGGCAGCAATCCCGGGACGGCACTGCGTACTTCCTCCTGTCCGCCGCGGGTATTATGAACGACACGGCGTGGGACCTGTGGAACACGTCCAGTCCCGTCTTTTATCCGCTGGACATCATCATTGCCATTATCGGGTATTGCGCTTACTGGTTCAAAAAATACTACCTCCACACAAGGGAGAATGCCGCTCTTAACGAGCAGCTGCAGCAGGCCGACAAACGGAAGGACCAATTCCTGGTCAATACCTCCCACGAGCTGAGAACCCCTCTGCACGGGATTCTGAATATTGCCCGGACCGTGGCGGAGAAGGAGAAGGATAAGCTAGACGGCAAAAGCTTGCGGGATATGGAGCTGTTGATGACGATCAGCAGCCGCATGTCCGACCTGCTGGACGATCTTCTGGATGACGCCCGGCTGAGGGAGAAGCGTATCGTGTTGCAGCAAAAGCCAATGCTGGTCCAAGCCGTGGTTCCCGGGGTGATCGGCATGCTTCAATTTATGATGGAGGGTAAGGCGATTCGGATGGAAACGGACATACCTGACTCGTTGCCGCCGGTTATGGCGGATGAAAAAAGACTGATTCAAATCCTGCACAATCTTTTGCATAATGCGCTTAAGTATACCGAGGAAGGTTTCATTACCGTCTCGGCGGAAAACCGGAACGGGCGCTTGCTCATTCATGTATCCGATACGGGAATGGGAATGGATGCGGAAACCCGGAAAAAGGTGTTCCTTCCGTACGAGCAGGGGCCGGAGGGAGCCGGCGACGGCAAGGGCATCGGGCTTGGCCTAAGCATTTGCAAGCAGCTGGTAGAGCTGCACGGCGGAGCCTTAACGGTCTGCTCCGAGCAAGGCAAGGGCTCCGTCTTCAGCTTTGATCTGCCCTTGGCCGGCACAGCCGCTTCCTCCCCGCCGCAAAAGGAAGAGCCCAGCCGCTCCCCCGAGGTAATGGAGAACGCCGAGCCCTTCTTCCTGCAAGCACATGCCGGCAATGTCACTCCCGCTGTTTCGCTGCCGCTCCATTGGCATAACGGGAAGGCCCATATCCTGGCTGTTGACGATGATCCCGTGAACCTGAGTGTGCTGGCCGGCATCCTCTCCACGGAGCCCTATTCCGTCACCACAGCCGGCTCCGCCCGTGAAGCGCTGAAGCTCCTGGGGACCAGGCAGTGGGACCTGCTCATCGCCGACGTGATGATGCCCTTCATGTCCGGTTATGAGCTGACGCAGCGTGTCCGGGAATTGTACTCGGTGTCGGAGCTTCCGGTGCTGCTCCTGACGGCGCGCAGCCAGCCTGCCGATATTTATACCGGCTTCATGTCGGGAGCCAATGATTATGTGACCAAACCTGTGGATGCTCTGGAACTGAGATACCGGATCAGCGCCCTGATCAGGCTGAAGCAATCCGTCAACGAACGGCTACGGATGGAGGCTGCTTATCTCCAGGCGCAGATCCACCCCCATTTTTTATTCAACACGCTGAATTCTATTATGGCGCTAAGCGAGCTGGACACGGCCAAAATGCAGCAATTGGTGTATTCGTTTGCTACTTATCTGAGGGTAAGCTTTGATTTTATGAATACGGGCGAGCTGGTGGAGCTGTCCCATGAGCTGGAGCTGGTCAAGGCGTATCTGTATATTGAGAAGGAACGGTTCGAAAATACGCTGACCGTGGTCTGGGAGGTGGAGCCCCATCTCAACCCGCCGCTGCCTCCCCTCACCCTGCAGCCGCTGGTGGAGAATGCAATTAAACATGGCATTTTCAGCAGATCCAGGGGAGGCACATTATACATCCGCATTTCCCGGCAAAACAATGCCGTCCGGTTCGAAATCCGGGATGACGGCAAAGGTATGGACCAGGGGAAAATCGACCAGCTCCTGGAGCCAACCCGGAAGGGTACCGGCGGCATCGGGATTTTCAACACCAATCGGCGTCTGATCCAATTGTACGGCCAGGGACTGTCCATTGTGAGCAGGCCCAATGAAGGGACTACGGTTTCCTTTTCCATTCCCGATGATTGATGGTCAAGTTAAGAGGGGTTTGGCTCACCCGGCAGCGGCTCGTTATCGGAGAACAGGTGCGGATTCTCCTTCAGCATGTCCGACAGCACCTCGGTCATCCGCACCGTATCGCATACCCACATGAGCGCATCCCCCAGCTGGCTCCGGCGGATGGCTCCCGCACGCTCCAGCACTCCCTCCACCTTCCAGAAGTGAAGGGACCAGCGGAGCCCGCAGTGCCGGCGGGACGGTACAGGAATTTCCCTGCCGTCCGGCAGTACGGTGACCAGCGGTTCATGCCTGTCGGTCAGCCGTCCGGGAATGTCCACCCACTCTTCGATCCCGTGGATGAAGGTATTGCGCTTCAGGTCTACCCCCACCAGCAGAATGGTGGCCTTGCGGTCCAGCAGCTTGCCCCAGGGGGATTCCCGGTGGCAGGGGGTATCATAACGCTCTGCCCCCTCAACATAATCCGCCGCCTCCCGCCCCAAGGCCGCAACGGAATGGGTGGGATGCAGCGAGCGGATCACCCCGGGGCGCTTGCGGAACAGCTCGGTGAGAATGCCCACGCAGGAGGGGGAGTCCTCTACTGAATAGCGGGGATTATCCGCATTGATATACGACCAGGTATGGGTGGGCAGCACCAGCAGACCGTCCTTCATATAGTCGGACAGCGCATCCAAGACGGTATCCGCTCCGCCGTCCACCTGGCCGATGCTTTTCATGGAGGAGTGCATCAGCACGGTCCCCTCCTTGGGAATATGAGCTTCCTCCAGTTGTTTGAGCAGGCTTTCTTTGGTGTGCATCGTATGTTCTCCTTTATTGTTTGTCGGCGGTTATTCCAGCTCCAGCACCGACCGGCTGCTGATATAAGTGCCGCGGTCGATGCCCTGGCAGATGGCCTTCATGGAGCCGGGTTGGTCAAAATTGAATACATGCATGGGCAGCTCATAGTCCCGGGCGAGGATAAACGCCGCCTGGTCCATCACTCTCAGGTCGCGGGAGAGCACGTCATTGTAGTGCAGGGACACGAACCGCCGCGCTGTTTTGTCCTTGCGTGGATCGGCATGCAGCACCCCGTCTACCCCTTGTTTGGCCACCAGCAGCGCGTCGCAGCCGGTTTCAATGGCCCGCTGCACAGAGGGATAATCCGTCGTTACATACGGCTGACCGTTGCCTCCGGCAAAAATGACGATGTAGCCTTTTTCCAGATGGTGCACGGCCCGTAACCGGATGTAAGGCTCTGCCACGGATGCAACGGGAATGGCGGTCATCACCCGGACCTCCCGGATGGTTTTGGACTTCAGCACACCCCGCAGCATCAAGCTGTTAATGACGGTGGCCAGCGTCCCGATGTTGTCCGCCTCCGCACGTTCGATCCCCCAGGCTTCCCCCATATTGCCGCGGAAGATATTACCG
>JAEWMH010000017.1 GCA_023393235.1 Bacillota bacterium | reverse complement strand
TGAGCCAGGATCAAACTCTCCATAAAAGTGGTCCGAAGACCGTTATGTTAGAGCTGATTGCTCAATTGTTCAAACGTTTGGCTTCATTGTTTTGCTGCTCGTTGTTCAGTTTTCAAGGAGCTCGTTTCTTTCCTCGTCGTTCTCTTCTTCAAGAGGCGACTTTTTTAATATACCATATTCTCAACTCGATTGCAAGCTTTATTTTTTAATTTCTTTTTTTCTTTCGTTTCAAGCTTGCTCTCTCGAAGAGGCGAGTATTAATATATCATGTCCCGAAGTCGAAAGTCAATCCTTTTACAAAAATAATGTCGAAACTCTTCGAAAACCCGTTTCAGCCCACAAAAAAGCCTCAAACCGGACAACCGGCTTGAGGCCCTTATTCATAATATAGGTGGTAAACTCCATCAGGAGATTTGCAGTATCTCCTGGATACAAAGTTCACGGTCCGAGGTGAGATTGACGATTCTGCCGTTGGTATTCACCCAGGGCCGGGTAGGCGCATTGGGATCCGTAAATACAATAGCTCCGACCTGCCCGTTGCTGAGCCGGACAATGGTGCCGTTGGTGAAGGAGGCGGTTTTCTGAATAAACAGCTTCACCAGAGCGGGATCCAGCTTGCCGAAGGACTCTGCCTGCAAAGCCTCCAGAGCTGCATAGGGGGACAGGCTTTGCTTATAATAGCGGGGACTGGTCATGGCATGGTAAGTGTCGGCAATGGCGATGATCTTGGCATACGGGTGAATTTTGTCCCGTTTTACCGCCAGGGGATAGCCTGTTCCGTCCTCCCGCTCATGATGCTGGATCGCGGAGAGCTTGACCCCTTCATTAAGCCCAGGCACATTCTTGAGCATCTGATAGCCTGCTACCGTATGGGCGCGGACTTCCTCGCGCTCCACATGAGTCAAGGAACCCTTTTTCTCCAGAATGTTTTCATCCACCTTCGCATTGCCGATATCATGCAGCAGTCCGCCCAATGCAACCGGGATCCAGTCCTTAGCCGGCATCTCCAGCCATTTGGCCATCTGGTAAGCGGTAAGTGCCGTCATAATACTGTTATGCAGGAGATAATCCCTGACATGAAACGGGCTGGGTGTAAACTTCAGTATATTGTAATGGTCCGCTTGCTGCAGAAGCGCCTCCAGACGCTGCCGGATCTCCAGGAGTGGCAGGGGACCACCGGACCGGAGTGTAAACATCACCTTGCGGAACAAAGCCAGCAGCTTATCATATTCAACAGACAGAGGGGAGGCCTGGGAGACCTTCTGCTCCGTTTCCTCGGCTTTGCCCGTTTCCACATCCACGGTTTCCCGCTTACCGTCAATGGTGACGACGGGAATCAAGAAGGCCTGCAGAATATCAAGCTCGCGCTGGAGGATAACCGTTCCTTTGTCAAAAAGCAGGCTCCCACGTTTGGTAAGCACCGGTTCGGTTAATTTGTCGCCAATTTTCAACTGCGACAAGGGTACAATCGCCATGGTTATTCCTCCGTTCAGAGCAACATACTTATCTGTAACATGTTCATTGTAGGGGAAAATTGTGAAACCGTCTATGACGAATTAAAACAAAAAAAGCGGGGGTTAGCCCCCGCTCATAAACAAGCTTTATTCTCCGGCTTCTTCCTGTCCGTCCGCTTCCACTTCGGATTCAGCTTCATTTTCGGCGTCGGATTCCGGATCATTCTCGTTCTTTTGGACCCGGGTCACAGTGGAAACCTCATCATCATCCTTGATGTTGATCAGGCGTACCCCTTGGGTGTTCCGGCCCATTTCGGAAATGCCGTCAATGCTCATACGGATAATGGTGCCTTGTGAGGTGATAATCATCAGGTCCTCGTCTTCCTCTACTACTTTCAGGCCAACAACCGGACCGTTTTTGGCTGTGATGTTCAGGGTTTTAATACCCTTACCGCCGCGGGTTTGAATACGGTAGTCCTCAACAGGTGTCCGTTTCCCATAACCCTTGGAGGTTACGATCAGTACGCTGCTGGACGGATCGATAATATCCATATCGATAACCGCATCCCCTTCAGACAGCTGGATGCCCTTCACCCCTGTAGCGGAGCGTCCCATCGGCCGCACATCCCCTTCCGGGAAGCGGATGGACATGCCGTCCTTGGTACCCATGACGATTTCCTTGTTGCCGTCGGTCAGACGGACACCAATCAGCTTGTCATCCTCCCGCAGGCCAATGGCAATCAGTCCGACCTTGCGGATATTGGAATAATCCTCAAGCGGAGTCTTCTTCACAATTCCCTGCTCGGTGGCAAAGAAGAGGTTCTGCGCCGAGTTGAAATCCTCTACCGGAATAACGGCGCTGATTTTTTCACCCTGCTCGATTTGGATCAGGTTAATAATCGGTGTTCCGCGGGCAGTCCGGCTCAGGTCCGGAATTTCATAGGCTTTCAGACGGTAAGCCTTGCCCTTATCGGTGAAGAACATCAAGTAGTGGTGAGTATTACTCACGAACAAGTGTTCGACAAAGTCGGATTCCTTGGTGTCCATGCCGATTACACCCTTGCCCCCGCGCTTCTGGGCCTTGTAGGTATGAACCGGAAGACGTTTGATATAGCCGGTGTGGGAGATGGTAATAATCACATCCTCTTGGGGAATCAGATCCTCATCCAGAATGCTCTCTTCGCCGATGGTAATCTCCGAACGCCGTTCATCCGCATACTTGTCGCGGATTTCCTTCAGCTCCTCGCTAATGATGGCCAGAATCAGCTGCTCATCAGCAAGAATAGCCTTGTATTCGTTGATTTTCTTCATCAGCTCCTGATATTCCTCTTCGATCTTCTCCCGTTCCAGACCAGTCAGGCGCTGCAGACGCATGTCGAGAATAGCCTGTGCCTGCTCGACACTAAGCCCGAATTGCTCCATCAAGCCGCTGCGGGCTTCCTCCGTTGTCCGGGAACCGCGGATCAGGGCAATCACCCGGTCCAGATGGTCCAAGGCAATGCGCAAGCCCTCCAGGATATGGGCTCTGGCCTCCGCCTTGCGCAGCTCATATTCCGTTCTGCGGCGGATAACCGATTTTTGGTGCTCGAGATAATGATACAGCGTTTCTTTCAGGCTCAAAATCTGGGGTTGGTTATTGACCAAAGCCAGCATATTGATGCCGAAGTTGGACTGCATGGCGGTATGCTTATACAGGTTATTCAGCACCACATTGGGATTTACATCCCGGCGCAGCTCAATGACCATCCGCATGCCGTTGCGGTCGGATTCATCCCGAAGGTCGGTAATCCCGTCGATCCGCTTTTCCCGGACCAGCTCGGCGATATTCTGCACCAGACGGGCTTTATTGACTTGATACGGCAGCTCGTACACGATGATGCGGGCTTTGCCGTTATGATCCTCGATATTGACCTTGGCCCGCATGGTGACGGAGCCGCGGCCTGTATTGTAAGCGGAGCGGATGCCCTCGCGGCCGATAATGTAACCGCCGGTGGGGAAGTCCGGACCCTTGATAAAGGTCATCAGATCCATAGAGGTAGCATCAGGGAACTCAATCAGATGCTGAATTCCATCGATCACCTCACCTAGATTATGCGGCGGAATATTCGTGGCCATCCCTACGGCAATCCCGGATACCCCGTTAACCAGAAGGTTGGGGAAACGGGAGGGCAGCACCACAGGCTCGTGCTCTTCACCGTCATAGTTGGGTTGGAAATCAATGGTCTCTTTATTGATATCCCGTAAAAGCTCCATGGCGATTTTGGACAGGCGCGCTTCCGTGTACCGCATAGCCGCCGCCGCATCCCCATCGATGGAGCCGAAGTTGCCGTGGCCATCCACCAGCATATACCGCATGGAGAAATCCTGCGCCATCCGGACCATGGTTTCGTATACAGCCGAATCGCCATGGGGATGGTATTTACCGATGACTTCGCCGACGATCCGCGCCGATTTCTTGTGGGGCTTGTCAGGTGACATGCCCAGCTCGGACATGGCGTACAGAATTCTCCGGTGAACCGGCTTAAGCCCGTCCCGGACATCCGGCAGCGCCCGGCTGACGATAATGCTCATGGCATAGTCCATGAACGATTCCTTCATCTCCGAGCCAATATCCCGTTCCTTGATTTCCGATCTGATTTCTTCAGCCATTATGAACCCCCTACGCATTATGGGAACCGCACATGCGGCAGATCACCATTGGTTCGCCGGTTGGGCGGGGAAAAATAACATTTTCCTATAACCAGACGATTTTGCATCAAATTCTATTATATTACGAATAGGACCGGCTGCAAACGGTTCTGTTTGTCCGGTCCTACGGATAATCCGATCCATGCAGACAGGATTAAATATCCAGGTTCTTCACATATTTGGCATGCTCTTGGATGAAATCCCGGCGCGGCTCCACATTGTCCCCCATCAGGGTGTCAAAAATCAGGTCCGCTTCAATGGCATCCTGGATGCTCACCTGCAAGAGAGTACGGGCTTCCGGATCCATAGTGGTTTCCCACAGCTGGCCCGGGTTCATCTCGCCCAAACCCTTGTAGCGCTGGATATTCACTTTGGAGCCCTCACCGAATTCCTGCATGATCTTATCCCGTTGGGCTTCGTTGTAGGCGTAGCGCACCACCTTGTTGCGCTCCAGCTTGTACAACGGCGGCTGTGCAATATACACATAACCGCTTTCGATCAGCTGCCTCATGTAGCG
Source organism: Bacillota bacterium (assembly GCA_023393235.1). Taxonomy (GTDB): domain Bacteria; phylum Bacillota; class Bacilli; order Paenibacillales; family NBRC-103111; genus Paenibacillus_AR. Next base: position 32,776 of record JAEWMH010000017.1, on the reverse strand, counting down.
GAAGAAGAAGGTCAGGAGCAGGGTCCGGATATGGGCGCCGTCCACGTCGGCATCCGTCATAATAATCAGCTTATGGTAACGGGCCTTGGAAATATCGAAATCCTCGCTGATCCCCGTACCCATGGCCGTAATGATAGCCCGGATTTCCGCATTGGACAGGATTCTGTCCAGCCGTGCCTTCTCTACGTTCAGGATCTTGCCCCGCAGAGGGAGGATAGCTTGGAAATGACGATCCCGGCCGGACTTGGCAGAGCCGCCGGCGGAGTCGCCTTCCACGATGTACAGCTCGCTGATGGAAGCGTCCCGGGAGGAGCAGTCCGCCAGCTTGCCAGGAAGAGAGCTGACCTCAAGAGCTCCCTTGCGCCGGGTAAGCTCACGCGCCTTGCGGGCAGCTTCCCGTGCACGGGCGGCCTGGATGCCTTTCTCCACAATCCGTCTGGCGACGGCCGGATGCTCATCCATAAATTCCTGGAGCTTCTCGGCGAACATGGATTCCACAATACCTCTGGCTTCACTGTTGCCGAGTTTGGTCTTGGTTTGGCCTTCAAACTGGGGTTCGGGAATCTTGACGGAAATAATCGCCGTCAATCCTTCCCGGACATCATCCCCGCTGAGGTTCTGGTCATTGTCCTTGATGGCACCGGACTTGCGGGCATAATCATTCAGCACCCGGGTGAGAGCCGACTTAAAGCCCGATTCATGGGTTCCGCCCTCATGGGTATGAATATTATTGGCGAAGGAATAGATATTCTCGGAATACCCTTCGTTGTACTGGAGGGCAATTTCCGCCTGAATGCTGTCCTTGGTGCCTTCCACATAAATCACTTCATGGATGGCTTCCTTCTTGCTGTTCAGGAACTCCACAAATTGGGCGATGCCGCCTTCGTAGTGGAAGCTGTTCTGAACGCCGGTGCGCTCATCGGTCAGGGTAATCTGAATGCCCTTGTTCAGGAACGCCAGCTCCCGGATCCGGGATTGCAGGATATCGTATTCGTATTCGGTGGTTTCGGTAAAAATCTCCGCATCCGGCTTGAAGGTAATGGTCGTGCCGGATTCTTCCTCGTTATCCAGCTCATCGATCACCTTCAGGTCATATTGGGGCGTACCGCGTTTATATTCCTGGCGGTATACCTTACCCTTTAGCTTAACGGTAGCCGTCAAGTGCTCGGACAACGCGTTAACAACCGAAACGCCTACACCGTGGAGACCGCCGGAAACCTTATAGCCTTCGCCGCCGAACTTGCCGCCGGCATGCAGCACCGTAAGCACCACCTCAAGAGCGGGGCGCTTGGTTTTTTTCTCTTCACCGACGGGGATGCCACGGCCGTTATCGATGACCGTTATGCTGTTGTCCTGATGGATAATGACATCGATTTTGTCGCAATAACCGGCCAGGGCCTCGTCAATGCTGTTATCGACGACTTCCCATACCAGGTGATGCAGGCCGCGGGAGCTGGTAGAGCCGATATACATACCCGGCCGCTTGCGCACCGCTTCAAGGCCTTCCAGCACCTGAATCTGGTTCTCGTCGTACGTATTGGGGTTGACGGACATGGACCTTTCACCTACTTTTCATGTTTCAATTCTTTTATCCGTTCACGTATAAGTGATGCGCGCGCTTTTTGAGAGTGGCGGAGGAAATGGGGGAGTAATACACCTTGTCCAGGGTTACGACCAAAGACTTGCATTCCTCTTCGCCGATAACCTCCACCTTCGCTTCATCTCCGGCGCGGGAGGTAAACTGCTTCGTCACCTTGGACGTTCTCTCGATGGATAAATCGAATATGCCGACCAGCTCCGACGTACGGATAATCTTCTCGCCGCCCAAATGGATAAACAATGGTTGTTCCTCCCGTTCACCGATTTTCAAGGCAATGCCCGTTACTGCTGCTCCGTGACAATGGAACCTTCCCGAACCTGAAATACGGCCAAATCGGGGATTTTGGAGAGATCCACACTCTCCATGCCGGTGGTCGTAATAAAGGTCTGCACCTTATTCTGGATAGTCTCGATAAGCTGCGTCTGCCGGTTCTGGTCCAGCTCCGAAAGCACGTCATCCAAAAGCAGAAGGGGATATTCGCCGACTTCCTCGTTAATGAGCTCCAGCTCCGCCAGCTTCACCGATAAGGCGGTGGTCCGCTGCTGCCCCTGGGAACCGAAGGTCTGCACTTCCTTGCCATTGATAAAAAAAAGCAGATCGTCCCTGTGGGGGCCCGCCAGAGTCGTTCCTCTGCGCAGTTCCTGATCCTTTACCTCAGATAACTTTATCATAAATTGCCTAAATAGGATAGTTTCATCTTCGCCTGCAGTCTCGCCGAAGCTGGGTTTGTAGTCTATCTTCAAGGCTTCCTTGTCTGCGGTGATGCCCGAATGGATGGTCTTGGCCCAACGCTCAAGCTTCTCTATAAAGCTTTGACGTTTTTTCATAATCTTAGTACCAAAGGTTGCCAATTGCTCATTCCAGACCTGCAGCATCTCCGTTTTGGCACCTCCGCCGGGACCCCCGTGCTGCTTCAGATAGTGATTGCGCTGCTGGAGAATCTTCTGGTATTGGGTAATGTCGTAGAGATAACCGGGATGGACTTGGCCGATTTCCATATCCAGAAACCGGCGGCGGATTCCCGGCGCACCCTTCACAATCTCCAAATCCTCCGGCGCAAACATCACCACATTCAGTGCTCCGACAAAGCCGCTCAGCTTCTTTTGCTCCAACCCGTTTATCCGGGCTTTTTTGCCTTGGGCAGAAATTTGCAGCTGCAGCTTGCAGGGACCGTACTTCTTGTCCACTTCCCCGTAGATCACCGCTTCCGGTCTATCCCAGGCGATAAGCTCCTTGTCCTGGTAGGTGCGGTGGGATTTGGTCAGGGCCAGCACAAAAATAGATTCCAGCAGATTGGTTTTTCCCTGGGCATTGGGGCCGATGAACACATTCACGGCCTTGTCGGTACTCAGTTCGATGCTCCCGTAATTGCGGTAATGCTGGAGAGCCAGCTTCCGGAGAAACATCAGCCCTGCTCCGCAGCCAGAAGGAAGGCGCCTGCACCGGCAACCTCAACCCGGTCTCCCGGATAAAGCTTCCGACCCCGCCGGTTGTCCGGCTCGCCGTTTACCTTGATGGCGGTTTCCGCCAGATAGGCCTTGGCTTGCCCGCCGGAGCCGATCAGGTCGGTAATCTTCAAGAATTGGGCCAGGGTAATATACTCTCCATGAATGGAAATGGTGGTCATATCCGTTTTCTCCTTCAGCCTGAACGTGGCTTAATTGGTGGTCCGGTACGGCAGAATCAGCTGGAGAATAGGTGTTCCGTCTTCTGGCTGGATAATGATAGGGCTCATAGAGCCGGTAAAGCCGATCCGCACCTTATCGCTGTCCACCACTTTCAGGGCATCCAGCATATATTTGGAGTTAAATGAAATTTTGAGCAGTTCGCCTTCCAGTCCGGAAACCACCAGAGTCTCCGTAACCTTGCCCAACTCCGTCGAGCTGGAGCTGACCTCAATGGTCTCATGGTCGATCATCGCCATGCGGACAATGTTGCTCCGCTCTTCCCGGGACAACAGATACGCCCGGTCAATGGCATCCATCAGTTCGCGGGTGCGCACCACCATTTGGGTCTGGAAGGATTTCGGAATCAGCTTACTGGTATCCGGGTAAGTACCCTCCAAAATCCGGGAATAGAACAGGATCCGTTCCATCCGGAACAGGACCTGGTTGTCGGACACAACCATATCCACCAGGATATTGCCGTCGGGCAGAATTTTGCTCAGTTCGTTCAAGGTGCGGCCGGAAATAACCACATTGCTGAACTGGGCATTCTCGTCGGCTTCCATAGGCGTATGCCGCTGGGCCAGACGGTGACGGTCGCAGCCGATGAGCTTCAGAGTATTGTTGTTGAGGATCCATTGTACGCCGGTAAGAACAGGTGTTGCCTCCGTGGCAGAAACGGCAAAAGCCGTCTGGCGGATCATGGTTTTTAAGAGATCGCTGGCTACCGTAACGGTTTTATCCTCTTCAATCTCAGGCAGCAGCGGATATTCCTCCGGATCCAAACCTACCATCTGGATTTCGGAGGAGCCGGCCCGGATAACAGTCTGGAACTGCTGGGAGACCTCAATTTCGATATGGTCGGAAGGCAGCTTGCGGATCATTTCCATGAAGAACTTGGCCGGAAGCACAACACTGCCTTTTTGGGTCAAGCGGATAATCTCCTTGCCTTCCTGCTCCATGGGGATAAAGGATTGGATGGAAATATCCGTATCGCTGGCAGTCAGGGTCAAGCCGGAAAAAGACGCATCAAGCTTAATCCCGCTCAAAATGGGAAGGGTGGTGCGGCTGGATATGGCTTTGGCCACATGTTGAATGGATTCGTTCAAGAAATCTTTATTAACCGTTAATTTCATCATGGTCACTCCTGTGGTTCTAAAATAAAAGTCTTCGCATACATTTTTCCTATCATGCCAAACCAAAAAGAGGGACGGCGCCCATGCTGAACGCCGCCGAGCTGGTTGACGAAAATGCCGTTTATCGACTCTTACATGTATACGTATATTCTTTTAAAGAAAAGTAGAGTAAGTAGTAGGTGCGGTGGATATGTGGATATGTGCATAAAACACTGAAAAGAAAAGCCTATCCACATGTGAATAGTTTGTGCATAGGCGCTAAGGTTATGAACCGGGATTTCGGATCCGTTCGGTTAAATTGCGAATAATTTTGGCAAGCTCCTGGTCCGCTGCTAGCGACGAGGAGATTTTCTCATGGGCATGGATCACCGTGGTATGGTCCCGGCCCCCGAAGGCTTCCCCAATCTTGGGCAGGGAGTGCTCCGTTAGCTCTCTGGACAGGTACATGGCCACCTGCCGCGGGAAGGCAACTGCCTTAGTCCGCTTGCGCGCCTTGAAATCCTCCACCTTCATCCCGTAGAATTCTCCCACCCGCATCTGTATGTCATGGATGGTGATCACCCTTGGCTTATTGTTGGGGATGATGTCCTTCAGGGCTTCTGCGGCCAAATGTACGGTTACATCCTCATTGATGAGCGAAGAGTAGGCCACCACGCGGATTAGCGCACCCTCCAGCTCCCGGATGTTGGTATCGATCTGATTGGCGATATACACCATGGCCTCATTGGGAATGTCCAGGTTTTCGGCCTTGGCCTTCTTCCGGAGAATGGCGATCCGTGTCTCCAGATCAGGCGGCTGGATGTCGGTAATGAGCCCCCATTCAAAGCGGGAGCGCAGCCGGTCCTCCAGCGTGGGAATTTCCTTGGGCGGACGGTCGGAGGAGATGATAATCTGCTTGCTCTCCTCATGCAGGGCATTGAATGTATGGAAGAATTCCTCCTGGGTGCCTTCCTTGCCGGCGAGGAACTGGATATCGTCAATCAGAAGCACATCAATCTTCCGGTACTTGTTGCGGAAGCTTTCGCCCACGTTGTCCCGGACGGCATTGATGAATTCGTTGGTGAATTTCTCGGAGGAAATGTAAAGCACCTTAGCACTTGGATTATGCTCCAGAACGTAGTGGCCGATGGCATGCATCAAGTGGGTTTTCCCCAATCCCACACCCCCGTACAAAAACAGAGGGTTGTACGCTTTAGCCGGCGCTTCCGCCACAGCCAAAGAAGCGGCATGGGCAAACCGGTTGCCGCTGCCGATAACGAAGGTGTCAAAGGTATACTTGGGGTTCAGCGAGAAGGAATCCTCATGCAGCATCGCAGCGGGCTTGGGCGGCTGTACCGCCGGCGCCGTCTGGACTGCCGCGGGGGGCGGCACGTCGTCGATGGTGAATTGGATGTCCACATGCCGGTCCAGCGTCTCCGCTACCGTGGACTGGATCAGCTTGGCGTATTTGGCCTCCAGCCATTCCTTGGCGAAGGTGTTCGGCGCGCATATCAAAAGCGCGTTCTCGTTGAACACGGTCGCTTTGGTGGATTTCAGCCAGGTATCGAAGCTCGGCTTGCTGACCTTGGTCTGGATGACGGAGAGGATCTGTTGCCATAATTCATTGGCAGGGCTATCCACTAACACTTCACTCCTTACGGGAAAGAACAAAATTCTGCAATCTTCAAGCAGCTCTAGGGCGGTTCGGTAAGAATGCCGCTAAGTCTGTCGAAATATCCACATAGTTAAGAAAATTCCTCTACGGCTTATCCCGTTAAAGGAATGTTGTTCACATCTTTATCCACAGGCTGTGTATAAAACAGTGGGATAATCCAACTATCCACAGCCGAAACAATATAAATATATCAAAAGAAAGTAGCGTTTTCAATGATAATCTCCGATTTATCCACAATTCCTAGCCCTTGTGCAAAACTTTTATCCACCATACTACATATTGTTAATAAATTGTTTATGAATCGACAGCGAACCATGTTTTCCACTTTTCTTTGTACACAGGAGGATAAAGGAAGATGTGGACGGGGAGAATGAGGTTGACAGCAGGCGTGGAAAATGATTTAATATTGAAAGGTATTTTTAGAACTCCTCGTTTGAAGTTCTTAAGGGAGGTGCAATAAATGAAACCATCGTTCAATCCGAATGTAAGCAAGCGCAAAAAGGTGCACGGCTTCCGTAAGCGCATGAGCACGAAGAATGGCCGCAAGGTACTCGCCGCGCGCCGCGCAAGAGGCCGCAAGGTATTGACGGCCTAAGCATAAAGACCACATTGCGTGGTCTTTTTTGTTAACAACCGTTATTGATATCCAGTTTTGCCAGAACGCCAGCCGTCTTTTGCAAAAAAGACGCCGACAGGCGTTTATCATTATGCGCGGAGGTTTTACGCCTCGGCAATTTGGGCAAAACTGATGAATAAATAGGAATAGGCGGATGCTGCGGTGCAGAAAGAAAACCGTTTGACCCGGCGTGAGGATTTCAATAAGGTATACCGGTACGGCAAATCCGCGGCCAACCACCAGTTTGTCGTATATGTGATGAACCGTCATTCGGCTTCGGCCGGCGACGGCTTCCGGTTGGGGATTTCCGTCAGCAAGAAGGTGGGCAATGCGGTGGTCCGCAACCGCCTGCGGCGGCGGATTAAAGAAATTGTCCGTTTAAATAGGGAAAAACTTGTGCTGAAGAAGGACTTTATCCTCATTGTGCGCAAGCCTGCCGCCGATCTGGAATATGCCGACATGGAGAAAAGTATCCTTCATGTATTGAAGCGGGCGGAGCTTCTGGTGAAGAAGGGACAGCCACCAGGTTGACCAGTTTCAATCACCGGATAGTTATGATATATTTAGTGTGGACTTGACTGCGTACAGGATGCCTGGTTGCACCCATAAGGAGGAAATGTGTTGATTCGTCGTTTACAGAAGCTGTGGCCCTTGGGGCTAGTTGTTTTTTTGTTGTCCGCGTGCGGCAGACCCAGTGATCTGAGCCAAGAGCGCACCGGAATTTGGACCAAATATTTCGTAGGTCCGCTGTCGGATACCTTGGACTGGTTTGCCCATCTGTTATGGGGTGAGTACGGCCTGTCCATTTTGGTTATGACCATTATCATCCGGACGATTATTCTGCCGTTGACTCTTCGCCAGTATAAGAGCTCGAAGGGCATGCAAGCGCTGCAGCCCGAGCTGGAGAAGCTGAAGAAGAAGTACAAGGATGACCCCAAGAAGCAGCAGGAAGAGACCATGCTCCTGTTCCAGAAGAATGGTGTCAACCCCTTGGCCGGATGTTTTCCGATCCTGATTCAGATGCCGATTCTGATTGCGCTGTATAACGCGATTATGTACAACCCTTATATTCATGAACACACCTTCTTATGGCTGCAGCTGTCTCAGAAGGATCCGTATTATATCCTTCCGATTCTGGCATCCATTACGACCTTCGTACAGCAAAAGGTCATGATGTCGTTGCAGCCGAACCAATCCAACCCATCCATGAACATGCTGCTGTATATTTTCCCGGTCATGATTTTTGTCATGTCCATGTCTTTCGCTTCCGCTCTTCCGCTTTACTGGGTATTCAGTAATATCTTCACGATTGTGCAGAACTATTTCATTTATCGTCCATCCAAAAAGTAGAGGTGGCAGATTCATGACGAAGACGCTCATCGTCACGGGAAAAACGGTTGAAGAAGCGGTCAGGCAAGGATTGACCCAATGGAATGTTCCCGAAAGCCGGGTTAAGGTTGAGGTACTGGAGCAGCCCGCCAAGGGACTGTTCGGTCTGTTTGGCGTGAAGGAAGCGAAGGTCCGGCTGGAGCTTATTCCCGATGCAGTGGAAGAGGCGACCCTGTTTCTTCAGGATATTTTTGCGACCATGCATGTGATAGCAACCATAGAGCGTAAAGATGACAAGGACGGCATACTGCTGAATATCAAAGGCGGCGAACTTGGCATTCTTATTGGAAGAAGAGGGCAGACGCTGGATGCCCTGCAGTATCTGGTGAATATTGTAGCTAACCGGTTCTCGGACAAGCATATCCGGATTGTTCTGGATGCGGAGGAGTTCCGTGAACGGCGGCGTAAGACTCTGGAGGAATTATCCTCGAGGCTGGCTACCCGGGTTGTCCGGACCAAGAAGGATGTAGTGCTGGAGCCCATGTCCCCGGCGGACCGGAAGATTATCCATTCCCAGCTGCAGGATCATCCTACGGTTCGGACTTACAGCAAGGGAGACGAGCCTAACAGGCGTGTTGTAATTTCGCTACGATAACGAAATGACGCAATGACTTCAGGCGGGTGATGAGGTCATTGCGTTTTTTGTAAGCCGGAATGTCGTATAATTCCGGGAGGAAGGAGAGTTGAGCATGACGATTAAGGACACCATTGCAGCCATCTCCACCCCCATGGGAGAAGGCGGGATTGCGGTGATCCGCATCAGTGGCGGCGGTGCAGTAGATGTGGCCGATACTGTTTTTCGGTCAAAAATAAAGTTGTCCGATGTGCCCACACATACGGTGCAATACGGGCATATAGTTGACCCTGCCGATGGGGAGCGGGTGGAGGAAGCCTTGGTTACGGTCATGCGCGGCCCCCGTTCTTATACGGCGGAGGATGTGGTGGAGCTCAGCTGCCACGGCGGATTGGTTTCTGTCCGCAAGGTGCTGGAGCTGGTTCTGGCATCAGGAGCAAGACCGGCCGAGCCCGGGGAGTTTACGAAGCGGGCTTTCCTGAACGGGCGTATCGACTTAAGCCAGGCGGAAGCGGTGATGGATCTGATCCGTTCCAAATCGGACAAGGCTTTTAAGTCGGCGCTTCGTCAGGTGGACGGCAGCCTGTCCCGGAAAATTAAGAGTCTGCGCAGCCAGCTGCTGGCATTGATGGCCCATATTGAGGTGAATATCGATTACCCGGAGCATGATGTGGAGGAGTTGACGGGGGCCCATATCCGCGGCGAAACCACTGCAGCCCTCAACCAGGTGAAGGATATGCTCCGTTCGGCCCGTCAGGGCAAAATTCTCCGGGAAGGGATTGTAACAGCGATTGTAGGCAGGCCCAATGTGGGCAAGTCCAGTCTGCTCAATGCCCTGACTCAGGAAAATAAAGCGATTGTTACGGATATTCCCGGAACCACCCGGGATGTCATCGAGGAATACGTTACGGTCAACGGCATTCCCTTACGATTGCTGGATACAGCCGGCATCCGGGAAACGGCAGATGTGGTGGAGCAAATCGGTGTGTCCCGGTCCCGCGGTGCATTGGCCGAGGCGGATTTGGTGCTGCTGGTGTTAAGCGGCTCCGAACCATTAGGGGAGGATGACCGCAAGCTGCTGGATGAGCTGGACGGCAAGGAAACGCTGGTTGTGGTGAATAAGATGGATCTGCCCCAGCGGGTGGAGCTGGATGAGATCCGTACCCGGTACCCGGAAGACAGGATTATCCGGATTTCCGTACAGGCGGAGCAAGGACTTGAGCAGTTGGAGCAGGCGGTAACGGAGCTGTTCCTGTCCGGTCAGGTGGAGCCGGAGGATATGACTTATGTGAGCAATGTCCGGCATATCCATCTGCTGCAGAAGGCCCAGGGCTCTCTGGAAGAAGCCTTGGAGGCTGCAGGCTCCGGCGTTCCCATCGATATGATTCAGATCGACCTGCGCAATGCATGGGAGGAGCTGGGGGAAATTATCGGCGACTCCGTAGGGGAAACCCTGATCGACCAGATTTTTAGCCAATTTTGCCTGGGTAAATAATGGCCTGTTCCTATGGGGACAGATCCTTGTATAATAGATGGATGTCTAGCCTGAAATAACATGGTCCGAGCCAAAGGCTGGGCGTGTTATGGAAACCACGAAAACGATGAAGCCGGTTGGAGGGTCTTCTCCGATATTTCATCAGTGTACAGTGTGGCTGGAACCGCTGCATGAGTGTCTAATACGTTTTTTTGCATGTGATTGGCAATAGGAGGTGTACAAAATGACAGGATATACAGCAGGCGAATATGAAGTTATCGTTGTCGGTGCAGGCCATGCAGGCTGTGAAGCCGCATTGGCTGCTGCCCGGATGGGCTGCCGCACGCTGCTTCTAACTATAAATTTGGATATGGTGGCGTTTATGCCCTGTAATCCGTCTATCGGCGGTCCGGCTAAGGGACATGTGGTCCGGGAGATTGACGCGCTGGGCGGAGAGATGGGCCGCAATATCGATAAGACTTATATCCAGCTCCGTACGTTGAATACAGGTAAGGGACCGGCCGTTCATGCATTACGCGCTCAAGCGGATAAGGTGCTATACCAACGGACCATGAAGGAAACCATTGAGAAGACACCCAACTTGACTATGGTTCAAGGAATGGTGGAGGAGCTTGTGGTAGAGGATGGCGTTTGCCGTGGTGTCGTGACGAAAACCGGTGCGCAATATTTGTCGAAAACGGTTGTCATTACCACAGGAACCTATCTTCGTGGCAAGGTCATTATCGGGGAGCTGATGTACGAAAGCGGGCCGAACAACCAGCAGCCCTCCGTCCGCCTGTCGGCTTGTCTGAAGGAGCTGGGTTTCCAGCTTGTCCGTTTCAAAACAGGGACACCGCCGCGGGTGCATGGCAGCACCATCGACTTCTCCAAAACGGAGATTCAGCCCGGGGATGAAAAACCTCGTTTCTTCTCCTTCGAAACAGAAGAGGAAGTACCCGATCAGCTGCCATGTTGGCTGACCTACACATCCGAGGATACCCATCGGATTATTCAGGATAACCTTCACCGGGCGCCGATGTTCTCTGGAGCCATTGAAGGGACTGGTCCCCGGTATTGTCCGTCTATCGAGGACAAAATTGTCCGTTTTGCCGATAAGCCGAAGCATCAGATTTTCCTGGAGCCGGAAGGCCGCAATACCTCTGAATACTATGTGCAGGGGCTGTCCACCAGTATGCCGGAGGATGTGCAATTGGAAATTTTGCGTTCCATTCCCGGTCTGGAAAAGGTACAGATGATGCGGACGGGTTATGCCATTGAATACGATGCTGTTGTGCCTACGCAGCTGAAGCCCAGTCTGGAAACCAAACTGGTGGAAGGATTGTTCACAGCTGGCCAAATTAATGGCACCTCCGGATACGAGGAGGCCGCAGGGCAAGGCATAATGGCCGGGATTAATGCCGCGCGTAAGGTGCAGGGCAAGGAAGCGGTGGTATTGGACCGTTCCGAAGCATACATCGGTGTGCTAATCGACGACTTGGTGACTAAGGGCACCAACGATCCTTACCGTCTGCTGACCTCCCGGGCGGAATACCGGTTGCTTCTCCGCAATGATAATGCGGATCTGCGTCTGACTCCCATCGGATATGACATCGGCTTGATTTCTCCCCAGCGGTTTGCCCGGTTTGAGGAAAAGCGGAACCAGATTGCTGGAGAACTGGAGCGTCTTAAAGCCACTCGAGTCCGTCCTGAGGAGACAGTTCAGCAGATACTGGAAGAAGCTGGAACGGTGATTTTGAACAATTCCGTGGATCTGTTATCCTTGCTCCGCCGTCCGGAAATTACTATGGACCATATCGAGCGGATTTCTCCGTCACCCGTGCAGCTGCGGGAGGATGTGAAGGAGCAGGTGGAGATCGAAGTAAAGTACGCCGGCTACATTGAAAAGCAGCTTCAACAGGTGGACCGGCTGCGTAAGATGGAGCAGAAGCGGATTCCCGAGGATATTGATTATACTCCGATCCATGGTTTGGCCAATGAAGCTAAACAGAAGCTTGAACAGATCCGTCCCATTTCCATTGGACAGGCTTCACGTATTGCAGGTGTGACCCCGGCAGATATTTCAATTCTACTGGTTTATTTGGAGCATTATAACCAAGTACGGGCGGCGAAACTTTCATGAGTCAGGATATTGTAGTGGAACAATTCAGCGCCCGGGTTAGAGAGCACGGGCTGGAATTAAGCAGCCGCCAACTGGAGCAATTTGAAATCTACTATCGGGAGCTGGTGGACTGGAATGAGCGGATGAACCTGACTGCTATTACAGAGCGGGAACAGGTTTATCTCAAGCATTTCTACGATTCCTTAACCTTGGCATTTTATGTGAAGCTGGATTCGGTGTCTACCATGGCGGATATTGGTGCAGGGGCAGGTTTCCCATCCATCCCGCTCAAAATTGCATTTCCCCATCTGAAGCTGACGATTGTAGATTCCTTAAATAAACGGATCCACTTCCTCAATCATCTGTCTGAGCAGCTTCAGCTTCAGGATGTAAAAGCTCTTCACGGAAGAGCGGAGGAAGCGGGGCGGAATAAGGAGCTGCGGGACCGGTTCGATCTGGTAACTGCCAGAGCGGTGGCCAGGTTGTCCGTTCTAAATGAGCTGTGTTTGCCGTTTGTCCGTCCCGGTGGGATTTTCGCCGCTATGAAAAGCGCCCAAACCTCCGAAGAGCTTCAGGAAGCTAAACGGTCCATTGCGCTTCTTAAAGGGCAGCTGGAGACAGTGCATACCTTTACTCTTCCGGTAGAGGAAGCCGAACGGAATATTGTTGTCCTGAAGAAAACGGATTTAACACCGGCTAAATATCCACGAAAACCGGGAACACCCGGAAAAGAGCCGCTTTAAGATTACACATTTAGAATAATTCATAATGTTTCACGTGGAACATAAAGGAGTCTCTTCAGTATGTCGAGACTCCTTGCCTTATGGTCAATTATTCGATATAACCCAGCGCAAATAGATAATGGGGAATTTTTCAATAATGCCGATGTCAAGCAGGAATTAGACGGAATTACGGAGAATGAATATAAGTAGCCAAGTATCTGACGACGAAAATGGGTGAATGAAAAACCTATGAAAGAGCAATTATCCAAATTATTCGGATTGGTGGAAAAGCCCTCCGGCGATGAAGTCAAACAGCTTCCGCTGGACCAGATTGTGCCTAGTCCTTTTCAGCCGCGGACCATTTTTGATGAAGAACGGATCGATGAGCTCTGCCAAACCATCAAGACCCATGGGGTGATTCAACCCATAGTAGTCCGGGTTCGCGATGGTATTTTTGAGATCATTGCCGGGGAACGCCGGTTCCGCGCTGTCAAAAAACTCGGCATGGAAACTATTCCGGCCATCATCCGGGAATTTAATGATTCCCAAGCTGCTTCCATTGCCCTTATTGAAAACCTGCAGCGAGAGGGTCTCACCTCTATAGAAGAGGCGATGGCTTACCAGCAGCTTATAGAGCTGCATCAGCTGACCCAAGAAAGTCTGGCTCAACGTCTCGGCAAAAGCCAGTCTACCATTGCCAATAAAATCAGACTGCTTCAGCTCAGCGAGCCCGTGAAGCAGGCTCTGCTGGACCGGAAAATAACGGAGCGGCATGCGAGAGCATTATTGGCCTTGGATACGGAGGAGCTTCAGGCGAAGGTGCTGCAGGATATTCTGGCCAAGGAATTGAATGTGAAGCAAACGGAAGCAAGAGTTCAGTTTTATCTGGAAACCCAAAAGATTAAAAAATCCAAACGGGTTTTCTATGGGAAAAGTGTCCGTCTGGCCTTGAACACTATCCGCCAATCTGTCAGTATGGTGGCAGATACCGGTATGCAAATTAAGACCGATGAGAAGGATTATGAGGACCACTATGAAATTATTATCCGGATTCCCAAGCAATAATTGCGGATTATTCCTTTCAACAGCATATGCTGGTGTGCATATATAAAAAACAGAGGTCGGATTGTCGACGGCCTTTGTTTTTTTGTGCTTTTAACGATTTGTGGTCAATTACTTTAGAAATATTCATAGATTTGAAGAGGATGCTCGAACATTTCTATTAAGATGCTGTGAGGATTGTGCTATACTTAAGTTTGAGTCTTCGAAACCGATTCCATCTTTTTGGGAATGCGGAATTTGTCGCAAAAGACCAAGTGATTCGAGTTTTACCTTCCATTTGGCTGTGCCAAATGCGAAGCTCATCATCACTTATCCGGCCTGCGGCAAGGACCAAGTGATTCGAGTAGGGTACTTACTAATAGTTTGAGGTGAATGGGTTGTCTAAAATAATTGCAGTAACCAACCAGAAGGGCGGAGTGGGGAAAACCACCACATCCGTGAATCTAGGCGCCTCCCTGGCTAGTCTGGGGAAAAGGGTGCTCCTGGTGGATATTGACCCGCAAGGGAATACCACCAGCGGAATTGGAGTGAACAAGGCGGATGTCAGCAACTGCATTTATGATGTAATTATTAACGATGTTCACCCTAAGGATGCTATTGTCCCTACCAATATTGATAACCTGAAGATTATTCCTGCTACCATTCAATTGGCCGGTGCCGAAATCGAGCTGGTGCCTACCATCTCCAGAGAAGTCAGGCTGAAGAAGTCCTTGCACCTGGTAAAGCATATGTTTGATTACATTCTGATCGATTGTCCTCCCTCCTTGGGTATCTTAACCATTAACTCTCTTACAGCTGCGGATTCCGTTATCATTCCGATCCAGTGTGAGTATTACGCCTTGGAGGGTTTGAGCCAATTGCTTAATACTGTCCGCCTGGTTCAAAAGCATTTGAATACAACGCTCCAAATTGAAGGTGTTCTGCTGACGATGTTTGATGCCAGAACCAATTTGGGGATTCAAGTTATAGAAGAGGTTAAAAAGTATTTTCAACAAAAGGTCTACCAAACGATTATCCCGCGGAATGTTCGCTTAAGCGAAGCTCCCAGCCATGGGCAATCTATCATTACATATGATCCCCGTTCCAAAGGAGCAGAGGTTTATATGGAGCTTGCAAAGGAAGTGATTATGAGTGAATAAGCGCTTAGGAAGAGGCTTGGATGCTCTTATCCCATCGTTAAATGTTAGTGAAGATGATAAAGTAATTGAAATCCCAATACAGCAGCTGCGGGCAAACCCGTATCAGCCCCGGAAAACCTTCAATGAAGAAAGTATTCAGGAACTTGCGGCTTCAATCAAGGAACATGGAGTTATTCAGCCGATCATTGTCCGTACCGTACTTAAGGGTTATGAAATTATAGCCGGTGAACGGCGCTTTCGGGCCTCCCAGGCTTGTGGCCTAACTACCATTCCTGCAGTTGTCCGGAAATTTAGTGACCAGCAGGTTATGGAGATTGCGCTGATCGAGAACGTGCAGCGGGAGGACCTGAACGCCATGGAGCAAGCCTTGGCATATCAGGCGCTTATAGATCAATTTAAGCTGACACAAGAAGAGCTTTCTGTGAAGGTGGGTAAAAGCCGTTCGCATATTGCCAACTTCCTGCGGCTTCTGCAGCTTCCGGAAGAGATTAAGCAATATGTTTCACGTGGAACAATTTCCATGGGACATGCAAGGGCAATCGCCGGTGTTAAGGGAGAACCTAAGCAGAAGGAATTGGCTGACACCTGTATCAAGCAGCAGTGGAGTGTGCGTGAACTGGAGGAAGCCATTCAGCAGCTTGAGGAAACTAAAATGAAGGAAGCAGTTAAGCCTCTGAAAGCAAGAAAGAAAGATCCGTTTATGGATGAGGTGGAGGAAAATCTGCGGAGCATATTCAGAACAGCTGTGAAGATAAAGCCGCAGATGCAGAATAAAGGTAAAATTGAATTCTCCTATTATTCCAAGGATGACTTGGAAAGAATATTAGAACTGCTTCAAGGAAGAATAAGTTAATAGCTTGATCGAGCACCTGAAGCATACCTGAAATCGCCTTGATCCTGAGTAAAGGCCGGGTATGCTTTCGTTGTCTGAAGAATAGGATACGGAGACGCTGGCGAGGGGAGTGGGTGTAATGATCTATTTGGATAATGCCGCAACAAGCTGGCCGAAGCCGCCGCAGGTTACGGAGGCGATGGTGAAGTGTATGCAGGAGTCTGCCGCTAATCCGGGAAGAGGCGGCCACCAAATGGCCGTTCAAGCCAGCCGGATTTTATTCCAGACCCGTGTGCAGCTGGCCAAGCTGTTTCATATCCGCAACGCCAATGACATTGCCTTCGCGGCGAACACGACAGAAGCATTGAATCTGGCAATTAAGGGCTATGTGAAGCCTGGTATGCATGTAATCAGTACAACTGTGGAGCATAACTCTATCCGCCGGCCCTTGGAGTATTTGGTGCGGAAGCTGGGTATAGAGGTGACATATCTCCAAACAGACCGGGAGGGGAGAATCCGGTTGGATGAAGTGGAGAAGGAGATCCGTCCCCATACTGGGCTGGTTGCAGTTACTCACAGCTCCAATCTGCTGGGTACGATCCAGCCGGTTGCTGAAATTGGTTCTATCTGCAAACGAAAAGGGATACGCTTCCTTGTGGATGCTGCTCAGAGCGCCGGAATCCTGCCTGTAGACGTTGAGGGCATGAACATTGATCTATTAGCCTTCCCTGGTCACAAGGGGCTCCTGGGGCCTCAGGGGACGGGAGGGTTGTACATCAACCCCGATGTAGAATTGGAGCCTTTGCATCATGGAGGGACAGGCAGCCAATCCGAGGCTGTGGACCAGCCTCAGGTGAGACCGGACAGATATGAATCGGGCACACAGAATACACCTGGTATTGCAGGATTGGGTGAAGGTGTGAAGTTTGTCTTGCGTGAAGGGGTAGAAGCCATTCATGACAAGGAAAGCAGGCTTGTCCGGAGGATGATGGAAGGCCTGATGGGAATTGAAGGAGTCGAGTTGCTGGGGCCGGAAATAGGAGAACCTAGAACAGGAATCGTTGCCTTCCGTTTGGCGGACACGGATCCGTCCGAAGTGGCATTTATTCTTGATCAATCCTTTCAAATTGCGGTGAGAGCGGGATATCATTGTACTCCGTTGGCTCACCAATCGGCAGGAACAACAGAAACCGGAGCGGTACGGGCAAGTGTAGGGTACTTCTCAACGGAAGTGGAAGTGGACGCCTTGATCGGCGCTGTGAAGGAAATCAGACAAGGACTATAAGGTGATGCAGCATGGATGATATGATGATGGTAATGATTATGGGGGCTATAGCGTTGGTACTGCTGATTGTGCTGGTGCTGGTTATTGTCGCCTTGGCCAAATTGTCCGGAATGAAGAAAAGGTACAAAAAGCTAATCGGCAACGCCTCAGTAGAGAATGTGGATGAATTGCTGTTGGCCATGCAGGAGTGCATTCAAGCCTTGCGTGAGGAAAACAAACAACAAGCGGATGCGCTTAACGGCATCCGCAGCAGAATGAGAACGATGAAATCCAATGTAGCGATGAAAAGGTACAATGCCTTTTCCCAGCAGGGCAGCGATCTCAGCTTCTCCATTGCCATCACCGACGAGGACCAGAACGGTCTGGTGCTCACAGGGATTCATAACCGGGAGGAATCTTATTTGTATGCCAAACCGGTTGAGCAAGGAGCTTCCAGCTATACGTTGACGCCGGAGGAGAAGGAGATTATCGCTCAAACTGCAGCAAAGATCCAGGCAGCTCGGCGGGAGGGGGCGTCATCATAAGGCGCCTTGTCTGGAGAAAGGCCATATGAATCCCGCGGGAGATAACATCGGCCATATTCATCACCAGTGAAAGACGGGTATTCTGGAGCACCAGGTATTCCATAAAACCGCCCACATTAACAATGCCCGTAATATGCATACAGCCCACGTCCGGCAGTTCCTTTTTGACTCCCGCGCCGGGCTTCAGCGGGCCTTGGTTAATCTGAATGCAGCCCACGCTTTGGGTTTGTCCCAAACAAGCATCTGTCCCGATAATAAAGGGGTCGGAATGGGATTCATGGATACGCTGGAGGGTTTCCTCCAGGTTCATGGCATGGACCGGATTGTCCAGGGTCCCATAAATATGAATACCCGGTATGGCATATTTGCTTAACCTTGTACCAATTAAAGGCCCCAGGGAATCACCGGTGGAGCGGTCTGTTCCGATATTCACCCAGACGATATCCCGGTAGGGAGGAATTTCGCTGAACAGACCAACAAGGTGGGCAGCCATAGAAGCTGCACAATGCCGTTCTGTATGCTGCATTTTGAAGGATAAGGGCTTGTCCGCAGCCGGTTGGCGTTCGGGTAAAAATTTCATAGCATACCTCCTGGGAATAAGGAATGGGCGTGCAGGCGGGACTGTTGGTGGACAATCCGGTTACGCCGGTAAGCTGCCGGGCTACAGGCAGAGGATGACGGGACGGGAAGAGGCAACTTTTTACTAGTATACGAATCCTTTAATCTATTTATACACGGATTCGGATAATAAAAAGCAGGCGGATGGTAGAGGAGGAGAGGCAGATGGAAGAACGGCTTCTCATAGCCTTCGATTCCACGCAGCAGGCCTTGCGGGCGGAGATGCTGCTGGAGTATGGGGAAGTGGACATTGATACGCGGCCAACACCCAAGCAAATTACGGCTGGCTGTGCCATGTCCATTGATTTTCCGGGTGAGCAGCTTCCCCAGGTGAAGGACATCATTAAGGCTGAAAAGGTGGAAATCAAGGGGATATATGAACGGGCAGGAGAGACGTATTCCCGAATTGAATTGTAGAGAGGATTCTGCATATGAGGATACCGGGATTCATCATGGAAGTGGAGGCCTTGGAGCCCACTATAAGCGCATTCGGGCAGCTAAAGGATTATCTATCCAACCCCGTGGTCTGGAGCGGCTGGCTACAGACGGCGATACAGATTATACTGGCTCTATTGATTGGAAGAGTGGTGTCGAAGCTGGCGCAGAAGGCGCTGGAGCGGCTGATGGTAGTCCGGGAGAGGGCGCCCTTGCGGCTGGATCAGCGGCGAACCAAAACCATCGGCAAGCTGCTGAACAACATCGTGACGTATACCATTAACTTTATTCTGATTCTGATCATTTTGGGTCAATTCGGCATTAATCTGGCACCGGTGCTGGCTGGGGCAGGAGTGCTGGGACTTGCCATCGGTTTCGGGGCGCAAAGCCTGGTCAAGGATATTATCACCGGCTTTTTCATTATCTTCGAGGATCAGTTCGGGGTAGGGGATGTGATCCAGACAGGAGCCTTCAAAGGAACGGTGGAGGAGATCGGGCTGCGGGTGACACGGGTTCGCACGGCAACAGGCGAAGTACATATTCTTCCCAACGGGTCGATCCAGCAGGTGACCAATTTCTCCATTTATAACTCGCTGGCCATTGTGGATGTCCCTGTGGCAAACGGAGTTAATCTGGAGAAAATTATCGCACTGATCAGCAAGGCTGCTGCAGATTCATATGACAGCATTCCCAATCTGACGAAACCCCCAGAGGTATTGGGCCTGCAAACCTTGGGGGCTGCGGAAAGCGCCATCCGGGTTACAGCGGAATGCAAGCCGAATACACAAGGCTCTGTAGAACGGGAGATCAAGCGGCTCATCAAGGATCAGCTGGACCGGTATAAGGAACAGATGAACGCTGAGGGGTAAGGGACCAATTATTCTATGACAGAGGTGATAGAATGGAACGGAAGCAATTCCAGCTGAGCGATGTTGTACAGATGAAGAAGGCTCATCCCTGCGGAACCAATGAGATGGAGATTATCCGTATGGGCATGGATATCCGGGTGCGCTGCTTGGGTTGTCAGCACAGTGTGCTGATCCCACGGGCCAAGTTCGAAAGCAAGATGAAAAAGGTGCTGCGCTCCGCTCCAGATAAAGAAGGAGGAGCGCCGGAACATAACGTGTAAAGCCACGGGGACCGGTCTGCTAACAGGATGCGAAACCTTCTACATGGCGTAGAAGGTTTTGTTATGTCATCCCCGTACCGCACGATCAGCTTGTAATGAAAAGATAGATGGCTACCGTAATCAAGGCGCCTCCAGCGGCGAGGTTGAAAATGCGAATTCCGTTTTTGACTCTGGCAAGAAATTGCATTTTGGAGCCTAGAAAACCCCATGCTGCGAGTGATAAATAGCAGATGATCAAATAGATAGCCACAAACGCCCAAAGCCTTACAGCGGAAGTATTGAGGCTGAAGGCAGCCGTTCCGGATAAACAGGCGATCCACGCCTTCGGATTCAGCCATTGCATCAAAAATCCGTGGCTGAACTTAGGAGGCCCGTTCTCCCGGGACTCCAGGTCCGGACGGGAGACGATGATTTTGCAGCCGATGTAGCACATATAGCCTGTACCTGCAACCCGCAGGAAATCATCAAAAGCAGGAAGCCGTCCCACCCAAGCGGATACACCAAGGCCTACCGCTATCAGAAGAAGGGTAAACCCGACAGTGGCCCCGGTAATGAAGGAAAAAGAACGTTTAAAACCATAATTGACAGCACCTGAAAGAATCGTCATATTCACAGGTCCTGGCGAAATGGACATGGATAATGAATATAAGCACATGGCAATCAAAATGGACATTGTGCACCTCCTTTGCAATCATTCTGGATTTACTATAGCCTATCAGGAATTACACCGTCTAATTTCAAGTTCTGATCGAATCCATCGGAAAAACGGAAGGCCGGATGATATGCAACTGTGTGGAGGTGTCGGAAATTGGAGTTGTATCAATTGCAGACCTTTGTGAAAGTAGCATTAACGGGAAACTTGACCGATGCCGCCCTGCAGCTGAATATCAGCCAGCCTGCGGCAAGCGCACATATTAAGGCTTTGGAACAAATAACGGGATTTCCGCTGTTCTACCGGAATTCCAAGGGAATGACGCTGACAGAAAGAGGGACTAAGCTGTTGGAGGAAGCCCAGCAGATTCTGTTCTCCATCGAAGAATTTTATAAGAAGGCCCAGGAGCTCCGGAAGGATTCGGCGGAGACCATCCGGATCGGGTTGAATACGGACGGAAACCTTCTCCAGATGGATAAAATGATCAGGCATATGTCCGAGCGTCTGCCGGCGGTGGAACCGCATTTTGTCAACACCAGGAGTGAGGATTTCCTTCAGGATGTGGCGGCGCTTAAGATCAATGCCGGCTTTTACTACGGGAAAGTGGCGGATTCGCATATCCACTCGATTAAGCTGCATTCATGCCCGATGGTTGTGGTCTATCCGAACAGCTGGGATGTGCCGGACCGTGAGCTGACATTGAAGGATTTCGCAGAGAAGTCCTGGATCTGGACCACCCAAGGCTGTCCGTTCCACCAGCAGGCTATGGACTATTTTTTGGAGCGGGATATGGTCCCCAAAACGATTATGTATGTAGATAATGAAATGCTGATCGGTAACCTGGTCCTGCAGGAGATGGGCTGTTCCCTGCTTGCGGAGCCGATTGCCATGCAATTTGTGAAGGAGAATAAGCTGAAGGTCTGGAAGGGCATTGATCTGTCCGTGGATCTGAGCTTCGGTTTTCCCAAAGACCGGAAGCGGGACCCGGTGATGAATGAAATTGTCGCCTTGCTACAAGATATTTGGAAGCCCTGAATTCTCTGCCGTTTATTCGTTTGAACGTCCCCCCTCTACGATTAATAGAATGGTACAGGATAAAAAGGAGGGGGAGATGGCATGAAGCACAAATGGATGGGTCTTGTTGGAATGATCGTATTGGTAACCGCGGGAGTCATGTATCTGGTGTTTATCAACCCGCCTGGAGATATAAATATTGAAGGACGCTGGCAGCTGGCATCGGGTCCGGAGGAATGTTATGCCGGGGTTCATTTCATGCGGGGGGTTACCCCTCAAAAAGGCGGTGCTTCCCTGAAGGAGGTTAGGGGGAATGTTACCCAAATGTCCTATGGCACGTATGAAAAGAAAAAGAACCGGCTTACGGTCAGCCTGAATAATCCGCCTGCTCCGCCGTTTGACCTTCAGATGAAGGAGCAGGGGGAACGTCTGGAATTGAATTATGCCAGGGCCGGCAAGCAGCTGGTCTGTGAATACACGCCAGAGAAAAAATGAGCGAATTCGACGGGAAGGCCTTCCACACATCGGTGTGGGGGCTTTTTTTGTGCTACCTTCCTCAGCATTACTGCGTTTCGGCAATGGGGGGTTGCGTTTAAAGAGATAGGGTAATTCATAAGGATCATAAGGAGGAAGGACAATATGTTTAAGCGCATGGATGAAATCATGATTGAGATTCCCCAGCTCGAAAAACCCGATCCGAATGCCGCGGCAGCCGTTCAGGAGCTATTGGGCGGGAAGTTCGGGGAGATGTCAACCTTAAACAACTATCTTTTCCAATCCTTTAACTTCCGGTCGAAGAAAAAGCTGAAGCCCTTCTATGATCTTGTGATGAGCATTACGGCGGAGGAACTGGGCCATGTGGAGCTGGTATCTCACGCTATCAACAATTGTCTGAGAGGCTCCACCGAGTACAAAGAGCCTGAATTAAGGCCGTTGCAGGCTGTGAAGGATGCGAGGCTGTCCTATCACTTCCTGGCGGGAGCGCAGGGAGCCATGCCGTTTGATTCCATGGGCAATCCGTGGAACGGAACCTATGTGTTCAACAGTGGCAATCTGGTGGAGGATCTGCTCCACAACTTCTTCCTGGAATGCGGGGCCCGGACCCATAAAATGAAGGTATACGAAATGACAGATAACCCGGCTGCCCGGGAGGTGGTAGGATTCCTCCTAGTACGGGGAGGCGTTCACGTGGTGGCTTATGCCAAGGCCATTGAGATTGCTACCGGTGTGAATGTGACCAAATTAGTGCCGATCCCGTCCTTAAGCAACAAGTCGTTTAACGAAGCGCGGAAGTACGAGGAAAAAGGCGTGCATACGAAGCTGTATACCTGGAGCGAAAGCGACTTTAGCGGAATCGAGCAAATTTGGAAAGGAACCCATCCGGAGGACGGTCTTCCGCTGGAGGTAATCCAGGGGGCGCCGAAGGGTGTACCGATTCCGGAGGCTCCTCCCTTGGAGGAAGAGTTTGCACCGGGCATCTCCGCAGAGGAATTCAAGGAAATCGCCAAACGCCTGAAGATGGCCGGCAATATCAACGAATAGATTGTTAAAACCTTCTGCACTGCGGTGCAGGGGGTTTTTCTTTAAAAAAACGGATAGAAATGAAGGTGGACTTGGATTAAACTGGGGAAAAGAAAGGGGGTGATCCGTCTCAATGTCAAGAAAATCTAAAAAACTGATAGCATATTTAGGAGCCTTGCTAGGCTTGCTATTCATCATAACGGGCGTAGCCGCATACCATTCTTTGCCCGGAGAGATGGTGGAGCAGCCCACCGGCGCTTATCCAATAGGCAGTGCCTCCTATCATTGGACCGACTCATCGAGGAAGGAGCTCTACACGGCTGAGCCGAAGGATAACCGCCAACTGATGGTTCAGGTTTGGTATCCGGCTCAAAAGGATGCAAAGGGGAGCAGAATGAAGTAGTATCCCGACTATAAGCACCTATCGCTAAGGATTCTAATGGGGGAAATCAATGGGACAGTTAAGCTGGCAGGATTCTTATATGGGTAAGCTGCGGGCAGCACTAGGACAAGAGAAGCTAATGAATGTCGCATGCAGAGGAATTCTTCTGGACGAGGACAATCGTGTTCTGCTTGTTCAACGGAACGACAATCAAAAATGGGTTATGCCTGCTGGAAGCATGGAAGTCAATGAATCGGTAATGGATGCATTAAAACGAGAAGTGTATGAGGAAACCGGACTGTTCATTGAAGAGGCGAAGCTTATTGCTGTTTATTCCAATCCTCATCAATATTCGTATGAATCAATGGGTTCTTCTTATCAAATGCTGGCTTTTGTATTTCTTGTCCAAAAGTGGTCGGGAGAGTTACTGAGGTGTACAGAAGAAACGGATAATGCGGACTTTTTCCATTTGGAGAACCTGCCGGATGATGTGCCTGACCTATACTTGGAGACAATTGAGGACCTTAAGAAACACCAAAAAACGGGTGAGGTTATATTAAAATAAAGTCCAGCATCACCCTCTTGCAATGTCCTATCCCCTTATGATAACATAAGGAAGTCCCGCTTTTTTAGGCGGGCCCAACCGTGGAAAGGTACCCAAGAGGCCCAAGGGGGCTGACTCGAAATCAGCTAGGCGGGCAACCGTGCGTGGGTTCGAATCCCACCCTTTCCGCCACCACGATACAATTAGAACACCTGCCATCCATGCGACGGCAGGTGTTTTTGTGCTGCTTGTCAGTTCTCCGTTTGCTCCGTCATGAGTCCCCACCGGAAGCCGAACTTGTCCTTCACCGTGCCCATACATGAGCTGTAGGTGGTGCTTCGCAGCGGATAGATGACCGTTCCCTCCACCTCCAGAAGGTGAAAGGCATGCCGGACCTCCTCCGCGGTATCGAAGGTAAGGGTTAAGAAATTGGCCGTACCCGGTTGGAAAGGCTGGTCAAACTCATCCGCCATCATAAAACGCTGGTCTCCGATATGTCCTTCCGCATGATAAATGCCATTCCGCTGCTCCTCTGTCATGGTTACATTCCAATCCCGGGCATCCGCGTCCCGGTACCGCTGGAAAAAGGCTGTATTCAATCCGAATGCCTGTCCGTATAAGGCCATCGCTTCCTCACACTGCCCGTGATAATGCAGAACTGGCGTAACAATCATTGGGTCACCTTCCAAAGAGGGAATGAATTTGCTTTTATCCAAAGTGTACACAAAAAGATAAATCCGTTCTAGTGAAAGGTCAATTTCGTTTCTACCGCCGGTTAGGGCAGGGGGATATGATGAATTTATACCCCAACCCAAAGGAAGGTGATGAAGCATGGGCGACATGGCTGCAGCCAGCAAGGGCAAAGCCGCTTCCGTCCGCACCTCCCGCGCAGCCAGACTGTTGCGGCAGATGTGGAGTATGAAGGCCCTGTACCTGATGCTGCTCCCGGGGATTGCATATTATGTCATATACAAATATGTCCCGATGTACGGTATTGTCATTGCGTTTAAGGATTACGATATTCTGGAGGGCATATTCGGGAGCCCTTGGGCGGATCCCTGGTACAAGCACTTTCAATATTTCTATGAGTCTCCCTATTTCACTCAATTACTCAGCAATACGTTTCTGATCAGCATCTACAAAATGGTTTGGGGCATGGTCCCCTCCATTGTACTCGCTATTCTGATCCACGAAGGCCGGATTCTGTGGCTGAACCGGCTGGTGCAAACCTTGAGCTACATGCCCCATTTCCTGTCTTGGGTCATTATCTACGGCATCGGCATCGCCTTTTTCTCCGAAACCTCCGGTCTCATTAACCGCTGGCTGACGGAAGCGGGGCACAGCGCCATTCCGTTCCTGACATCCACGGATTTGTTCCGGGGGGTGCTGGTAGGAACCGATGTGTGGAAGGATTTAGGGTGGGGGGCCATTGTATATTTGGCGGCTATGTCTTCCATTGATACGACGCTCTATGAAGCCGCCAGAATCGACGGTGCCGGAAGACTGAGACGGATTTGGCATATTACCCTGCCGGGTATCCGCAGTGTGATCGTGCTGCTGCTGATCCTCCGGTTGGGATCGATACTCGATGCGGGCTTTGAGCAAATTTATATCATGTACAATATCCAGGTTTATCCTGTTGCCGATATCATCGATACCTGGGTATACCGGGTCGGCTTGGAACAGCTGAATTTCAGCCTGGCCACGGCGGTAGGACTGTTCAAGTCCGTGATTGGCCTGACCCTGGTGTACTCCTCCAACAGGCTGGCCAGAAGGTGGGGCGGTGGATTATGGTAAATAGAGGGGCAGAGCGTTATTTTGACATCCTGATTTATGCGCTGCTGATCGCGGTGGGGATTGCTTCCGTTTTTCCCCTGATGTATGTGCTGTCCGTATCGTTGACACCGTACAGTGAGGTTACCCGCAATGGCGGCTTTGTGGTGATCCCGAAGAAGATAACCTTCGAGGCATACCGGATGCTGTTCGGAATGGACACCATTCCAAGAGCCTTCGGCGTAACAGTGTTTGTGGCAGCGGTGGGTACGGCCATCAACCTGGCACTCAGTGTGCTGCTGGCCTTTCCGCTTAGCCGGAAGAAGCTGATCGGGCGCGGGCTGTTCATCTTCATGATCGTGTTCACCATGATGTTCGGGGGCGGACTGATTCCCACCTATCTGGTTGTTCGGGGAACAGGGCTGCTGAATACGGTTTGGGCCATGATCATCCCCGGGGCAATCTCCACCTTCAATGTCCTGGTAATCAAAACCTTCTTCGAGAATCTGCCCGAGGAGCTGTATGAATCGGCCAAAATCGATGGGGCGGGAGAAATGACTGTGCTCATGCGTCTGGCCTTACCCTTGTCCTTGCCGGTGCTGATGACCGTAGGCCTGTTTTATCTGGTGGGGAACTGGAACGCCTTTTTCTCCGCCGTCTTCTATATAACCGACGCCAAGCTGTATCCGCTTCAGGTGATTGTCCGCGGGCTCCTGACGGCAGCCGACCGGCCTGAGGTCAACGTGGATGTTACCGTTCCCAGTACCACGCTGCAGATGGCTTCCGTCATTGCCGCTTGTCTGCCTGTTATCGTGGTATATCCCTTCGTGCAGAAGCATCTGACCAAGGGAATGCTCATCGGCGCCCTAAAAGGCTGATGCACAACATAAGGTTTTGGCTGCACTTATCTATATATAAAGGGGATGTTCACATGCAAACGAAAAAACGGTTTACCCTGTTGGCAGTTGCTTTACTCAGCACCTCACTTCTGGCAACAGCCTGCGGCGGCTCCACGGACAGCAGCTCTGCCCCATCCTCCGGAGCCTCAGGCTCCCCGGCGGCCAATCCTTCCTCCGGCGCCGTTACACCTATCGAAGTGATGATGACAGGGTGGGGAAGTACGCTTCCTTCCAAGGATTTTGTCAAACCTGAGCTGGATAAGGCCCTGAATACGAATTTGACACTGACCATCACCAACAGCAGCGATGACTTCATCCAGAAGCTTAATCTGCGGGCTGCCGGAGCAGATCTGCCGGATATTATCAAATTTCCGGGTAAAACGGAGTATCTGGAATATGCCAAACGGGGATTGCTGCTGGACCTGACCCCGTACAAGGATAAGCTGGGTGATGTGAAAAATCTGGTGGGCGACCAGGTGTTCAGCCGGGCGGAGATCGGCGGCAAGCCGTATGCCATTACCACTACTCCGAATATTTATTACGGTGTTCCGTGGGTGCGCAAGGATTGGCTGGATAAGCTGGGCCTCCAGGTTCCGAAAACGCTGGATGAGCTGCTGGAGGTCTCCAAGGCCTTCACCACCCGGGACCCGGACGGGAACGGCAAAAATGACACCTTCGGTATCACCTCCGAGCTCACTGTTCTGGCCAGCCTGGTGATGCCCCTGCATGGTGTGACCGATGGATTCTATATCAAAAACGGCCAGATGGTCCACGGGATCTACCAGCAGGAGATGAAGGACGCCGTTGCGTATATGAAGAAAATGATTGATACCGGCACCATTGACCCGGAGATCGCCAGCAATAAACTGGCCAACTACAAGGACAAAGCCTTCCAGGGCAAAGCGGGCATTGTGGTGATGGATTGGACCAACATTGTGAAGGACGATGCGCGGAAGGTCTGGAAGGAAGCCAACCCTAATGCGGATTGGGTCATGTTAAGCGAATTGAAGGGGCCAACTGCAGACACCATGGGCACCAGAGAGAAAGGCGCTACTGGCGGATATATGGCCATCTCCAAATCGGCGGAAAAGGATAAAGCCAAGCTTGACAAAATTTTTGAGCTATTCAATTATGTATCCAAGGGTGACGGCTTGAATCTCGTACAATTTGGGCTGAAGGATGTCCACTTTAAAGTGGAGAATGGCAAAACAGTCCTGACGGACAAAGCCCCGGAAGCTGCCTTTACTTGGCTGTACCAATTGGCCGGCCGTCCGGAAGCCGCTTATCTGAGCACCAAATTCCCGGCGCAGGAGCCATATATCCAGGCCAATGAAAAGGTGAAGGTCATCGAAACCTATAACAGCTATGTGACCCTGCCGGCTGATTTCAATGCCGCTGATGCTACACGGTTCCGCCAAGAGGAATTGCTCAAATTCTATTATGGAAAAAATAAGCTGGAAGCCTATGACGACTTCCTGAAAAAGCTCGATACCACCTTCAAATTCAAAAGCTTCGTGGAGAACGGCTTGAAGGAGCTGAAGGAACTGGGATTGGCCAAATAAAGAGACGTATTGCGGCGGGGCCATCCAAGGGGCGCTTCGCCGCAATTTGCGTCTCCGCCGGGAGTACGGGCAAGGGGCTTCAGAACGGGAGGGGGAGGAAGGGTGAGGTTCATCCTAAGCTTTTGGCCGAAAAAGCTGAAGTACCGTCTATTCGCTTCTGTGCTGTTGTTCATTCTGATTCCGTTCTCCCTGCTGCAGATGATGGCGTACCGGCAGATGGAGGATTCCATGGAGCTGGAATTCAAAGAAAAGGCCGGCAAGCAGCTGACCATCATGAAAACCCAGATGGCCAAGGTCTTCGACAGTATGTTCTGGTATTATTTGTTTTTGGAGCGTGATCCGGAAACCCGCCGGATGCTGCTGGATGCTTCTCCCCGTACGCCGATGGAACGTCAGGAACTGTTCGGGCGTGCGGCGGAACGGGCCAGCTCCATCCACTTTCCTACCCAAGTGGCGGTGACCCTGGCAGACCGGAGCGGCCAGCTCTATCAGCCGGACGGCCATCTGGGTTCAGGGGACGCTTACAAGAGATTTGTGGAGGACCCGGTTTTCTCCGGGCTAACCAACGACCAAGGCTACCGGTGGGTGGCGGGGGACAATCTCCAGTTCTACGGCTTGCTCCGGGACAACGGAAGCGAAATAACCGGGTATGTGCGGATGGAGTTCCAGTATAAAGGGTGGCTGGCGGAGGCCTCGCGGGATTTGCTCCTGCAGCAGAGCTATCAGATTGTGGACCATACCGGGCAAATCATCGGGCTTTCGGATAGCCGCAATACCATCGAAAGCGGCTTGATCCGGCAGGTAATTGAAGGAATCGGCAGCGAGAATCTCCACCAGGAAAAGGACCCCAAGGGGATGGCCATTGTTTCCGGCACTTACTTCAATGACTTCAACTGGTATATTCTATCGTACCTGCCCATGAACAATTATGTGGGCAATTTGAACGCCATCCGCGCCCAGTACCTATTTACATTCGCTGTATTATGCCTGGTGTTTATTGTGGTCACCTTCCTGATCGCCGCGGCCATCTCCCGGCCCTTGCTTCTGCTCCGCCGCAAAATGGCCCTATCCGCAGAATCGGAGCTGAGCATCCGGGTTCATGAAGACGCCTTCACCGGGGAAATGAAGGAGCTGGCCGTGACCTACAACACCATGATGGACGATATCCGGAAGCTGCTCCAGCGTTTGAAGCAGGAGGAGCGGATGAAGGAGGCGCTGCATTACCGGATGCTGGCGGCGCACATGAATCCCCACTTTCTGATGAACACCCTAAATACGATCAAGTGGAATGTGCTGGATAAAGGGGATCATGACACAGCAGATATTTGCATTGCCTTAGGCAAACTCCTGGAGACCACGCTTAATTCGGAGGTGGAGCTGGTCCATCTGAAGCTGGAGCTGGAGCTGCTGCAGGCGTATATGTACATCCAGAACTACCGGTACGAAGGCCTTGTAACGGTGGAATACGACATCGATCCGGCGCTGCATTACGCGCTGGTCCCCAAGCTTAGCCTGCAGCCCCTGATGGAAAATGCGCTGAAACATGGGTTTGCCCATATGCCGGAGGATGCACGTGTGATCCTGAGGGTGTTCCGCCGCTCCCGGCAGCTCATTATGGAGCTGGAGGATAACGGTGCAGGCTTTGATGCCACCCGCCCCATATCTGACGCGGCGCCGCAGCGCAAGGGAATTGGCCTGGCGAACATTCAGGAGAGGCTGACCCTGTTGTTCCGGGAGGAGGGGGTGCTCCGGGTAACTGCTCTGGAGAGAGGCACAATGGCCGCCATAACGCTGCCGCTTCTGGTTTCAGACCCATTCGATAAAGGAGGCAACCGGGATGTGGAAAGTTCTGCTGGTGGAGGATGAAACCTTTGTCCGTAAAAAGCTGCGGAAGCTAGTCAACTGGGAGGATCTGGGGTTCACCGTTTGCGGAGAGGCGGACAACGGGGAAGATGCGCTGAAGCAGATGGAGACGCTGCGCCCGGATCTGGTGCTGGCGGATATCGCCATGCCGGTGATGGACGGTCTGGAGCTGCTCCGGGCCTCCCAGGAGGCTGGTTACGCCAGCAAATTCATCATGCTGACCTGTATGAACGAGTTCGAATATCCCCGGCAAGCCCTGGAACTAGGCGCCATCGGATACATTCTCAAGCTGTCCATGAGCATTGCCGAACTGCAGGCGGCCTTGGCCAAAGCGGGAGCGGAGCTGGAGAAAAGCCGGGTTCAGCGGGAGATAGCCTTAAGCCGCGCCTTCGATCATTGTTATGCCCGGGCTCTGCGGGCCCTCCACACGGGGGAGTCTGGTGAAGCCTGCGATACAGCCGTCGAGGCTATCTCTACCGTCCGGGTATCCATGGGGGCTGCGCCTCTAAAGCAGGTTGTGCTTGTAACCCTGTTCGGGGATGAAACAGGAGGACTTGCCGAGGAGTGGCTTGCCGGGCGGGTGATTTCCCCGGAGACATGCGTTTGGAAAAATGCCCTGTTCCACAATGGCATCACCACGCTGTTTTTTTGGGCGGAGGGTTCAATGGACATGGATGTTAAGGCCTTGGAGGCGGGCAGGCACAGGGGAGTGTACAGCCGCCCCTTTTATCCCGGGCATCTGCTGCGGCGCTGGCAGGAGCATCTGCAGGCGATGGAGACGGTCTGGTATGTGGACACTCCCGGCGTAAGGGAGCTGATGAGCGGACAGAGCCGTCACGCGGACCAGCAGAAGGAGGGGGCGGTTGCCCCGTCATGGGAAACCGAGCGGCGGATTATTGCCGCCTTCGAAGAGCTGCAGGTGAAGACAGTGGATGAGCTGCTGCAGGGGTACTGGGGCAACATGGAGAAAAAGCGGGTTCCGGTAGAGGCGGTACGGGAAGCCGCGGGGCGTTTAAGCCATATGTTTGCGAGTATTGCGGGGCGTGTGGAGGCGGTCAATAGCGGCGGCGGGCCACTACGTAATTGCCGCAGCCACGGAGAGCTGTTGGCGGTCTTAAGCGCCCTTCAAGCGGAATGGGCGGCAGCCATGGCCCGCACAAAGGTGAAGCTGACGGATCACCCGGAGATCAACCGGATTCTCGAATACTGCCGCCAACACTATAACCGCAATATCAGCTTGAAGGCAATGGCCACCATGGTCCGGATGGAGGAGCATTATCTCAGCAGACTGTTCCGGCAGAAAACCAACGATTCCCTGATCAATTATGTACAGACGCTGCGGCTGGACAAAGCCAAGGAGCTGTTGGCCCACACTAACCAACCAGTAGCGGAAATCGGTCGGTCGGTGGGATTTCCCAACGAAAACTATTTCGCCAAAACCTTCCGCAAGCACTTCGGGCAAACGCCGAGCCAATACCGCAAGGAGCAGCTGGCGCAGGAATGAACGGCGGGTGTTAATAGAAGAAGCAACCTTCAAACAGGATCATCTGAAGGTTGCTTTTTTGCGTGGCTTAATGGGTTACCGCATGGTCCTTCTTGACCCAAACCCGGTCATCGTTAGTGTTTTCCGGGAAGTGCTCTCCTTTTTTGAGGTAGATATGCTTCGGATTATTAATGCTCATATGAACCGCATGATCGCCGATTTCCATATATTCGCCGTCGTTGGGGGCTTTTTGGCCCACTGTGTAGCGGGAACGTTCACCCATGTCCATCACCTCCACCTGTAGTATGGACCGGAGGAAGAGGAGTCATGATGGGGGGGGAGCAGCCAATTTCAGGCGGAGGAAGGTCATTGACTTTTTTATTTGAATCCTAAACAATAAATGGAAATGCCAGAGGGTTCAACCATCCGGTAAAAGAAAAGGGGTTTATGGATGAAGATAACGACGTTAGAGCAAAACGGGAAAACCATTGTACGGGATGTGCATGAGGAAATATTGGTTACGGACGTCCAATCCGCCCTGGATTTGATGGCAACCGTGCGCTACGAAACCGGAGCAGACCGGATGATCCTGGACAAAGCGGCTATCTGCGAGGAGTTCTTTGACTTGAAGACCAAGCTGGCGGGTGAAGTTCTGCAGAAATTTACAAACTACCACGTAAAGCTGGCGATTGTCGGAGATTTCTCCGTCTACACGAGCAAAAGCCTGCGGGACTTTATCTATGAGAGCAATCACGGGAAGGATGTCTTCTTCCTGTCCACGGAAGAGGAAGCGGCAGCGAAGCTGGCCGCTGTGTAACGGGCGAAGAATAAGCCGGAGGGAGAGGGGAATATCGGTTCCAGAGTTATGCATTACGCCATCGCCACCCTAATTGGACGGGAACTGGGATATGAGAATGATGCTTTTGTATTGGGAAACCTTGCTCCAGACGCCCATCAGCTTAGCAGCAGCGAGTTGAAAAAACATTCTCACTTTATGAAGAATGATGCCGGGGGTATCAGCCATGTTGATCACCGGGCATTTTACCAAAAATATTTGGCGGTGGAAAAGGTTCCGTTTCATCTGGGCTATTATGTGCATCTGGTTTGCGAA
>JAEWMH010000212.1 GCA_023393235.1 Bacillota bacterium | reverse complement strand
AGCCAACTTCCCCCTATCCCTGGGGTTTGGGTCTGACGCGGTTGGTGGGAATTGCCTCGAGGGGATTTTCCGGCCAATAATGTTTGGGGTAACGGCCCTTGAGGTCTTTTTTCACGTCAAAATAGGTTTCCCGCCAGAAGCCTGCCAGGTCCCGGGTAACCTGCACCGGGCGTTGAGCCGGGGACAGCAGATGGATCACCACCGGCACCCGTCCGCCGCCGATCCGCGGCGTTTCGATCAAACCGAAGAGCTCCTGCAGCCGGACCGCGATAAAAGGCTGGCCCGGGTCGCTGTAATCCACCGGAATCCGCGATCCGCTGGGCACCTGCAAATGCGTCGGGGCAAACCGGTCCAGCTCCTGGCGGCGGTTCCAATCCAGTAGCCCCGTTAAGGCTTCTCCCAGATTCACCCGAGCCAAGTCCTGCTTGCTGCGCATTCCTTCCGCATAAGGCCCCAGCCAATCCGGCAAAGCAGCCAGCAGCGTCTCCTCCGCAACATCCGGCCAGGACGGATCAGCCAACTGCATGAAACGCAGCCGCTGGAGCAGCTGCCTGGCTGCCTTGGTCCAAGGCAGCGCCTCCAGCCCATCCTTGGCGATAGCCGCAAGCAGCGCCCGGGTCACCAGCGGAGCCGGGGGATTCTGCAGCTGTTTTTCCTTCAGAATCAGCGCACCCAGCCGGAGGCGTTTTTTGGCCCGGACCGCCTGGGCCGTTTCCTCCCACTCCACTGCTTCCTCTTCCTCCAGCCCTTCGTGCAGGTACGTCTCCAGATGGGCAAGGTCCACCGGCGCCGCCAAATAAATGCGGCTGTCCGCTCCCTGGTCGTCCAGCTCTGCTGCAACTAAATAGGGAACACCGGCCAGATGCTGGTCAGCCGCCATTACCGCTCCCCGCCCGTTGGACAACAGGTACCGTCCACGGGAGCGCTGCTGGCCGATCCGGTCAGGATAAGCAAAAGCAAGCAGCAGTCCGCAATAGGCCAGATCCGCTCCCGGGCCGGAAAGGGCGGGCCGTGGGGCGGCTGCCGGAGTGGGGCTGGCTGGGCCGCCAGCTGTTGGGGAGCCTGCGGGACTGCCAGCTGCGGGAGAGCCTGCCGAGCTGCCAGCTGCGAGAGAAGCGGCGGTTCGGCAGCCTGTGTCTGCTTGGGCGCTGCCCGGCTCCCGCATCCACCAGGACGCCTCCGCACGCACCCGCGCCAGAGCCGCCGGGGCGGCCCGGAGTCCCAGACTCCGGGCCTCGCCCCCGGCGTTCCGCAGCGCCTCCACCCGCAGGCGGAGGTCTGCATTAGGTGCGGCCCCCTCTGCCGCACGGAGCACGTCCCGCTCGCCCAGCAGCGCAGCGAGCTCGCAGCCCAGGCCTTGAAGGCCCAGCTGCCGGGCCTTCAAGGCCATATGGGCCAGCCGGGGGTGGAGCCCCAGCCCGGCCATAGCCCTGCCGTGGGGCGTAACGGCGCCGTCCGCCCCCAATGCACCCAAGCGCTGGAGCAGCGCCCGCGCTTGCGCCAATGCTGCGGCTGGCGGCGCATCCAGCCAGCGCAGCTCCTCCGGCGCGGCGCCCCACGCCGCCAGATCCAGGCATAAGGGCGCCAGATCCGCCTCCAGAATCTCCGGGGCGGTTCGGGCGGGCAGCTGTCCCTGGTCCTGCTCCGGCCACAGCCGGTAGCAGATACCCGGGCCCTGCCGCCCGGCGCGGCCCCTCCGCTGGTCGGCGGAGGCAACGGACACCGGCACCGTGTCCAGCCGGGTCATACCTGTGCGCGGCGAAAAACGCGCCACCCGGGAAAACCCCGCGTCCACCACTACACGGACTCCGTCTACGGTCAGACTGGTTTCAGCAATGGAGGTGGCCAGCACCACCTTGCGCGTCCCCGGCTGAGCAGGGGCCAGCGCCAAATCCTGCACCTCCTGCGGCAGAGTTCCGTGCAGCGGAAGTACCCTTACCGGACCCGCTAGCCCGCCGGCCAGTTGGGCAGACAACCTTTCCTCGGTCCGGCGGATTTCACCCGCACCGGGCAGGAAAACTAAGATATCCCCCTGGTTTTCCCGCAGGGCGGTGACTGCAGCAGCGGCTGTCCGGTCTTCCATGCGCCCCTCCGGTCGTTTAGGCAGGTAGCGGGTTTCTACCGGATACGTCCGACCCGTGCTTACCACAACCGGTGCCTCCCCCATCAAAGCCGCCACCGGCTCCGCCTCCAGAGTGGCGGACATGACCACCAGCCTCAGGTCGTCCCGCAGGAGCTCTTGGGCTTGCAGACACAGAGCCAGCCCCAAATCGGCATGGAGGCTGCGCTCATGGAATTCATCGAAGAGCACCGCCGCCACTCCCGACAGCTCCGGGTCCTCCTGGAGCATCCGGGTCAGCACCCCTTCGGTGATTACCTCAATCCGGGTTTTGGGTCCCACCCGGGTGTCCATCCGCACCCGGTAGCCGACGGTTTGCCCTACCGGTTCGCCCAGCGATGCCGCCATATAGCGGGCTGCCGATCGGGCCGCCAGCCGTCTGGGCTCCAGCATCAGAATCCGCTTGCCTGCTGCCCACGGCTCCTCCAGAAGCGCCAGCGGCACTCTGGTGGTTTTCCCTGCGCCTGGAGGAGCCACCAAAACCGCACTGCTCCTATTTCGGAGCGCATCCTTCAGGGAAGGCAACGCTTCGTCTACCGGCAATCCTGCGCTTTCACGACCGTTCACCATGTCCACCCCTTTTTTTCCTGCTGGCATCTGGCTCTCCCGGAGCCTCCCCGCTATACTGTACCTAAAACTTCCCCGCCTGCCTCCGGCGGCACCCGAAGGAGTTTGCATATGGATACCTTCCACATTACAGAAGCCGCCCGCCGTTTGGGCATCAGCACCAGAACCATCCGGTTTTACGAGGAAAAAGGATTGCTCACCTTCTCAAAAGACCCCGATAACGGCTACCGCCTTTTCAGCCCGCATGATCTGCTCCGCCTGGAAACCATCCTGGTGCTCCGGGAGGCCGGCCTGTCCATTCCCGATCTCTCCAATGTGCTGGCAACCTACGGAATGGGACAAGCAGAGGAGAGTCTGTATCTGCTTGAGCTCCAACGTTCCCTCTTGTATGCCCGCCGGCTGGATCTGGACAATCAGATCCGCATGAATGAAGAACTGATCCGCAGCTTCTCCGGTACAGGCATGCAGCTGACACCGTCAATTCATCATCAAGCAGAGGATATTCGCAAACAACGGGAGCTGCGCAGCAGCTGGACTGACCACTACCGCTTTGATCTGTTGGCCGAAAGCTTTGACGCGCAATTGACAGAGGACAGCACCCGGTATCCCGGTTACAAAGATGCCCTCCAGTTGATGGCCGGGCTGCTTGACCCGAAGCCGGGCGAGACTGGTCTGGACATTGGTACGGGCACAGGCAACCTTGCAGAGGCGATGCACCGCTTCGGGTCTGTTATGAAGGGCATCGACCAATCCCGGAGGATGCTGCAGGTATGCCGCCGCAAGTTCCCGATGATGGAAACCAAGCTGGGCAATGCCCTGGCGATCCCTTATGATGCCGGCAGCTTCGATTTCGCCGCAAGCGGCTATGTGTTCCATTTGCTTTCTCCCGAAGAGCGCTGCCATGCATTGGCGGAGCTGCTGCGTATCCTTAAGCCAGAGGGCCGGTTTGCTGTCTGCGCCCCACTTCCGGAGGAGGACTGGTCCTTCGTCTCCATTTATCACTCAAGCCTACAGATCAGGCTCCACCCGCTTCCCGGGCAAACGAATGTTCATGTATTGTATGCGGTGAAAACCCGTTGACCTTCACGCAGCGTGAACCTGTATAGTGAAACCAACGCCGGCCGGCGAACACTTATACAGGAGGAGTAGTCCTATGCCCGATCATGAACAGGTTTACAACCGGCAAGCCCATTTATACGACCGTATGATTTCCCGCCAGCCCAGTTTGCTGCCCGCCCTTCTCGGCATCCGTCCCTTGGAGGGGCTGGATATAGTGGATACAGGGGCCGGTACTGGCCGCTTGGCTAAAGTTTTGGCTCCTTTTGCCCATACACTGACTGTGTTTGACCGTTCGGAGGCCATGCTTCACCTGACCCGTGAAAAGATTGCCTCCCTGCTGCCTCCAAGGAGATTCCACTGCGGCACCGCCGATCACCGCAACCTGCCTGTTGGCGACAGCTCCGCCGATCTGATAACGGCCGGGTGGAGTGTTTGCTACCTGGCCAGCAGCTATCATGCGGACTGGCAGACCGCCCTGGAGCACACTCTTGCGGAATTCCGGCGGGTTCTCCGCCCGGGTGGGACCATCGTGATTCTGGAGACCATGGGCACTGGTACGGACGGACCGCAGGCGCCGGATTTTCTAACCGGTTATTATCATCAATTGGAAAATACGTACGGCTTCACCTTTTCCCTGTTGCCGATGGATTACACCTTCGAGAGCGTCGAAGAAGCGGTGGAGCTCACGGACTTTTTCTTCGGCGAAGCCTTGTCCCGGCAGGTCCGGGCCAAAGGGGTGCCTGTTGTCCCCGAGTGGGCGGGCATGTGGACGCTGACGTTATAAGTTCTTGTTTGAGGAGGCGGTTCCTCCCGGCGGCGTCTTTTGTCAGGCGGCTTCGCAGGTCTCTGCCCGGATGCGGCTTGCTTTGGCTGCTGCACACAAGGAGGACCATGTGTATACCACGAGTGCGGCCCAAATCAGCCCGAAGCTGATCCAACGCGCCGTGTCAAAGGTTTCGTGATACACCGCCACACCGAGAATCAGCGTAATCGTCGGCCCCACATATTGGATAAAGCCGATGGTGGACAGAGAAAGTGTGCCTGCCGCCTTAGCAAACCAGAATAACGGCATCACGGTGGCCGCCCCCGCCAGCAATAGCAAAATCCAATGCCATGTGTCCAGGCTGCCTGTGCCGGCTTGACCGGTCAACTGGGTATATAACAGATAAATGGCTGCCAGTGGTGCGACAAAGGTGGTTTCCCATGCCAGCCCAAGGGTGGCGTCTACGTTGGCTTTTTTCTTGATCAAGCCGTAGACGGCAAAGCTGCCCGCCAGCACCAGGGATATCCATGGCAGACGACCATGCTCAATGGTCACCACAGCCACACCGGTGAAGGCAAGAGCAATCGCTGCCCACTGTCCGGCATGGAGCCGCTCCTTCAGGAACAGC
Source organism: Bacillota bacterium (assembly GCA_023393235.1). Lineage (GTDB taxonomy): Bacteria > Bacillota > Bacilli > Paenibacillales > NBRC-103111 > Paenibacillus_AR. Next base: position 689 of record JAEWMH010000212.1, on the reverse strand, counting down.
ACGCCCAGCAGCACGTTAAGCAGCGGATTCATATAATAACCAAGGCTGGTTTCCACCATATGCCCGTTGTTCACCGCCCAGATGAAGACCAGCCAGTTTGTGCTGATGAGAATCGAAGCAAGTCCCAGATAACGGGCTGTCCGCCTGTTCCGGACCACCTGGCGGTATTCGCCGAAGCGGCGGGAAATGAGCAGAATTCCCAGCAAAAAGACCAGGGACCATACCATCCGGTGCCCCAGTATCTCCCACGCCGGCACCGAGTCCAGCGCCTTCCAATAAAGCGGGAGGAACCCCCACGCTAAATATGCCAATAAGGCATACATAAATCCCTTGGTATTCATTCCTTATATCCTCCTGTCCGTGCCTAGAAATTCCACGGTCTTTATAGCCGTGCTTTGTCAAACTAAAGGCTAATTATAGCACACTGTTCCGGATTTGGGACGGGGTCCGGATCTGCTGTTTTTGCTGGAATGCCGAAATGCAAAAGTGCAGCTAAATTCCCTGCTTTGCGCCAAAATGACGTGCCATCCTGCAAAAGTGCATCTATTTCGGCGCAGATACGTCCAAATAGCGGTTAGGACTGAAAATAACTGCACTTTTGCAGGAAGAGGCTCCGGATTCAAGGTTCCCCAGGAAATAACTGCACTTTTGCAGGAAGCATGTAGAGCTGGACGGGCGCAGGGGTAAAA
>JAEWMH010000155.1 GCA_023393235.1 Bacillota bacterium | reverse complement strand
CGGCGCGGCTGTCCAGCCGCGCACAGGCCTTCATCTGCGCCAGCAGCGCCGGCTTGGTGAGAAGCTGCGCCAGCTGCGCGGTAAACTCCCCGGGCCCCTTGGCCTGCACGGCGGCGCCGATTCCGGTCAGGTAGGCGGCATTGTCATGCTCCTGGCCTGGCAGCGGCTTGTACAACAGCATAGGCAGGCCGGAGGCCAGCGCTTCCGAGCTGGTCAGGCCGCCGGGTTTGGTGACGAGGAGATCCGAAGCGGCCATCAGCTCCGGGATATTATCCACATAACCGGTCAGGCGGACCGGATGAGGATATGCCGACAGCTCCCGGGCCAGCCTCTCCTGCAGCTTCCCGTTGCGCCCGCAAACGATGATCACCTGCAGCGGCAGCGGCAGCAGGTCCGGGTCTTGAAGCAGCCGTGCCCAATCCCCGCCGATCAGCCCGCCGCCCCCGCCCATAATCATCACGGTGGGCAGCTCCGGCGTGAGGCCAAGGGACCTGCGGATGGCCTCACGGTCATACGCGGCGCGGAAGGCGGGCCGAATGGGGATGCCCGTGACCGCAATTTTCCGTTCGGGAACGGGCCACTCCAGAAGCAGCCGGCGGACATGCTCAGAGCCGACAATATACCGGTCGGTAGCGGGATGCAGCCAGTAGCTGTGGGAGGTATGGTCAGTCAATACCGTAGCCGTTACAGCCTTAATCCGGCCGGCGGCCTTCAGCCGCGCCACCGCGGCACAGGCGGAGGGGAAGGTGCTGACCACGGCGGTCGGCTTCATCTCCTCCACCAGCCGGACCAGCCGCCTTGAGCTGCAAAGGGGCAGACGGTTGAGACAACGGGAGAGCAGGCTGTCCCGTTGGGTGCGGCGGAACAAAAAGCCGTACAGCCAAGGCAGCTTGGTAATCCATATCATATAACTCCATTGGGCCAAACGGTGGAGGAGCGGATGGGTGCCGTCCATAACGTCCACCACACGGATGCGGGCGCCGGGATACAACTCTTCGGCAGCCTCCGCAATGGCATGGGCCGCCTGGCGGTGACCGTCGCCCAGATTGCCCGTCAGGACAATGATGGAGGGAGTGCGGTCGGTGGAATATCTCATTTTCCAATTCACCTCATTAGGCCTTAGGAGCCTGTCCGACGAAATCGTTTTGGTCGAACAGACCCCAGCCCAGCACAGGGCGTGGCCTCTCGTCCCTCCATATTAGCACGTCGCCCCAAGCAGAGCAAAAAGAACCTGCGGCCCTTTGACGGCCTGCCCCCTACTCCAGTGGGAGCCGGTTGGGATTCATGATACTATAGAGCAGAAGAGGCTTTATGACCGGATCGAGGGCACCGGGGAAGGTCCGGGCAGGATACAATGGGGAGGCGTGCGGGTGGACAAGTTGATACGTTGGGGAATTATCGGATGCGGTGATGTAACGGAGGTCAAAAGCGGGCCGGCCCTGCAGAAGGCGGAGGGCTCCAGCCTCACCGCCGTCATGCGCAGAAACGCCGCGTTGGCGGAGGACTATGCCAGAAGGCATGGAGTGCCCCGCTGGTACGGACAGGCGGAGCAGCTGATTGCTGATTCTGAGGTGGATGCGGTATATGTGGCAACGCCGCCTTCCTCCCATAAGGAGTATGCCCTTGCCGCTGCCAAAGCGGGCAAACCCGTCTATGTCGAGAAGCCCATGGCTATGAATGCGGCGGAATGCACCGCCATGATCGAGGCATGCAGGGCTGCGGGGGCTCCTCTTTATGTGGCCTTTTACCGGCGGGGCTTGCCCAGATTTCAGCAGGTGAAGAAGTGGCTGGATGAGGGAGCGATTGGCGACATCCGGTTTGTGCGGACTGTACATATGGCCAAACCCTTGGCGCAGACGGGAGAAGAGATGTGGCGGGTGAATCCGGCCATTTCCGGAGGAGGGCTGTTTTTGGACCTGGGCAGCCATACCCTGGATTTGCTGGACTATCTGCTGGGACCGATCCGGGATGTGGGCGGCCACGCCTCCAATCTGGGCAGTCCTTATGCCGCGGAGGATACGGTATCCGGGGAATATGTTTTCGAATCCGGGGTGCACGGGACAGGGATCTGGTGCTTCAATAGCTTTGTGGATGAGGAATATAACGAAATCGTGGGTTCGAAGGGCAGCATATGGTTTTCCACCTTTGAGGAAAAGCCTGTGGTGCTGCGGACTGCGGAACAGGAGCAGAAGCTGAGTCTGGCGCATCCGCCCCATGTGCAGCAGCCGTTGATTCAAACCATTGTGGATGAGCTGTTGGGCCGGGGAAAGGCGCTCTCCACAGGAGAGACGGCCATCCGCACCAGCAGGGTGGCGGAGATATTGACCAGAGCGTATTATGCCGGGGACCGGTAAGCGGGGCTTGCGCAGAAGTGTTCCATAACATATCCTGCCAGTGGCGGGACTGTTATTTCAAAGCCTTTTCCGGCTGCTTCCATCCCAGCCAAGCCAAGACCGGTCCCAATGCCGGTCTTTTTGTGCTGCGGTAATCCCCATTGACGGCGCTTCGGCATATTTCCCGGAGGCCTCTTTCCTGATCCTCCAGCCATTTTTCCATTTGATAAATATTGGGTTCCATGTGATACACTTCCTTTTGTTTTCTCTCCTTCATTTTTGCAGATACAAAAGGGGATAAAAAGGGTATAATTGATTATAATTATTTCCTCTTTTATGAGAGGGTCAAATCAGGAACAGGGTGGATAGGGATGCAACTCATCGAATATTACCATCTTCTCCATACCGAGCTGCCGGAGGCCCGCGGGGGTGTACCCGTCACCTTGGAGAGGCTGTCCGGTATTTTTTATTGCTCGGAGCGAAATGTGAAGTTCATTCTCCACAAGATGGCGGATCAGAACTGGATTGTGTGGAAGCCGGGCCAGGGCCGGGGCAACCACTCGGAGCTTCAGCTGCTGGAGGATTCAAGCGTCCTGCTCCGGCAGGAGGCGATGCGGCTGGTGCAGGAGGAGAACATCAAGCCGGCCCTGGAGCTGGTGGGGCTGCCGGGTATGGAGCCGGGGGAAAAGGAGGCCTTTTTCCAGTGGCTGGGCGGTGCTTTCGGCTATCAGGAGGTTAGCGGGCGGAGCCGGCCGCTGGAGGTGCTGCGGCTGCCGTATTACGCACCGCTTCTGACACTGGACCCCACGCGGATGATTTATTCCAAGGACATGCATCTGGTCCGTCAGCTGTTCGACACCCTTGTGCGGGTGCACACCGAAACCGGCCAGGTCATGCCCCATCTTGCCCACCAGTGGGAAGCCTCTGCAGACGGCAGGCTGTGGACCTTTTATCTGCGCAAGGGAGTCCGGTTCCATCATGGCCGGGAGCTGACGGCGGAGGATGCGTCGTTCAGCCTGCTGCGGCTGAAGGAGGCGGGAGAGCGGACGCCCTTTTCCTGGCTGGTCCGGGAGGTGGAGCAGGCGCGGGCTATAGGCACCTACATCCTGGAGGTGGCGCTGTCCGCCCCCAATTACATGTTTGACCGGTATGCCAGCTCCGCCGGGTTGTCCATCGTGCCCAAGGATGTGTATGGAAGCCGGAAAATTCCTACTCCGTATGGGACAGGTCCCTTCCGGCTGGTGGAGTTTGATGCGTCCATGTGCATCCTGGAAGCGTTCCCGGACTACTTTAGGGAGCGGGCGCTTTTGGACAGGGTGGAGCTGTGGGTATTTCCCAGCGGGATGGAGGTGAAGCCCCAGCTGCGGATCAGCGATTGGGGCTCCTCCCCTAAGCAGGGTCCGGAAAGCAGGCAGGACGAGGAAAATTTGTCTGCCGGGCTTACCGGCGGGCTGACGCGGGGCTGCAACTTTATGTCCTTCAATATCGAGCGGCCGGGCCCTCAGCAGAGCAGGCTTTTCCGGGAAGCGGTGCAGGTGCTTTTGAACCGGCAGGCTTTTATCCGGGAGGTCAAAAAAGATACCAGCATCCCGGCCCAATGGCTTCTGCCTCCTGACAATCCTCCCGGCGATACTACAGATCCGTGCCACGATGAGGCAGAGGGCCTCCGGCTTTTGAAGGAATCGGGTTACCGGGGAGAGCCCCTTACGCTGATGCTGAACACAGGGCATGTGGAAATGGCGGAATGGATCGCCCGGTGGTTGGGCCAATACGGCATTCATGTGAAGCTGGACGTGATGAGCCGGGAGGAAGCGGCCGGTTTGAAGTGGGTCAAACATGCCCAGTGTTATGTGGGAGGGCTGGCTGCGGATGAGGATACGGTGATGTTTCTTTTGGAGCTGCTGCATGCTGGTCATTATTCGGGGTTCTTCCTGCATGGAGAGCTTCGGCGGGAGCTGGAGGAGCGCCTGTCCTGCATCCGGCGGGAAAAGAGCGAGGAGGCCAGGAGAAGCGGGCTTAAAGAGCTGCAGAATCTGTTAGCCAGAGACCGGGATGTCATCGTGCTGATCCATCCGGCCAACCGGGTTGCTTATTCCCCCAATCTGCGCGGAGTGACCGTTAATACGCTGGGTCAAGTGGATTTTAAAGATTTATGGTTCCAGCCTGAAACCTTTTCCCAGGATTCACCGTCTAGGAGGCAGGTACATCCAATTCCCAGAGAGGGTGGTTAACGGTTATGAAAAAATCATTCAAAGCCGGTGCAGTGGGCTTGAGCGCCGCACTTCTGCTTGCCGGAGCTCTGCCGGCGGCTGCGTCTTCTGTTCCTGTTCCTGCAGCTTCTGCGTCCAACTCCGCGAGCGGCTCCGCTTCGGTATCTGCCCCCGGCTCCGATGCAGCGGTGAACACCGAGACCGCCATCAAACGTGATCAGGCAGTGGAGCTGGCGCGCAAGCTTGCCCAGGTGCCACAGGATTACGAGGTTTCCAATGTCACTCTGCAGACGGCGGCGGCATCCGGTACAACGGGCGCAACGTGGTCCATCAACTTTTCCAAGCAGGTCAAGGATAAGTATTACGGCAATTATTACATCGGGATTTCTGCGGACACCGGCGAGCTGACCCAGATGAGCGCTTATATCAACAATGTGGACTCCCCGCCCGCCTATCCCCCGGAGAAGGATCTGAAGGCGGCCAAGGTGGTGGCCGAGGCCTTCATCAACAGCCTATATCCGGGCAAGCTGACGGAAACCCGCTACAACACCGTTGCCGAGGATAATTTCAAAACGCCGCTGATGGGCGACGTGCGCTACAACTACCGGTATGACCGAGTAGTCAACGGTGTGGTGTTCCCGGGGAACGGCTTCAGCGTGGATGTCAACGGCTCCGGCCAGGTGGTGGGCTTCACCTATCAATGGGATAAAACCACCCAGTTCCCGGACCCCGCTTCCGTCATCTCCCAAGAGAAGGCGGAGAGCCTCTGGAAGGAGAAGTCCAAGCTCACTGTCTCTTACTTCCGGCCGTATAACAAGAACACCAATACCACCACTTCGCCCTTCATTGCTTACCGGCTGTCACCGGTTCAGCTGAATGCGCTCACCGGAGAGGTGGACGCCGGCAATGGGCCGGTGCAGCAGTCTGGCGGTCCCATCGCGTCTGCGCCTCTTGGAGCAGCCCCCGCCAAGGATAAACAGCTGACCCAAAGCCAGGCTATTGATGCTGTAACGGCCCGGTTCCCCCTGCCAGCGGGCGCCAAGCTGGAGAATGCCTCCTACCAGGAATACAATGAAAATTATATGGACGGCCTTACCCGCGCCTGGAATATCAGCTGGACGCTTCCCGAGGACGAAAAAAGCAAGTCCGAAGCAGCGGATAAAATTGCCTATCCCATCGGCTCACGTTCCATCCGCGCTGCTGTGGATGCCTCCACAGGCGAGATCAAAAACTATTCCCGCAACGAGTACCGGCCTTACTTGGCAACTGCAGTGAAGCCGGAGGACTATAAGGTTGGCATTGATACGGCCAAAGCTACAGCGGTGGAGCTGGTGAAAAGCCTGCTTCCCCATATGGCCCATCAGTTGGAGCTTCATTACAGCGATCCGACCAAACAGGCGGCCGCTTCCTACTGGAACTCCAATCCGTCTTACGGTTTCAGCTTTGACCGGACCATCGACGGCATTCTTACCGGCGAAACTGTTCAGGTCACCGTGGATGCGATCAGCGGTGCCGTGGTCAATTATTCCAATGGTCTGACCGGCTACAGCTATCCGGCATCCAAGCCGGCATTAACAGACCCGGCCGAAGCGAAGGAAAAGCTGCTTAGCCAATACAAGCTGCAGCTGCAATATGCAGTAGACTGGATGGCGGGTTATGACGGCAGCTATCCCATCGAGAAGTACAATCTGATGGTGGCTGCAGGTGAACTGCCGCCTTCCCCGGCCGGAAACCAAAAGGTACGCCTGTCCTATGTGCCGGTAGCCCAAAACACGGATCTGGCGGGCGGTTATTTCCTGGACGCGCAGACCGGCGAGTGGAGAGACAACCGCAATGGCGAAACAGCCCGTTCCGACCGGGCGGCCGCAACGGATATCTCCGGACACTGGGCAGAGCGGGCCCTGTCCCTGATGGTGGAATATAATGCCATCGACCTCAAGGACGGCAAGGCTAACCCCGATCAGACGGCTACCCGCGGCGAGCTGATCAAGATGCTGGTGCTGGCCGCAAGCGGAGGTTATCTGCCGATGGCGTATGACTCCTCCCGCGCAGCCTCCTTCAGCGACGTCAAAGCCTCCAGCGCCTTGTTCGCTTATGTGGAGAATGCGGTGGATATGAATCTGATCGACCGTGACCCGTCCGGCGAATTCAATCCGGACCAGATCATGACCCGCGATGATATGGCCCAGCTGATCGTCCGGGCGTTGGGCTACAACAAGCTGGCCCAGCAAAGCTCCATGTTCCGTCTGGATGTGACCGATGCGGAAGCCATCCAGCATAAAGGCCATGCGGCCATCGCTGTAGGGCTGGGCATTATGAGCACCGACGGCAGCCAATTCCGTCCTTCCGACGAGGTGACCCGTGCCCAAGCCGCCACCGCTTTCTTCCGGTTCCTGGAGAAGCGCGGCACCCTGTAGGACTCCCGTTATGAAGCTTTAGAAGCCGGACCCGGCTTCCAACCTCCCCTTGAGCGGACTTCCGTCCGCCGGGGGAGGTTTTTTTATTTTTCAGCAGCAATAGGCCTAGGCCCGGGCGGCCATCCTAACGAAAGCAGAAGCCCTTATTTGCTCCAAAACAGGGGTTTCAAAAATCTAACGGAAGCAGAAGCTGCTATTTTGCCTAACACCGGGTATTGCCAGGCTGTTTAACCCTAATAGCGTCTTTGAGCGCCGTTAAAAATTTCAATATGCTGTTTTCGCGGAAATAGCGTCTCTGGCCGCCGTTAGAATCACCCATGGTGGAAAATGGGGTGGAGGCGGGACCTTTCGTGGCCGGCTTTTTTGCTACAAAAAAAGCCCCTGCCCTGTAAGGAGGGGCAAGGGACAAGGAGGCTGCGCCGGAGTTTAATAGCCCGTACAGATTTCCTCCCGCACAAAAGCCTGGGTATCCAGTCTGTAATAGTCGTTGATATAGGTTTCCCGGAAGCCGCAGCGGTGATATAAGGTCAATGCCTCGGCATTGTTGCAGGCTACCTCCAGGGTCATGCTGCGCAGGCCCTGTTTGTTGGCCAGGCCGATGGCGGACAGAAGAATCTGCCGTCCGTAGCCCTTGCGCCGGTGCTGCGGCACCACAGAAAAGCAGAAGAAATGGGCATTGCCGTCGCGGATATGGGAATTAATCCGTCCCACCGCTTCCCCTTCTTCATTATAGGCAATATACGGTGTGTCCTGGGGAGGGTTGTCCAGCGTCATGTCCACGAGGGCCTCGGACTCCTCCTCGGAGGAATCGAAGCCGAGGGAATCCAGACGGATCAGAAGCTCCCGCTGGGACTTGACGCCGCGGGCCAGCCGGATGCCGGTGAGGGGTTCGTGCGCTACCTGCTCCGCCAGCATCATGCCGTAATCCGAGATGGTGTAAGCGGCCCGCCTGGCTTCAGCAAAGGCCTTGGCGCCCTGGGACTGGCGCGGACAGGCAAACAGCAGGGACGGGATGTTCTGCTTGCGGGCGGATAACAGGGCGGCCTCCGTCAATGCGTTGAAGATCCCCTTCTGCCGGAAATCCGGATGGACCATACCGCCCACCTCGGCCTCCTTGGGCACGAAGTGGTACAAGGCCAGAAAACCCACCAGCTTTCCCCGCTCATACCACAGAAAATCATTGGCCGTCCCCCGGGGCCGGTGCTCCAGCATTCCCCAGTTCAGCTTCAGCTCCAGGCTGTCCGCCTTCGCGCAACGACCTGCCAGCTCCCGTACCTCCTGCAGCTGCCGCTCCGTCATCCCGTCCGGAATTACCAACCCATGTTTTATCAAAACCAATTGCCCCTTTTTTCAAAAGTCTTATAATAAGGTGCTGACTGTCTGCATCACCTGTGTTGTCTTGTTTCAGCGCATCTTCCGCGCGGGTATGAACATCACATCTTCACCTTCGGGCGAATCCAAGGTGTCCTTTTGGGAAAAAATATCAATCAAGAGCGAAGGGAGCGGACGGCGATGAATTGGAAAAAAAGCCTGCATTTTCTGGAAGCCTTATATTGCCGGTATGAGGACGACGAAGTCACAGCCCTCGGCGCACAAATGACCTACTATATGATTCTCGCCTTTTTTCCATTTTTAATTTTCCTTCTGACCATTGTGGGCATGACCCCCATCTCCACACAGGATGTTTGGGAGCAGATCGCCATGGTTCTGCCGGAATCCAGCTATAAGGCAGTCAACGATATTATGAACGAAATCTTCGAGAACCGCAACGAAGCGCTGCTTTCCTTCAGTATGATCGGTACTCTGTGGGCGGCCTCCAACGGCTTGTCCGCTGTGATCAAAGCGCTGAACAAGGCCTATGACGAGCCGGAAACCCGTCCGTTCTGGAAGCTGAAGGGACTGGCCCTCCTGGCGACTGTCGGTCTGACCCTGGTGATGCTTCTTACCTTTGTACTTCTGGTGTTCGGCCATGTAATCGGTGAGCAGCTGTTCAAATTTCTCGGGTACCCCAATGATTTTGAGCTGATCTGGGGATTGGTTAAATTCGCCATTCCGCTGGCGGCCATGCTGCTGGGATTTGCCCTCCTGTACTGGACAGTCCCGAACCGCCGGCTCAGGTTTAAGAGCGTCCTTCCGGGAGCGGTGTTTGCGTCCTTGGGCTGGATTGCCATCTCCTTGCTGTTTTCCTTTTATGTAAGCCACTTCGGCAATTATTCCAAAAGCTACGGCAGTCTCGGCGGTGTCATTGTGCTTCTGGTGTGGCTGTACATCAGCTGCATCATTATCATCATCGGAGGGGAAATCAACGCTACCCTCACCTTTGACAAGGAGGGGAAAAGCAAACCGGGCTGCAAATCCTTCAGTACCCGCCTGTCCTTCTGGAAGAAGAAAAAGCCCGAATGAGCCTGTCGGCATGGAACCAGCACCGTCGGCACAGCGCCTGTACATATGGCTGGGATAAACCCCTACTTTGACACATATAGTGGTATGAGTCCGATTTCACTGTAGAAAGTAGGGGTTGCTTCATGCGCATATGGCTTACCAACACTGCCCGCGGCGGCTTTGAGCGGAGGTGGCGGACATGTTCCGGCTTGTCCTGATGTCCGCCATGATGGGCTCCATCGGGCAAATCATGATGAAGCACGGCTCGGACCGGGTAGGGAGCCTTACCTTGTCGCCGGCCACCTTCGGCGCCGATATCGGGCGGATTCTGCGGGTGCCCGAATTCTGGATGGCCATCCTGCTGTTTGCCTTAAGCTCGCTGATCTGGGTCAAGGTGCTGTCCCGTGCAGACCTAACCAGTGCGTATCCGCTAAACAGCATGAGCTATATCTTCGTGTTCCTGTTCAGCGCCGTGCTTCTGAATGAAGCGCTGACGCTGCAAAAAATTGCCGGCGCCCTGGTGATTATGCTGGGCATCTTCATCATCACCCGGTAACGGACGGGCCGCTTGCGGCCTTTTTGCGCTTGCCCGGCTTGTCTGCTTCGCCAACTGCATACCGCACTTGGTTGTGGCGCATGAAATACCAAACGCCCCAGATAATGACCAGTCCGGCCGCGCCTTGGGTAAGCGTAAGCTTTTCATCCAGAAGCAGATAGGCCAGGATCGTAGCCCCCACCGGCTCGCCGAGCACGCTCATGGAGACGGTGACGGCATTGACGTACTGGAGCAGCCAATTGAACAGCACATGGCCGAAGACGGTGGGCACAACCGCAAGCAGCAGGAAGATGCCCCACTCCCGGGCGGGATATCCGCCGAGAGCGGTGCCCCGGGCCAGGTTGTAGATCAGGAAGGCGGTTCCGGCCACGAGGAAGATGAAAAAGCTGTAGAACAAGGAGGGGACACGGCTTGCCAGACGCTGGCCTACCAACAGGTGAAGGGCCACCGCCGCCGTGCCGGCTAAGGACAGCAGGTCTCCGGTCAGGGCTCTGCCGGAGATGCCGATATCCCCCCATCCGATAAGGGCGGCGCCCAGGATCGCCACGGCCAGGCCCAGCACCGCCTTGCGGGTGGTCCGCTCTTTAAACAGCCAATACGCGCCTGCCAGAATCAGGATAGGCTCCAGGGCGAGAATAATGGTGGAGCTGGCTACCGAGGTGAAGGCCAGTGACTCCATCCAGAACAAAAAATGCAGGGCCAAAAAAAGCCCCGAAACGGCCATTAGGCCCCAGTCCGATGAAGAGAGAGCCTTCAGGTCAGGCTTGCTTCTCCACACGAAGGGGCCCATCAAAACGGCCGTGAAAAAGAGCCGGTACATGGCCATCACAGAGGAGGGCGCATGGGACCAGCGGATGAAAATGGATGAGAATGAAATCGCAATAATGCCGGTCACCAAAAGGGCCAGCAGCACCCAACGGGGGAGCGGGGAACGGTTGTCAGACATGGGCTGCAATACTTCCTTCCAGGGTAAAACTCGCAATTGCACAACCTCTCCATTATATCCTACTTTGGGAGAATCGGCTATTTTAGTTGAATGGATTTGCTTAAGGTTTGCGGCAGACCGAGATGAGCCGAGATGCAAAAGTGCATTTATTTTATGGCTTAGAAGCTTAAGCGGCAGGCCCAAATGCAAAAGTGCATTTATTGCCTGCCGATTTCGCCTGTTTTGCCGATTTTGAGTAAAATAACTGCACTTTTGCAGGATGCCAGTTATTCCTTTTTACCGTTGCCGTTAAAAAGGGCCTCCGCCAAATGGGTCAGCTTCTCCATAAACTTGCCGTAGCCGAAACCGGTGAGAAACGCCAGCCCGGTCCGGGCGGACAGGGAGTTTTCCACCGAAAGCAGCATAATGCCGCTGTCCAGCAGGATGATCGTAATCATGGCCGTGCCGCCGCAGAGGTAAGGACGCATGAAATACCAATACACAAAGCGGATGGTTACCGGCTGGTCATAAAACTGGTGGAAGGCCCGCAGGGCATAAAGAGAGCCGCCCAGGGACCCGGCGCTGATATAAAACAGATACGGCCTTACCGCTGTCAGGGAAGCGGAGGCAGGGTCCTCCAGGCCGCCGCTTAACAGATACAGGAGACAGGCGGCGGAGCCGGCGAAGGTCAGGGACAGATACAGAAAAATCACAAGCCGCCACCGGGCGGAATTCTCCGGCATAGACGCTCACCCTCCGTTTATCCGCAACAGGGATTGTTCCTGCATTATATGCAGCGGGAACAACCCTGGAGGGGTACAGGTGGTGGCGTGGGATAAGGATATTTTAATGCGGCGCGTTCTGCTGCGCCTGCTTCTTGCGCTGCTTATAGCACTTGCGGCACACCGGAATATAGCTTTCGTTGCCGCCGATCTGGATCTGCTCCCCCTCGAATACGGGATGGCCGTCCTTGCAGCGCATATTCAGCATCGCCTTGCGGTCGCAGAACCAGCAGACGGTTTTGACTTCTTCAATTTTGTCCGCAGCCGCAAACAGCTGCAGGCTTCCTTCGAACAGATTCCCCATAAAGTCGGAGCGCAGCCCGTAGGCGATGACAGGAATGCCCAGGTCGTCGCAGATGTCGGTGAGCTGGTCGATTTGCTTCCGGGTCAAAAACTGGGCCTCGTCCAGAAGCACGCAGTTGGGCATGGTGTCCTTAGCGATGGCATACATATCCGTGTTCTCATGGACGATGATGGCTTCCTTTTGCATCCCGATGCGGGAGGTGACATTGCCCACGCCGAAGCGGTCATCGATGGCAGGGACGAACAGCAGCACCCGTTTGCCCTGCTCCTCATAGTTATGGGCGGTGCGGAGCACCTCGATGGATTTGCCGCTGTTCATGGTTCCATAGCGAAAATATAATTTAGCCACGTTCATTATTCCTCTCTGCAGCACTTGATGCGGGCGGCTCCTACCCCTAAGGTCCAGGAGCGTCCCGGCCCTCTCCAAGGATAGCATGTTTTTGCAGCCTTTCCTATGGATGATTGTTCCCCTTAGGCGCAAAACCGGCCAGGAGCATATCGTTCATTTCCGCCAAAACCTCAGGAATCAGGCCGAATTTGGCCAGCTGCATCCGCAGCACCTTTTCCTCCTGGACGGGAAAAAAGCAGTAGCACCAGTCCGGCTCGCGCATGCCGGCGGAGGCGATCCCCCGGGCCGCTCCCGGCTGTAGAAACTGAACTATCTCCCGGACGGTGAAGGGTTTCACCGCCTGCACCATTTCCAGATTGGGGCCTGAAGCAGGAGTTGATAGGGAGGAGGGGGATGCCATCCGTTCCAGGAATAGCATCGCAGCCTTCCGCGGGCAATCCAGAGACAGAAGCCGCGAGGCGAACTCCAGCCCGTTCATTAGTCCTGTGCCTACCAGATTGGCAGCAATGATGCGGGGCATATTGATGTTGCCGCAGCCGATGGCAAACAGGGCCTCTTCAAAGGAGCCCAGGTGGAGCACATGCTCGCCCCGCTGGGCCAGAACGCTGGCCAGGCTTTCCGTATACCCGTCATCCTTGCCGATAAGCAGGACGGCGCCTGCGGTGGAGGGCGGGGTATACACCGGGAGCCACACCGTGAAGATGCTGCCCCCGTAATGACGGGACACGAAGGTGATCTGGCCGCTGTGGCCCTCAACAATCTCCTTGGCGATGGGCAGGCCCAGGCCGCTGCCGGGAATCTTCTTGCGGTCGTTGTTTTCCACCCGGTAAAACTTGCGGAACACTTTCTCCTTGTCCTTCTCCGGGATGCCCAGTCCGTTATCGGCGATGTCGATGCGGATGGCGCCGCCCTCCAGAGCCGCAGAGATATGCACCTCCGACCCGTCAGGTGAATATTTCACCGCATTGCTGATCAGGTTGTCCAGCACCTGCCGCATCCGGTCGGCATCCGCCAGGGCGATGACAGGCTCCTCCGGAAGCTTCAGGAGGATGGAATGATGATTGCCGTTGTGGCGCCATTCCTCCACCGTTTGGGAGACCATTTCCCGCAAGTCCAGGGGAACAAGGTAATAGGGCTGCCTGCCTGACTCCATCCGCTGCAAATCGAGGAAATCATCCACCAGCCGGGACAGCCGGACCGCTTCATGGTGTATGGTGGCGGAATAGGACTTCAGCTTGTCCGGCGGCAGCTCCTTGCTGCGCAGAATTTCCGAGTACCCGAGAATGGGGGTAAGCGGGGTCCGGAATTCATGGGACACCTGGGCAATCATTTCCTCCTGGAGCAGCTCCCGCTCCATCTCCTCCGTACGGTCGCGGAAGATGAACAGGCGGTTGCGGTCCCGGACCTCCTCCGTGCCTTGGATGACAGTCACGTACAAGGACAGATACATTTTGCGCTGATTATTGTGGAAGGTAATGTTGCGTGAAAGCGAGCCGTGCTCTCCCACATGGCGCAGGATGGAGTCGATCTCCTGCTGGAGCTGGGTGGCGTCATCCTTGGGAAACCGCCGCATAGCCCCGAACAGCTCCTTCATGGAATGCAGGCCGATGGGCCGTTCGCCGAAATACACATCCAGCTGGCTGTTGGCGTACAGGATGGTGCCGTTTTTGTCGCAGAGCACCATAGCTTCTCGCGTGGCCTCCAGAATGCTGGCAAACTGCTGGTTCAAGTCCATGGACATCAGCTTGAAGGCGTTGGTCAGTGCCTGGATCTCCACCAGGGTGCTGTTCGGCCATTGAGGGCGGAAGCCGGTGCCGATGGAGGACGACAGCCGGCCGGATAACTCTGCCAGCTGCACAATGGGCCGGTTCAGGTAGCGGCAGATGGGATAAATAATCAGCACCGCCAGCGCCAAAATGGTAAAGGCCGTAGTCAGCTCCTGGGCCAGCTCCCCGTAAATCCCGGTCCAGGTGGTCCGGGCGGGCAGCTCCACGAAAATCTGGAACCGCTGGTCCCCGTTCCACCGCATGTCCACATAATAGACGGAGTTCATCCGCTGGGTAATCCGGCTGCCGGATTCATCCAGAGTGGGCGACCATAATTTCACCCGTTCCGTCACTGCCCGGACATGGGAATCATCGGTATTGCCGGTCAGATAAGAGGGAAGCGGGCCGTATTGGTCCTCCATGGACGCCCCCGGTTTCAAGCCCCGGTCCACGAGGCGGAAGCGCAGCTCCGGCATCCGGTCGTCCAGCAGCGCAAAGGCCTCCTGCACCGGAAAACTGCCGGGTGTATCCGTATACAAATTCATTTGCTCCGCGGCGTATACTAGCTTCTCGGCGATGGTATCCTCTTCATTGGCGATGAGAAGGCGGCTGTGGATACCCATCTGAACCATGGCCATAATGAGAATGATAAATACCATAATATTGGACAGCTGGCCCGCCAGGCTGAAGGGAGCCAGATCATAGAAGCCCCGGCGTCCCATAACGGAGCGGGGGAGCTTTTTGCAGATAAGGGCAATAACCGGAATGACCAGGGAAACGGCCGTAGAGTTGCCCAGCCCGTTCAGAGCCATTTTGAACACGATGAACTGGAGGCTGGTACCGGGGATGTCCAGGATCAGACCATAGAAAAGCAGGGTCAGCGGAATCCCGATCACTGCCCAGTAGATCAGGCTGGCCGTGGTGTAGCCGTATCGGTATTTTTTGACCAGGAAAGAAACAAGTATGTTCTCCAGCACCATCAGAACCATACCGTAGGGATGGCCCCAATACCACAAGCTGGGCAGAACGCCGATCAGAACCACGCCGACACCCGCGAAGGGGCCGAACAGGGCATAAGCGGCAAAGCCGAACAGGCCGGCAAGGAAATATTCCACGCCGAACATCAGCCGCAGGGGAAAAAGCCCGCTGACCAGAGAGGCTGCACTAAGCAGAAGGAGCACCACCAGAGGAATAAGTCTGTGTTTGGACATGCAGACGCCTCCCTACGGTTCCTGCATCAGCAGCCGGGCATGGGCCAGTGCTGTGAGTAGTCGTGATTCCTCCAAGGGCTTCATTACACAATCATAGGCTCCCGCCTGGAGGGCTTCCTGGCCGGAGGCATTCTGGTTCATTCCGGATATGGCCAAAATACGGGCTGCGGGATCCAGATTGCGGATCCGGCGGATCAGCGCCACACCGTTGAGGGTGGGGGCTGTCAAATCGATGGTCACCGCATCGGGGGCGGTGCTTTTGTATTGGACCAGGGCTTGCTCGCTGTTGCCCGCTTCGCCGGCAACGGAGTAACCCGCCTCCTCCACAATTCTGCGGAGTACCGTGCGGGAGAAAGCGGCAGGGTCGATAATCAGGATGCGCATGCAGCAAGCCTCCTGCGTTGTAGGGGATGCCGGATTTCTGACGATCCGGATATAAATTGCGGATTTTTGCCCAATTGAAGCCGAATCCCGGCAGGAATCCGCGTTTTTCGCTATAATAAAAGGTATCACTACCCATTATCCGCCTTATCCTTTAGAAAAGTTGCAGAAAAGTGCTAGGAAAATGTTAAATTGCGGCAAGGAGAGCTGGTTATGCCTAAAGTACTCATTATTGAAGATGATCAGAGCATTGCCGACATGATGACCATTTACCTGGAGGAAGAGGGGTATACGGTCACCTGGGCTTCTGACGGCGAAGAGGGCAAGAAGCTCCTGCAGAGTGCAGAGCCGGACATTATTATTCTGGACGTGATGCTGCCGGATACGGACGGCATTACCCTGTGCGGGGAAATTCGTCTGGTCACAGTGATCCCCATTCTGATGGTTTCCGCCAAGAAGGAAGTGGCCGACCGGGTGAATGCGCTTCTGGTAGGGGCCGACGACTATCTGTGCAAGCCCTTTTCCATGCGGGAGCTGGCCGCCCGGTTGACGGCGCTGTTGCGGCGTTCCGCCATGACCCCCGTTGTGGAGCCTGCTGCAGCGAAGGATGTGCGCCCCGCCGTGCATATGGATATGAGCCGGAGGGTGCTGTATGTAGCGGACAAGCTGGTGGAAACCACCTACTCCGAATTCGAAATTATGAAGGTGCTGTGGCTGCATCCCAATAATGTATTCAGCCGGGAAGAGCTGCTGAACCGGATCAGAGGCATCGATACGTATGTAACGGAACGCTCTGTGGACGTGCATATCACCAATCTGCGCAAAAAAATCGAGGCGGACCCGAAAAATCCGCGTTTCATTAAAACCGTATGGGGAGTCGGCTACAAATTTGTGCCTGAGGGAGATTAGAAACCCCTTACAATAATCTGTTTTTGCGATGGTTTTCATTACATTTTTAAATTGATTCAGCTAACATGGGATGTTAAAATTAAAAAAATACTATCACTCTTCCCTTGCTGAAATAATAATTTTTATCGGCAGGAACCAATAAAAACAGAAGGAAAGGTTGCACAATGATGACCCAAAACGGATTGCCTCCCAAGCAGGGATTGTATGACCCGCAGTATGAGCATGACGCTTGCGGAATTGGCTTTGTGGCCGATATCAAGGGCCGCAAATCCCATGAGATTGTCAGCCAGGCGCTCCAGGTGCTGTGCAATTTGGACCACCGCGGCGGCCAGGGCAGCGAAGCCAATACCGGAGACGGTGCGGGCATTCTGCTGCAGATTCCCGACAGCTTCCTGCGTGAAGCGGTGAAGGAGCTGGGCTTTGAGCTTCCCGCCCCCGGCAAGTACGGCGTCGGCATGGTTTTCCTTCCCCAGGATGCTTCGGCACGCGAAGCCTGCGAGCAAATGGTGGAGAAGGTTGTCCGGGAGGAAGGCCAGACGGTCATCGGATGGAGAACCCTGCCGGTTGACAACTCCTCGCTGGGCGAATTCGCCAAGTCTGCAGAGCCGTTTGTCCGCCAATTGTTCATTGGCGCAAGCGCCGATCTGGAAGGCAAGGATGAGCTTGCTTTCGAACGCAAGCTGTATGTCATCCGCAAGCGCACCGAAAACCTGGGCGCCACCACCGATTTTGGCAAGCCGTTCTATTACTCCAGCTTCTCCAGCCGTACCATTGTTTATAAGGGCATGCTTACGCCGGAGCAGGTATACGGGTATTATCTCGAGCTGCAAAATCCTGATTTGAAGAGCGCGCTCGCTTTAGTGCATTCCCGCTTTAGTACCAATACTTTCCCCAGCTGGGAACGGGCCCATCCGTACCGCTACATGATTCACAACGGGGAAATCAACACCCTGCGCGGCAATGTGAACTGGATGCATGCCCGCCAGGCCATGTGCAATACTGATTTGTTCGGAGATGACCTCCAGAAGATCATGCCGATTATCGATAACGAAGGCTCCGACTCCCAGATGTTCGACAACACGCTGGAGTTCATGATGCTCTCCGGCCGTTCCCTGCCGCATGCAGCCATGATGATGATTCCCGAGCCTTGGTCCAAGCACGAAAACATGGATCCCCAAAAACGCGCATTCTACGAATACCACAGCTGTCTGATGGAGCCGTGGGACGGCCCTGCCGCCATCGCCTTCACAGACGGTTCCATTATCGGCGCGGTGCTGGACCGCAACGGTCTGCGTCCGTCCCGCTATTACATCACCACCGACGATGTGATCGTATTGGCATCTGAAGTGGGCGTGATGAATCTGGCTCCAGACAAGATCGTGAAGAAGGACCGCCTCCGCCCCGGCCGTATGCTGCTGGTGGATACCGTAGAAGGCCGGATCATCTCTGACGACGAAATCAAGAGCCGCATTTCCAGCGAGCACCCGTACCAGGAATGGCTGGATCAGCATTTGGTTAATTTGAGCGATCTGCCTGCCGCCCCTGAGCTCCCGGCTCCTGAAGCGGAAGCGCTGGTGCAGCGCCAGCAGGCCTTCGGCTACACCTACGAGGGTAACCGGAAGTTCCTGGAGGCCATGGCCAGAACCGGGGTGGATCCTATCGGTTCCATGGGCAATGACGCCCCGCTGGCGGTATTGTCCGAGAAACCGCAGCTATTATACAGCTATTTTAAACAATTGTTCGCCCAAGTAACCAATCCGCCCATCGACTCCAACTTCGAGGAAATCATTACCTCCCAGGAAACCACTATCGGTCCTGAAGGCGATCTGATCAATCCGAAGCCGGAGAGCTGCCGCCAAATCCGGATCCCCAGCCCCATTATCGGCAACGAGGATCTGGCCAAGTTCCGGCATGTAGAGCGGGAGGGCTTCCGTTCCATCGATTTGCCGATCCTGTATCCCGTTTATGACGGTGCAGGCGCTTTGGAAAAAGCCATGGAGGACCTGTATGCGGCAGCCGATGCGGCCATCGCCGGCGGCTCCAACCTGCTGATCCTTACCGACCGCGGTATTTCCAAGGACCTGGCCGGTATCCCGGCGCTGCTGGCAGTTGCGGGTCTGCATCACCATTTGATCCGTGAAGGCACACGCACCAAGGTCAGCCTGCTTCTGGAATCCGGCGAACCCCGCGAGGTGCATCACTTCGCTCTGCTGCTGGGCTACGGCATCAGCGCCGTGAACCCGTACCTGGCTTTGGAGTCCCTGAAGGACATGGTCAAAAACGGTATGCTGGAGGGCCTGACCTATGAGAAGGCCGCTTACAATTACCTGAAGGCTTGTGTGAAGGGCGTAACCAAGGTGCTGGCGAAGATGGGGATTTCCACGGTACAAAGCTACCGCGGCGCCCAAATTTTCGAAGCCATCGGCATCAGCAAGGCTGTGGTCGACAAGTATTTCACCTGGACAGCTTCCCGCATTGAAGGCATCGACCTGGATACCATCTCCAAGGAAGTGGAGCTGCGCCACCACAAGGCCTTCTCCCAGGTAGAAACCACCGGACGTGTGCTGGAGACCGGCGGCCAGCTGCAATGGCGTGCCGAAGGCGAAGAGCATATGTACAACCCGGAGACCATCTACACCCTGCAAACCGCCTGCCGTACTGCGGACTATGGCCTGTACAAGAAGTTCTCCTCCAAGATCAATGCTGATCCCGAGGTTAAATACACCCTGCGGAATCTGCTCGGCTTTAAGAACGACCGCCGTTCCATCCCGCTGGATGAGGTTGAACCGCTGGAAGCGATCTTCAAGCGCTTCAAGACCGGCGCCATGTCCTTCGGCTCCATCTCCAAGGAAGCCCATGAGGCTCTGGCTATCGCCATGAACCGCATCGGCGGCCGCAGCAATACCGGCGAGGGCGGCGAACATCCGGAGCGTTTCATTCCGGACGCCAACGGCGATTCCCGCCGCAGCTCCATCAAGCAGGTTGCTTCCGGACGTTTCGGTGTTACCAGCAACTACCTGGTGAATGCGGACGAAATTCAGATCAAGATGGCTCAAGGCGCCAAGCCCGGCGAGGGCGGACAGCTGCCCGGCCGCAAGGTGTACCCGTGGGTTGCCGAAGTGCGCGGTGTTACGGCCGGCGTAGGCCTGATTTCTCCGCCGCCTCACCACGATATCTACTCCATCGAGGATCTGGCTGAGCTGATCCACGATTTGAAGAATGCTAACCCCCGTGCCCGGATCAGTGTGAAGCTGGTATCCGAGGTGGGTGTAGGCACCATCGCCGCCGGTGTAGCCAAGGGCAAAGCCGACGTGGTGCTGATCAGCGGTTATGACGGAGGTACAGGCGCTTCTCCGCAGACCTCCATCCACAATGCGGGTCTGCCGTGGGAGCTGGGTCTGGCCGAAACGCATCAAACCCTGATCCTGAACAATCTTCGTTCCCGGATTACCGTGGAAACCGACGGCAAGCTCCTGACCGGCCGTGACGTGGTTATCGCCGCGCTTCTGGGCGCTGAGGAATTCGGCTTCGCTACTACACCGCTGATCGCGCTTGGCTGTGTTATGATGCGGGTTTGCCACCTGGATACCTGTCCGGTGGGCATTGCCACCCAAAATCCGGAGCTTCGTGCGAAATTCGCCGGAGACCCGCAGCATGTAGTCAACTACATGACCTTCATCGCTCAAGAGGTCCGCGAGCTGATGGCCGAGCTTGGTTTCCGTACCATAGAAGAGATGGTGGGACGTACGGACGCGCTTGAAGCCATTGTGGCTGTGAACCATTGGAAGGCCAAGGGGTTGGATCTGTCTCCGCTTCTGTACCAGCCGCAGGTTCCTGCAGATTACGGCACCTATTGCCAAATGGAACAGGACCATGGTCTGGAGAAGTCCATCGACATGAAGGAGCTCTTGCACGTGTGCAAGCCGGCTCTCGACTATAAGGAAAATGTGCATGCCATTATGCCGATCCGCAATGTTAACCGCGTTGTAGGCACGATCCTCGGCAGCGAGGTTACCCGCCGCTACGGTCTGGAGGGTCTGCCTGCCGATACCATCCGGCTGCACTTCAACGGCTCCGCCGGCCAAAGCTTCGGCGCCTTCGTACCGAAGGGTGTAACCCTGTCCCTGGAAGGCGACGCCAACGACTATGTGGGCAAGGGCCTCTCCGGTGGCAAGATTGTGATCTTCCCGCCCGAACGCTCCTCCTTCGTGCCGGAAGAGAATGTAATCATCGGCAACACCGCCTTCTACGGCGCAACCGAGGGTGAAGCTTACATCCGCGGTGTGGCGGGCGAGCGTTTTGCCGTACGGAACTCCGGTGTGCGCGTGGTCGTCGAAGGTGTAGGCGATCACGGCTGTGAATACATGACCGGCGGCCGTGTGGTTGTACTGGGCCCGACCGGCCGGAACTTCGCCGCAGGGATGTCCGGCGGTATCGCCTTCGTATACGATGCCGACGGCAGCTTCCGGAGCAAGATCAACAAGGAAATGGTACATGTGGAGGAACTGAGCGAGCAGTACGAGATCAATGAGGTGAAAACCCTGATCCGCAACCATGTGAAGTTCACCAGCAGCTCCGTTGGCCAGAAGATCCTCGAAAACTGGGAAGAGAATTTGTTCAGCTTCGTGAAGGTGATTCCGAAGGACTTCAAGCGGATGTTCGAGTCCATCGAAAAAGCCAAGCTGACCGGACTCAATCAGGAAGAAGCGGTTATGGCGGCCTTTAAGGAAAACATGAGCGACGCCGCACGCGTTGGCGGCAACTAAACCAATCCCCCCAAAAGTGACGGAAGTTTCGAAAGGGCCGACCGGCGCTTTTGGGGGACCCCTTATAAGTAAGCTTTTAGGAGGAGAACCATGGGAAAGCCTACGGGTTTTTTGGAATACAAGCGCGAACTCCCTGTGGATGAGTCGCCTTTGTCAAGAATCGGCCATTATCACGAATTTCATGAGCATATGGAAGAGTCGAAGCTTCGCACCCAAGGGTCACGCTGCATGGACTGCGGTATTCCCTATTGCCATACGGGCAAGCTACTGAACGGTATGGCTGCCGGCTGCCCGGTGCACAACCTCATCCCCGAGTGGAATGATCTGGTGTACCGCGGCATGTGGCGGGAGGCGTTGGACCGTCTGCACAAAACCAACAACTTCCCCGAGTTTACCGGCCGGGTTTGCCCCGCTCCCTGCGAGGGCTCCTGTACGGTAGGCCTGAACGATAGCCCTGTCACCATCAAGAATATTGAGCGGTCTATCGTCGATAAGGGCTTCGAAGAAGGATGGATCAAGGCCCAGCCTCCGGCTAAGCGTACCGGCAAGAAGGTAGCCGTTATCGGCTCCGGTCCTTCCGGGCTGGCGGCCGCTGCCCAATTGAACAAAGCCGGACACACCGTTACCGTGTTCGAGCGCTCCGACCGTCCGGGCGGGCTTCTGATGTACGGCATCCCCAACATGAAGCTGGAGAAGTCTCTTGTGGAACGCCGCGTGAAGCTGCTGGAGGAGGAAGGCGTTACCTTCGTCACCAACACAGAAGTAGGCAAGGACTATCCGGCGGAAAAGCTGAAGTCCGAGTTTGACGCGGTTGTCCTGTGCGGCGGCGCCACCAAAGGCCGCGACCTTCCCACAGAAGGCCGCGAGCTGAAGGGCATCCACCTGGCGATGGAGTTCCTGCACAAGAATACCAAAAGCCTGCTGGATTCCAACCATGCCGACGGTGCTTACATCTCTGCAGCCGGCAAGGATGTGATCGTCATCGGCGGCGGCGACACCGGCACCGACTGTATCGCTACCTCTGTCCGTCATGGCGCCAACAGTGTTCACCAGTTCGAAATTATGCCCAAGGCTCCCGAGCACCGGGCAGACAATAACCCGTGGCCGGAATGGCCCAAAACCTTCAAGATGGACTACGGCCAAGAGGAAGCCGCTGCCAAGCACGGCCGCGATCCCCGCGATTACCTGGTGTCCACCAAGCGTTTTGTGGGCGACGAGAACGGCCATGTGAAGGAAGTCCACACCGTTCTCATCGAGTGGAAAAAAGACGGCAACGGCCGCTTTGTTCCCACCGAGGTTCCCGGCAGCGAGAAGGTATATCCGGCACAGCTGGTATTGCTGGCGCTGGGCTTCACCGGTCCGGAAAACCAGCTGTTGGATCAGCTGGGTGTGGAGAAAGATGAGCGCACCAACGCCAAGGCTGCTTATGGCAAATATGCCACTAGCGTCGAAGGTGTCTTCGCCGCCGGCGACATGCGCCGCGGTCAATCCTTGGTCGTATGGGCCATCAACGAAGGCCGCGAGGCTGCACGTGAAGTGGACCGCTTCCTGATGGGCGCCACCGACCTGCCGTAAGCTGCGGCAGTTTCTTGCAACTTGCACCAACAAAACACTTGTACCACATACAACCCCCGGGATACGCAGCAGCGTGTTCCTGGGGTTTTTTGGTGCTGCAGGAGGGGTGGCGGAACCGCTAACGGAACTGAGAAGCGCTTAGCGGCTGAAAAGGACCACGTTTGATTTCTAATGGAACTCAGCGGCTCTTAGCGCACATTTTTCAGCTAATTTGGTCCGGCTCTCCCGGCTAAGACACTCTTAGTTCCGTTAGCGCGCCAAGATGGCGGATTTCGGCTTCTAAGCGTCGCTGAGTTCCGTTAGCGCGCCGAGGTGGCGAATGCGGGCCTCTAAGCGTCGCTCAGTTCCGTTAGCCATCCGGGAGGTGGCGGGGGGTGTCCGGAAGCAACGATTGCGCGTGATCGGCCGAAGCGATAAATCGTGCTGATGCTCCTCCTCCCGGCCCCCCGGGACCGAAGCACCATTTTTGGTACGATTTACAGGTATAGAGAAGGAAAACCATCCATAAGTATGGAAATGGTATAGCAGGTTCTATTGACAGGAGGCAGATGGATGAGAAGAACAACCAAGCGTTACGGAATTTTATTAGCAGTAGTCTGTTTGATTGCAGGTCTGATTGGAGGCTGCCAGGCTATCGGCGGCGTGGATTTGAACAAGGCATTGTTAAGCTCCTTCGATATGAAGACGATGGAGGGCAAGGGCTCCGTTGAGGTTTCGCTGGAGCTGGATGAGGCTGCGCTGAAGGAAGCGGGACCGGACTCGGCAGCAATGGCCGCTTTCAGCCAAATGAAGCTGAGCTTCGACCACATCAAGCAGGAGAGCACTCAAGTGGCTTCGGTAAAAGGCGCATTGGAAGTGGCCAAGAAGTCGATTCCTTTTACCGCATACATATCTCCGGAGGCACTGACCGTCCTGCCGGAAGGGGCAACCAAACCCTTTACCATCTCCACCACGGATCTTGCCGATCCTACAGGAGAAGGACTCTACGACGGCGTGGACATGAAATGGATGACCGACTTCCAGAAGAAGGCGCAGGACCCGAATTACATCAAACCGCTGTATGAGTATTTCCTTGGCAAAATGCCCAACCCCTCCAAGCTGAAGCTGGAGTCCGGCAATGAAACCATCAACGGCCAAAGCGTGTACCTGCATCATGTCCGCGCCGAGCTGGACGGCAAGGATATCCTGCCGCTGCTCAGGACCTTCATCCTGAATCTGATGAAGGATGACCAGGCCATGAAGGCAGTTATTGCCCAATACTATGATGTGATTCAAGGCGCCGTAAACAGCTTCATTCCGGCAGATATGAGTGGTGATGATGAGCTGAGTTCAGTGCTCGGCGCCATCCGCTCCATTCTTCAAAACAAGGAAGAGGGCGTTGAGGTCGTCCAAACAGAGGCCAAGCAGCTTCTGGTTATTCTGCTGGTGATGCTGGACAGCGAAGGAACGGAAGTTGCGAAGTTCCTGGGTGACAAATCCTCCATGACGGTTGATTTGTATGTGGATAACAGCATGCAGGTCCGCAAGTCTGTGGCAAACCTGCTGCTGGCGCCGACAGAAACGGACGGAAGCCCTCTGAAATCCATCCGTGTTAAAAGCAGCTTCGAAAACTGGAATGTGAACGGTACAGTGAAGGCGGATGCCATCTCTACAGCCGGAGCACTGGATCTCATGAAGCTGGATGGTCCGGAGGAAGCATTGGAAGCCATCAAGACGGATTCCGCCCTCTACAAATTCCTGAAGGATGACCTCCACGTTACCCGCAAAACCGGTTATTTCTACGTGATGCCCCAAGAGGATCTGAATGAATACACAGCCGGTTGGGCAGCGTACAGCGATAACGGCGTAACCATGGTTCCCGCGCGTTCCCTGGCTGCCAATCTGGATATGGATCTGGCGTGGGATGCAGCCAGCCAATCTGTAGTTTTAACCACAGCCGACGGGAAACACAGCATCCGTCTGACAGCAGGCAGCAGCAAGGCCGCCGTCAACGGAGCAGCGGAAATTTCCCTGGAGCGTCCTGCAGTGGTGGAGCAAGGCTCCTTCTATGTGCCCCTGCGGAGTGTAGCGGAAGCCCTGGGTGCTGACCTGCATTGGGAAGCGGAATCCTCTTCCATTCTCGTAACCTTGGATTAACAAGATCAACTGTTAACCCGATTAATCAACCCGATCACCAAAAAAACCGGAGCGTTCCTGAGCTCCGGTTTTTTTGGCATATATCACATATTCAATGCTCCAGCACAAACCGGTCCAGCAGCTTGCCGTCCACATCATAAGCCTCATAAGTCAGCGTATTGCCGGAGACGGTAATACCTCCAAACATCTGCTTCTTGTTCTGGAAGTGGACCTTGTGGTAGAACTGGTCCTCCTTTTTGTCGTTAAACTTCGGCCCTGCCGTATTGGGCGTCACATAGACAGTACCGACCCGTTCCCGGACGGGGTCATCGCCGTTGCCGACCGCTTTGCCGCCGCGCAGAGGATACGAACGGGAATATTCATGATTATGTCCCTGCAGCACCAGATCCACCTGGTACTCATCGAACACCTTCACCCAATCCTCCAGCTTGTCATACATATTGCCTCCATAAGCGCCCCGGTGTATGGCTACAATCCGCCAAGGCTTGTCCGCCGATGCGGCCAGGTCTTTTTTGAGCCAATCCCGCTGCTTGTTTAAATCCGACTCCGTGTTCAGCACAACCATATGCACAGGCCCGTAATCGAAGGAATAGCTGGGGCCTTTATCCTTGGAGGTGAGCCCGTTGTCCGGCAGCAAAAAGCGGGAGCGGTATTCCAGAGCATCGTTATCCACCTCATCATGATTCCCGGTTGTTGGCATTAAGGGCAGACGGGACAGAACCGGCCGGGCCAGGTCAAAAAAGTGCCGCCATGCTGCCGGATCCTCCGGATTCTCCGTCAAATCCCCTGTATGCATGATGAATGCAGCCTGGGGGAACTGCTTCACCGCTTGCTCCAGGGTGCGGCTCCACAGCCGGAAATCCGCCTCCGTCTCTCCCTGTGAGTCCGTCACATGTAAGAAGCTTACTTCCGCATCCGCTCCGGTTTCCGGCCCTGTCGTAAACGAAGCCGGCTCGCTCCATACATCCGCCGCTGCATCTCCAACCCGGTACCAATAGCGGGTATTGGGGCTAAGGCCCGCCGCCTCCGCCTGATAGACGCCCTCTGATTTATCCTTTTCCCCAGTGCGGGTTTCACGGGAGGCGGGAAAGCTCAGCTTGTCCGCCTGATCCTTTACCAGCCCATCGCGGCTAAGTGCCACCTGCAGCACCCCGTCCGCTTCTCCTTCACTGTACCGCCAGGTGAAGGCCCGGGAGGTGGAAACCTCTCCGCGGAATGTCATCCCAATGGAGTAGGGGCCATTTTTCCCGCTGCTGCCCAGGTTTTGGAGGGCGGACAGCAACACAACGATCAGGATAACACCACCCACCCCCGCCCACAAGGCAATCGAATTCCACTTCACGGGCATTCTCCTTCCATTGGTTTTTTACAGCACCCAAAAAGGGGCGTTTACACTCTGTTAACATAAGCATAACATTCAGCGAACATTCAGTCTTCCTTAAACCAACATTCATAAACAACCGTTATGATGGTCTCAAGAAATAAGGGAGGCCGCTTCCCTTCTCCAAGACACACAGAAACGGGGTGCATAATCATGGGACTGAAATACCGTAATGAGCTGAAATTTATGATTAATTACCACCAGTATTTTACTATCCGGCAGCGCCTCAAAGCTTTGATGAAGCGCGATGAGCATGCCGGGCCAAACGGTGAATACCATATCCGCAGCCTGTATTTTGACGATATCGGCAACAAGGCGTTGGACGAGAAGCTGGGCGGTGTCAGCGACCGGGTGAAATACCGGATCCGCATTTACAACATGGAAGACAAGGTAATCCATTTTGAGAAAAAAATCAAGAAGAACGAATACATTGCCAAGGTGAAGGAGTCCCTCACCCGCAGTATGGTCGATGAGCTGCTGCACGGCAATATTGAGATTTTGAACGTTCCGGACAAGCCGCTGTTCGCCGAATTGTACGATGAAATGAAGCACCGGCTGCTCCGCCCAAAGGTGATCGTAGATTATGTCCGGGAGCCTTATGTCTGCGCCAACGGCAACGTCCGCATTACCTTCGACAAGGAGCTGCGGAGCGGCTTGAGCAGTACGGATTTGTTCGATGCGGAGCTGGGAGCCGTCCGGGCGCTGGATGAGAATTTCATCATTCTCGAAGTGAAATTCGACGAATATCTCCCCGGTTACATCCGGGATGCTCTGCAAATGGAGGGTTTGCAGCGGCAGTCAGCCTCCAAGTATGTGATTTGCCGCAAGTATATCAAAATGAACTCCTGGGAGGATCAATAACGATGAACTTTACAGACATGATCAAAAACTCGGTAATGGATAATTTCACGGCAAACATCGATATCGGCAAAATTATCATCACCATGTCCATCTCATTCCTGCTGGGTTTCTTCATCTACATCCTGTATAAGCGGATTTTCAGCGGGGTGCTCTATTCCAAAAGCTTCAACATCTCTCTCATCGGAATGACAATGGTTACGTCCATGGTGATCATTGCCGTTAACTCCAACCTGGTGCTGTCCCTGGGTATGGTCGGCGCCCTGTCCATCGTCCGTTTCAGAACGCCCATCAAGGATCCTACTGATCTGATCTTCCTGTTCTGGGCGGCCGCTGTAGGGATTGTAACCGGTGCTGGCTTCTATTCCTTGGCCCTGGCAGCTTCTGTAGTGATTGGTCTGGTTATGTTCATCTTTATCAAAAAAGCATCCTTCGAAACCCCGTATCTGTTGGTGGTGAACTGCGACAGCGACGAAAGCGAAACCCATGTGATGAAGGCCGTCCAAGGCGAAGCCAAACGCTTTAACCTGAAGCAAAAAACCGTGTCCCGCGGCAACGTGGAGCTGACCATCGAGATCCGTGTGAAGGAAAAGGAGGCTCAATTCGTCAATCGTGTTTCTGCTGTTGACGGAGTCAAGAACGCCGTGCTGATCAGCTACAGCGGCGATTATGTATCCTAATACGGCGGTGAATGCAGATGAAATCCAAAACGGCGGTACCTATGCTGGTGATACTGTTTGTGGTGATGCTGGCGGTGGGGCTGTACGGAATAAACTCCGGCAGCCAGGAGGCCATAACCGGACCAGCAGGCGCCTCATCGGGAAAAACGGCGGAGGAGCTGTCGGAATCGGTTTTTCCCAAGGAAAAGGTTATTGATGTGAAGATTACTGTGGACGAGGCGGATTTCCAGGACATGCTGGACAACGCCTCTCTGGAGGAATACAAAATGGCCTCGGCGGAGTACAACGGGACCAAGTTCGACAACGTGGGGATCCGCACCAAGGGAAATCTGAGCCTGCGCAGCGTGGTCCAGATGCAGGACTCCGACCGGTACAGCTTCAAGCTATCTTTTGATGAATATGTGGATAACCAAACCCTGGGCGGCATCAGCAAAATCAACCTGAACAACAACTATAGCGATGCCTCGTATATGCAGGAGTTTCTGACCTATGAGCTGGCGGAGGAGATGGGGCTGCCAACACCGGGCCATTCCTATGTCAATGTCTACATCAACGGCAAGCTGTGGGGCTTCTATCTGGCCGTGGAGCAGGTGGGAGATGCTTATCTGGAGCGGAACTTCGGCAACTCCTACGGTGCTCTGTACAAAGGCGAGATGACCGGAGTCGGCAGCGACCTGGCTTGGATGGGGGATGATCTCTCCAAGTATACGGGGCTGGCGCAAAAGTCCAAGTCCTCCAACGGGGACATTCTCATTGATATGCTGGATGAGCTGAACAACGGCACCGATTATGAGTCCGTGATTAATGTGGACAATGTGCTTAAGTACATCGCCCTGAATGTAGCCACCAACAATATGGACAGCTATTTGGGGTCCAACAAGCAGAATTATTATCTGTATGAGGACGACGGTATCTTCAACGTCCTGCCCTGGGACTATAACATGGCCTTCGGGGGTATGGGCGGCGGCATGGGTGGTATGGGCGGCGGCAGAGGTATGGGCGGTCAAAACGCTCAGACGGCAGCGGGCACTTCGGTGCTCATCGATGAGCCTACCCAGGGCGCCGTGGCCGAACGCCCGATGATTGCCAAGCTGCTGGCAGTAGACGAGTATAAGGAGCGTTACCACGCCATTCTGAAGGAAATTAGCGAGGGCTTCCTCTTGGAAACAAAGTTTAATGCCAAGGTGGACGGGCTTGCCGCGAAACTTTCCGCTTATGTGGAGAATGATCCCACCTCTTTCTACACCTACGAGGAGCATCTAAAGGGTGTGGAGCAGCTGAAAACCGCCAACACCACCATGATCACCAGCGTCATTCAGCAGCTGAACGGAACCATTGCTTCTACTAACAATGGACAGGGCAGCGGCGGGGGAATGGGCGGCGGCAGAGGCATGGGCGGGATGAGAGGCGGCGCAGGGGAAACCAACGGCCAGCAGCCCGGCGGTGGACAGCAGAATGGCCAAGCCGGACGCCAGCAGCAGGGGGGCCAAATGATGCCGCCGGATTTCGGCGGTGAAGGCGGCGGTGCCCCAGGCGGCATGCCCGGAATGCCGGGCAGCCCCGGCGGCCAGCAGCAAGCCCAGACAGACGGAGTCGGTGAAGCCTTCACAGCAGGAGCACTGCTGCTGGTAATGCTGGCGGCCAGCTGGTTTATCCTCCGGTTCAGGCGCCAGCATTGATTCCACCACAGCCCCGGAGCACGTATCCGGGGTTTTTCCAATTTGGGGACGGCGGCGGATTATATTTTCCACGGAAAGAGCGAACACTCAATGAAGAACATAAACATCAACATCCTCATTCCCACAAAAAAAGGAGAGAATCCATTTGGCTACATTGCTGTATATCACCGCCCATCCGCTGGACCACCAAATGTCCTACAGTCTGGCTGTCGGCAAAGCTTTCGTCGACGCCTACAAAGAGAAGCATCCCCAGGACAATGTGGTGCACCTGGACCTGTACAAGCTGGGCATTCCGCATATTGATGCCGACGTGTTCAGCGGTTGGGGCCAACTGCGCTCCGGTGCCGCCTTCGACAAGCTGCCTGAAGCGGAGAAAAGCAAAATCACCAAGCTCAACGAGCTGGTGGACCAATTTGTCGCTGCAGACAAATATGTTTTTGTCACTCCCATGTGGAACCTGAGCTTCCCGCCTGTGCTGAAGGCGTACATCGACGCCATCTGCATTGCCGGCAAAACCTTCAAGTACACCGAACAAGGCCCGGCTGGTCTGTTGAACAACAAGCAGGCGCTCCACATCCAGGCCCGCGGCGGGATTTATTCGGAGGGTCCGGCAGCGGCGCTGGAGAGCGGACACAGCTATCTGGTGAAAATCCTCAACTTTATCGGCGTTACCCAAGTGGATGCCATCTTCGTGGAAGGCATGAGCGCATTCCCGGACAAAGCCGAGGACATCAAGCAAAAAGCTATTGCCGAAGCCAAGGAAAAAGCAGCCCGGTTCTCCCTGGCGGGAAAAGTTTAAGGGACTAAGCAAAGAACCCCTAGAGTCCATTTCTGGACGGCTGGGGGTTTCTGTGTGTTAAAGGGTTGTTGAGTAGCATGGGGTTAGCAGAGGGAGAAAAATTCTAACGGCGGTGAGCGCACTAGCGATGCGTCAAACCTAACATGGAATTATCCAATATTCCTAAATATGGGTTAATTTGAACATCGTCACCTGGTCAAACCTGAAAAAAACTCCTAATGTAGAAGGATGGCGCGTTATCCA
>JAEWMH010000223.1 GCA_023393235.1 Bacillota bacterium | reverse complement strand
TTTTACGGACCATGGCATTTCGGTCTCCAATAATTACGGGTACATCACGTACTTCCTGGTTGTGGGGCTGATTGCGGGCACAGCTCTTTTGTTCAGACGCCGCTCCTTCTGCCATTCTATCTGCTGGATGGCGCCTTTTATGGTCATAGGCAGCCGGATCAAGAATAAGCTCGGGTATCCTTCCCTCCGCCTGGAAGCTGCTGCCTCCCAGTGTGTATCCTGCAAGGCCTGCGATAAGGCCTGCCCTATGAGCCTCCCGGTAAGCCGGATGGTGAAGGAAGAACGGATGGATCATGATGAATGTATCCTGTGCCGGAATTGCGTGGACGGGTGCCATAAGGGTGCGATCCGTATCGGACTGGGCAGGCGCACACCAATTGACAGCTCTCTATCAAAAGGGCTATAATCCGCATATCATTTTGATAGAAGGGGCGGCGGAATGGCCAAGGAAAACACAACGGTCTATATTATTCTGGGCTTGTTGAACCACGAGGATTTAAGCGGTTATGACATCAAGAAGCGGGCGGATTATATGATCGCCAGCTTCTGGGAGATCGGGTACGGACAGATTTATCCCACGCTGGCCAAGCTGGAGCAGGAGGAATTGGTGACCAAACGGGTCAGCGAAGAGAGCAAAGGCCCGGAGCGCAATCTCTACTCCATAACCGAAGCGGGGCGGGCGGAGCTGACCCGGTGGCTGAAGGTTCCCGAGCAGAAGGAGTATACCAAGTACGAAATTCTGCTGAAGCTGTTTTTCGGCAGCCTGGTTCCGGTGGAGGAAAGCGCCAAACGGATTGATGCCTTTAAGGCCCGTCATACGGAAAACCTGAAGATGATCGAGATGTTCAAAGGGAATTTGCAGCGGGTGATGGGTGAGGATCAGGATCATCTGTTCTTCTATATCACGGTTTTGTTCGGAGAGCGGATATATAATGCGTATCTGGAGTGGGCGGACGAGGCGTTGAAGCTGCTCCAGGAAACACAGGATGAGGGACAGGAGCCATCATGAGAATCATCATTTCACCAGCCAAAAAAATGAAAACGGACAATGATATTTTCGCCGGCAAACGGCTGCCGCAGTTTATGGATGAAACCGAAACCCTTCTGGCGTACCTGAAAGAACTGCCCTATGAAGAGGCAAAGGCCATCTGGAGCTGCAATGACGCGATTGCGGAGCTGAATTACGAACGCATCCGGGGCATGGATCTGCGGCGTGACCTGACCCCGGCTATTTTCTCCTATGAGGGCATTCAGTACCAGTACATGGCTCCAACGGTGCTTCAGACCGAGGAGCTGGACTACCTTCAGGAGCATCTGCGGATTCTCTCCGGTTTTTACGGGATGGTGCAGCCCTTTGACGGGGTGGTGCCGTACCGGCTGGAGATGCAGGCCAAGCTGAACGGGCCGGAGCTGAACTCGCTGTACGCGTTCTGGAACCGGAAGCTGGCGGATCAGTTGTTTGCCGAGAGCCGCGTCATTGTCAACCTGGCCTCTAAGGAATACAGCAAGTGCATCTCCCCCTATGTAGGGAATGGCATACGGTTTATCACCTGTGTTTTTGGAGTTCGGATCGGCGGCAAGGTGGTGGAGAGGGCTACCCTGGTCAAAATGGCCAGAGGGGAGATGGTCCGGTACATGGCCGAGCACCGGGTCAAGTCGGTGGAGGATATCAAGGGCTTCGACCGGATGGACTTCGTTTTCGCGGAGGAGCTATCGGACACGGAAAAGTTTGTGTTTATTCAAAAGGGCAAACCTGCGGAATGACAATGATACATGGGCAACCCCAATCAGAAAGGAGAACATTATGGAACCCAAGGTTACGTTTATCCAACCGGGCAATATCCCATCCTTGGCCTCGGTGGATTATCCTTACGCGGCCAACATTCCTGCGGGAATGGATGTGGTGTTTCTGGCAGGGGCCTGCCCGCTGGATCAGGACCGGACCATACCGGAGGGAGCGGGTTATGAGCACCAGGCCAAGCTCTGTGTGGACAATATCAAGGCCGTGCTTCAAGAAAGCGGCGCTGCTCTGGAGGATCTGGTGTATACCCGGATTCTGGTGGCGGCTAAGGACCGGTCCGATCTGGTGAAGGTATGGCGCACGGTCCGGGAGGAGCTGGGGGAGCATAATGTGCCCAGCACGCTGACAGGGGTAACCCTGCTGGGGTATGAGCATCAATTGGTGGAAATTGAGGCTGTTGCTGCGGTGAAGCGAACGGAGAAGAATAAGCCTTGTTAACTCCCGCCTTCAGGGCGGGTTTCTTTACGTTGGCGTTCTGTCTGATAAAAGACTATAATCATAGTCGGTTTCTTGGCCGATATAGGTAATATCCCCCATTTTTGCGGAAAGGAGCTGGACCATGGAGGACAAGAAGCTTCATATTACAGCCGCGGAGCTTTCGGTGATGAAGGTGCTGTGGCAGAATCAGCGCTGTACGGCCGCTGTTATTGTGGAGCAGCTGGAAAAACTGAGGCCGTGGCATTTCCGGACCATCAAAACGCTGCTCCGCAACCTGGTGGCGAAAGGGCTGGCGGGTTATGAGGTGGATAGCAAGGACAGCCGGGTCTACCACTACTTTCCGCTAATCAGCGAGGAGGCCTATCTGACCCAGGAGCGGGAGCACTTCCTGGCGGAGTATTATGACGGCAACTTTGGAGCGATGCTGAACGGATTTTTGAAGGACCGGCACAGCTCTGAAGAGGAGCTGGAGGCATTGCGGAGGCTGCTGGACGAATCAGCTGACCGGGGCAAGCATACATGATCGCGCTGCAGATCACCTTCGCCCGGATGTTCGAGCTGTCTGTTGCGGCTGCTCTGGTTGGGGGAATCGTGCTTCTGTTCAGAGCTTTGGCCAAACGATGGGTATCGCCCGGCTGTATGGTCGTGCTGTGGCTGATTGTACTGCTGAAGCTGGTGACACCGCTGAATCTTCCCGGTTTGACGGGACTGGAGAATTGGTCCGACCGATTGGTCTATCAGCAGCCTTATGGTATAGGTTGGGTGATGGACACGGCTGCAGGGTTATGGGAAAAGCTCCCTTGGCGGGAGTCTCCGTCTGCAGCTGTTCCCATGGCAGGATATGAAGGCGGACAGGAAGCCCAATGGGACGGTTTTGCCTTCGATGAGGGTTCCATGGTGACCCGGAGCAAAGCCGGTGCCGTAAACGGGCTGCAGCTCGCGGTCGCTTCTCTCTGGCTGATTGGCTGTTTGGTTTGGGCAGGAAAGGAAGGGATAGCCGCATGGAGGACAAGGCGTCTCATACAACGGGCACTGCCCTGCCGGGACGGCGCTGTGCTCCAATTGCTGGAGCAATGTAAAACGGAAACCGGCATTTCCGCTCATGTTCAGCTGCTGTTGGGCGGGACGGTGTTTCCGTTTCTCTATGGAGTGCTCCGTCCGCGGATTATGCTTCCGCATGATTACGAGGAGCATTATACCGAGGCCGAACTCCGTCTCATCCTGCTGCATGAGCTCCAGCATTGGCGGTCCAGGGACAGCCTGCTTCAGCTTGCCGCAGGCCTGCTCCGTATTCCTCATTGGTTCAACCCGCTTGTTCATCTGGCGGCAGTCCGGCTTCGGGATGATCTGGAGCTGCGGTGCGACAAACGGGTGCTGAGCAGGCTGAAGCTTGCGGACAAGCTGGCGTATGGGCGGCTTCTGCTCAAACAAGGGGAGTTGAACCTCCGTTTGTCCCGGCCCCGCCGGATGGGTGCCGCCGTTCATTGGCTGGAAAGCCGGTCTGCCCTGACGGAGCGTGTCCGTGCAGTTTCGTTTTCCCTAAGCGGGACCCCAAAGGCAAAGCGTTTGCGGCTGGCAGCCGGAGCATTGGCAGCCATCGTCGGCTTGGTTGTGCTTCCCGGAGGCAGCGAGCTTTCCAGGCATCTGGCCTCCGCTTCTCCGGAGCCTACCATGTATGCCTTTTGGCTGGACGAATCGGTGAATCCCCGGAGCCAGGCAGCGCTTCAGCAAATTGTCACTCTCATGTCGGGGGAAGATGCTGCTGCTGATGGGATAGAATTGCTGTTGGACCAGCCCATGCACAGCAGCGGACCGGAACGGTGGCTCACCTCAGCCAAAATCCTGCTGCTGGACGAGGATGCGCCTATCCGCGTCGATACCCGTCCCATCCGGGAGGAGCTTCTTCGGCGGGACATCGGGCATGGCCGGATTATGGTGTTTGTCCATCTTCCTTATTATAGGGGAAGGTCAGTCGGAATCAGCATCGCCAAACAAAGCCTCACAGACCTGCCCACTCTCACGCAGCTGGAGCAGATCAAGCTGTATTAACGAATCATTTTCGGACAATCGTGAAAGGATGGTGCAAAATGTTAATTGGGCAAAAGCCGGCTTCGCCCTCCCAGGAAGCACTGAATCCCAAAGGCGGCCGGCCAAGTGCGTCGGAGCATATCCGCAGCCAAATCGGACAATTGCAGCAGCAATTGGAAAAGGTGAAGGAAAGCAAGGACTCCCCGGAAACCAAGTCCGGCAGAATAAAGGAATTGAATGCGCAAATTCAACAGCTCCAGCAAAATCTCCAGCAGGCAGCAATGGATGAAAGCCGGCAAATCAAGGAGGAGGCCGCTTCCAAGGCAGCCGAAAAGGCACAGGAGGAAGCAGCTCGGTACCAAAATGAGGAGCAGCTTCAGGCAGTCCGCCAATCCGTCAACCTGTTTGCGGTCACCGGCAAATTAGACGAGATGAAAACCTTGCACCGTGTAAAAACCGATATGATTGCCAAGAAGAATTATGCCGGCGCCGCCCAAATGACAGGCCGGATCATGCAAAAATCCATGGAGGTCCAGGAGGTGTTAAAAAGAGGCAGCGCAATCAAGCCGAAGCAAATCGGCCATAAGCAGGATGAACCCTCTGCCGTAGATGCTGGAGAGATTCAGCAGAAGCAGAATCACGAGGGGGATTCCTTGTCCACCGGCGAAGCGGAGGAAACAGAGCTGCAAGGATGAAGATTGAAGGATGAAGAATCAAGGGATAAGTTGGGGAAATTCCTGTAGAGTAATAGACTATAATTATAGTCCTTTATAAATGATGTAAGAAAGGGTGAAAAGCATGAATGTGGTTCATTCTTCCGCAGGTGCCTGCCGCTGCTATGAAGCTGGAATGGTTGCAGGAAAGCTCCAGGAGGGAAGCCGGAACAAAAGCTCCTTATCCAATTTTGGGGATTGGCTTTCACTGGCTTTAGCGGGACCCATGACGGTTAATCCGATGGTATCAAACCCGCTCAATCCGCTGGCCTGGGGAGGCGGATCCACCGCATACGGCAGTTCATTGAAGAATTCGCTTCTCATGTCAGCCTTAAGCGGCAATATCCAGTCGAATCCCCTTATGCTGTCAGGGCTGCTGCGTTATTCTGCGCTGAACAGTTATTCCAGGAAGGGCTGAAAACTCTGGCTCGTGATAAGGCCGTTTGGAACCTTTGTTCCAACGGCTTTTTTTCCGTCGGCGGGAAGGACTGTTTAGTAGGGGCTGAGCGTTGGAAATAGGGGATTCGGTTGTATGCTTGACATACAAAAATATTATTCGTATGCTAGGTATACAAACAAACGTACATTAGGAGGCGGTGTGCCTGATGGAAACCTCAGCTCCAACGGACCGTTCAGCGGAAATTTATATACAGCCAGGAGGGATGAACCATGAAAGAAATGAAGGATGAGGTCATTCATTCGTTTATTGCGCTGACGGAGCAAATCGCCAACAGCAGGACCAATGTGCTGGATTTCGGCAGTGAGGATATGGTGTTTTACCGCGGAGAGATTCATATTGTGAAGACCATCGGTGACGATCCCGGCGTCTACAGCTCCGAGATTGCCCGGAGGTTTGGCATTACCCGGGCTGTCATCCATAAGACCCTGATGAAGCTGGAGGAGCGGGGCCTGGTGATGAAGGAGCAGGATGAGGAGGACAAAAAACGCTATCGTCTCCACCTGACAGAAAAAGGCTGGACGGCCTACCGGTTCCATGAGGAATATCATCAGCGCTTCGACCGGGAGCTGTTTGACTATATCGATACCTTGAACGGGGAGCAGCTGGAGGCCGTCAGCGGATTCCTGAAGCACGCCGGACTTTTGATCCGGAATCATGCGTAGCAGGAGGAAACATCATGAGAGAGCACATTGTGGTTGTGGGCGGCTACGGGCAGGTAGGGCAGAGCGTAAGCAGATTGCTGGCGGAGCGGTTTCCGGGGAAGGTTTACGCGGCGGGGCGCAATCAGATAAAAGCGGAGCAGTTCAGCAGCGCCACGGACGGCGCGGTCAAGCCCATGCTGCTGGATGTTTCCCGGCCCTTTCACCCGGAGGTGATGAGCCGCGTAAGAACAGTGGTCATGTGCCTGGACCAGGAGAATACGGCTTTTGCCCGGCAATGTCTCGCGCATGGTATCCATTATATGGATGTGACGGCGGAGGCAGGGTTTATGGCTGCTATGGAGGAGCTGCATGAGGAGGCAGCAGCCGCAGGAGCAACGGCTGTACTGAGTGTGGGGCTGGTCCCGGGAATGAGCAATTTGCTGGCTGCGGATGCTGTAGCCGGAATGGATCAGGTGGACAGCATGGACATTGCCCTGATGCTGGGAATGGGCGAAGCCCACGGGAGAGCGGCCATCGAATGGACCGTGGAGAACATGGCTCAGGATTTTTGGACGGGGGCCGGAACGCAGAGGCGGCAGGTGTCCAGCTTCACATCAGGTAAGACCATTGACTTCGGTGAAGGAATCGGCCGAAAAACCGCCTACCGCTTTAACTTTTCCGACCAGCATACGTTATCCGGGACATTGGGTGTTTCCCCGGTGGTGACCCGGCTATGCTTCGATTCTGCTATTGTTACAGGGCTCCTGTTCGTCATGAAGAAAGCCGGAGTGCTCAAGCTCCTGCGTTTCAAGTCCATGGCCCGGCTGGCCGCCGGACTTTTTGCCCGGATGCGGTTCGGCACGGAGGTTTATGCCCTGAAGGTGGAGGCCTCCGGCAGCAAATTAGGAATTCCGCAGAAGGCGGAGCGTTTCTTCCACGGCAGCATAGAATCGGATATGACGGCACGGGTGGCTGCGGCAGTGGCGGCGGAGCTTTACCGGGGGGAACAGCCCTCCGGCGTGTACCATATTGAACAATTGTTCAATACCTCTGTGTTAGGCGGGGAAATCAGCGGCTGTATCGGACGGGGGGGTAAGCCCGGTGATGCCGTATAGGCTGTCCCACAGATCCTTAATTCCCCAACAAGCTTGCCGCTACCTTCAATAGCTCCTCCCTGGAAACGGGCTGGGGCTGGTTTCCCGATTTCCCCCCCGGCTGTTCCCGGTCTTGCGTAAACACACTCCGGATTTCGTAGATCAATCCGCCCTCCGCGGTTTGCACCGGCAAGTAGAGCAGCTGTTCATCCTTGATGTAAAGCGCC
The DNA here is from genome assembly GCA_023393235.1 of Bacillota bacterium. Taxonomy (GTDB): domain Bacteria; phylum Bacillota; class Bacilli; order Paenibacillales; family NBRC-103111; genus Paenibacillus_AR. Next base: position 30,441 of record JAEWMH010000223.1, on the reverse strand, counting down.
TCTTGGCCTTTGATAGTAACAATCTCGTACGCTTTGTGGTTAGCATCGCTTGCGGTCATATTCGCCAGGGACAGATCTTTTTCAGGCCGGATACCGATTCTCAGCACGGGAACCGCCGGTGCATCAGGGGCGGCTGAACCGCCGTATTCCAGATAGATATTAAGCGCCTCCGGTTTAAGCTTCGCAGGCCGGACGATGTAGTCCAATCCCGCTCTCTTCGCCTCCTGATATAGAGCTTCCGAATCCACAGGCTCCCCCTCATACTGGATGATCCCCTGAAGAAAGGCCAGCTTCTCCGGCACATAAGCAGGCAGCTGAAAGGCTGTGGCGGTGGCCGCCTGCAGAGCTTGAGGGGAGGTAAACACGCTTTTCTTCTGCGCCGTATAAAAATAATGGTCCAGCTCATACAGCTCTGTAATCAAGAGATAGTTCATTTCGCCTGGAGCGGCGTTTACTTCCGCATCCTGCCGGATACCGCGGTATTTCTCGAATAATTGTCTGCTTCGCGCATCCTTCTCCATCTGCTCCGGGTTGGTTTGCCCGTAGCTGAATACCACATCCCCTTGTTTGTTCCGCAGCTTCGGCGAATCCCAGATGGCGGCGGACAAGGCCGTACCTGCAGCCAAAAGCAGACATAAGGACAGAAGTGGCACAGCTAACCGCTTCCAGCGGTGGGACAGGCGGGGACCAGAGTCACGAAGCAGATCCAATCTTTTGGGTTCAGGGACGTTTTCCTGCTTCCAGGCTTGTGTGAATTCCTCAAATGAAAGAAACACCTTCCGGGTCATGGACCTCCTCCTCCTTTTTGCAGCATGATTGCCGCAGCTTGTTTTTGGCCCGTTCGAATTTCTTGCGGACTGCGGCAGGACTTGCGCGGGTGATGAGAGCAATTTCCTCATGGCTTTTATCCTCGAGAATCCGCAGGATCATGATGGAGCGTTCTGCAGGGCTTAGACGCGCCAGCATCGCATCGATGGCCATCGCTTCCTCCGCCCGGCTGTGGCTGTCCTCCGCCACAGTCGGCTGTACGCCTATCAGGCGGACGGGCAGCAGGCGCTGGAGCCGTTTTTTGGCAGCCAGGTTCAGACAATGATGATGGGCAACACGGTAGATCCAGGCGGACGGGGAGTGGATCTCCTCCCAATGCGCTGAATGCTGAACCACCTTCAGGAATATATCTTGAACCGCGTCCTCTGCCTCCTGCTTGTGCCTTAGCATGTGGTAGCAATACCGGAAGACGGGCGTGTGGAAACGGACGATCAAATCCCGCACCGTTTCCTCGGATCCCGCCGGATGCTCCTTCTGCAACCGTCTCACCTCCTTCATGGGTTTCATATAGGGTAAGACAATCCGGCTAGGACTTCTGTGACATGGTTAACAAAAAAGGTGTGGGGAAGCAGGTTGATGCATCGTGGGGTTAGTGGTAAGGTATGGTTGAAAAAAGAAGGAGGGGAACGGCTTGGAAACAGCCTCATTGCTTGGACGCGTAAAGCCGGAAGAAGTCGGCATCGCCTCCAAGGGAATTGAACGATTTATCGGGTTGATCCGGGAAAGACAGGTCGCCCTGCACAGCTTCATGCTGCTGCGGCATGGGAAGGTGGCGGCGGAGGGTTTTTTTGCCCCGTTCGATAAGGACAGGCTCCACCCCATATTCTCCATCAGCAAAAGTGTAACCTCCGCCGCCGTTGGCATTGCCATCGGAGAGGGGAGATTCAATCTTCAGGATAAGGCAGTGGAGCTGCTGGCACACCACGTTACGGGAGAGGTTCATCCGTATACGGCCAAGCTGACAGTGGAGCATCTCTTGAAGATGACCACAGTTTACCACAAGGCGCCGTCCTCGGAGACACCCAACTGGGTGCGTACCTACCTGACCTCCAGACCGGAACGGCCGCCGGGCTTCCTGTTCGCTTACGATACCTTGGGCACTAACCTGCTCTGTGCCATTCTGCAGGAAACCACGGGAATGACCGTTCATGATTATCTCCAGCCCCGGTTGTTCGACGCTATCGGCATGGGACCGCTGGCGTGGGAGTCCTGCCCCATGGGCATTAACAGAGGCGGCAGCGGGATCCGGTGCACCACGGAGGGGCTGGCGCATTTTGGCCAGCTGTACCTGCAGGATGGGATTTGGAATGACCGCCGGGTGCTGCCCGAGGGTTGGGTGGCCCGCAGCACGGCCCGCCATGCAGATAATTCCGGCCACAAGGGGATGTTGGATGGCAAACCGGGGTATGGTTACCAATTCTGGCGCCTGCGCAATGGGGCGTACGGTGCATTCGGGCTGGGCGGGCAATTCGTGGTGGTCATGCCGGATAAGGATGCGGTGTTTATTTCTACCGCCAACACCCAATTTGTCAAGGATGGCCATCAGGTCATTCTGGATTGTATGTGGGAGGCCTTGTATCCGGCGATGGCGGATGAGGGGGCAGGGACTGACTCCCAAGCGGCAATGGCTTCCGGCATACTGTCGGAGTGCAGCATTGCTGATGCATCTGCGGCATCTGCCGGTTCTGACGGAAGCGGATTGGCGGAGCGGTTGGCGGGCCTGCAGCTTTCGCTTCCTCCCGGGCAGCCGGATTCCGTCATGGCCGCTGCTGTAAACGGCCGCTTCTACCGGCTGGAGCCCAACCGCCACGGTTTCACGGGCTGCCGGTTCCAATTCGCCGGGGAAGCCTCCACCTTACGGCTGACCCGTGAAGAATGCGCAGGCGGTGAGGATGCTGCTGTGCTGCCCTTTGGCCTCCACCACTGGGTGACCGCTACGGACAGCCTGTTCAGCGGCACCGAAGCCTGCTGCACCGCTGCCACTTGGGTGGATGCACACACCTGCATCCTCCATATGCATCTTTTGGACAGGCTCCAGATGGTCATGTTCATCTGCCACTTCGAAGAGGATACCATGGCCATCCAGCTGGTGATGCCCGGCGTCCACTTCAAGGATGAGCTGGAATGTGATTTGATCGGGACGATGACGGATGCAGGCCACTAAGCTATTTATTTGGGGAGGACCACATGAATCCGTTGAAGGAATACAAAAAGCGTAATGCCAGAACATGCTCCGTTTTGACAGTGGGAGGCTTCCGGCCTGCTAATAACCCGCTAGCCAGCAACTTCTTCCTGGCCCCGGTGGGCAGGCCGGAAGAGGCCTGGCCTGCTTATAACGGAGAACCGTTAAACTACATCTGCCAATTGAATCTGACGGAAGCGCCCTATGTCCCGGACATGCTGAAGGATATTGCTATTCTCACCTTTTTTATCAATGTGGATCAGTATTTGGCGGATGAACGCAATGATGAGGCCTGGTGCATCCGGGCTTACAGCTCCCTGGAGGGGCTTGTTCCCTTACAGCTGCCGCAGGGCGGCACCCCGCGAAAAGGGTTCGAATGCCGATGGGAGCTGCACGGGGAGGATTATCCGGTTTATGATGATCCGGAGCTGGCTCCGGTACCGGGCGTACGGGAGGACAAGCTGGAGGAGCTATTGGAGGACCAGGAGCTGTATAATCTGAAAAGAACCAAAATCGGCGGCTGGGCCAGCAATATCCAACATCCCCAAAGCTGGAATTGCCCGGACAGCGCGGAGCCGGCCTTCTGCCTGCAGATCAACTCAGAGGAGAAGGTCCGCCTCAACTGGGTGGACAGCGGCACCATTTACATCGCCCGGAATATGGCCAAGGCTGGGGAGCCGGAGTGGTTCCTGGACCTGCAATTTTATTAAGCTGCATTTTCCACAAAATCACGGCTTAAGCTGACTCTCGCTTCCGGCGATATTAAAGGGAAGATGCCGGCCCTTCGGCAGCAGATAGGCATGTTCGCGAGGAACAGTCCACCTCATGAAGTGGCGCAGATTGCGGTTGAAAATAGAGGCGTGCATCCCGGAGGGGGCATGCCTTTTCGCTTTTTCCGGCGATGTCTACTCCCTTTGCAGAAATCTAACGGCGGCCACAGCCGCTATTAAGCGGAAAAAGGGGGCTTCAAAATTCTAACGGCGGCCACAGCCGCTATTTGCCTCCGGCTGGGGCTAATCGGCCCATTTTGTGCCAAATAGCGGCTCCCATCGCCGTTAGAATCTGGAGACGGCCGTTTTCGGCCCAATAGCGGCGCTCACCGCCGTTAGAAAACCCGGCTAGTTATTGAAGCCTGCCGCAGCCCCCTAGGGTGTGTGTGCAAACATGCCCTAAGCTGCGGAATCTTTCGCTCTATCCAAAGATTCCCGGGAGCGGGCGGCTGCAGCCAGGTATAATAGAAGCAGAGGCACCAGTGGCGGAGCAAAATATGTGACGTACCAAAAGCGGCGAAAAACGCGTGATGCACCATCCGCACCAACATATAAAAATGGGAAGTGAACACATGCTAAACCAAACACAAGAAAAAAGCTTAAGTAAATTCATGACCAAAGCACTCCGGCACACTCCCGGGGAGTTCGGTCTAACCTTGGATCCGGAGGACGGATCATGTCCGGTGTCTTCCTTATTGGCGGCCATTACCGCCCAGCCTCGCTGGTCTTGGGTAACACTGGAGGATATCCGGCAGGTGGTGCGCAATTCGGACAAGCAGCGCTTTGAATGGAACGGGGACCGGATTCGGGCGAGATACGGCCACAGCCATGACCACATCTCCTATACACCGGGGATTCCACCCGCTACCCTCTATCACGGCACCAACAAAAAGGCGCTCCCGTCCATACTGAGGGAGGGGCTGCTCCCTATGGGCCGGCAGTATGTCCACCTGTCCGAGGGCACCCATTTTGCCACAATGGCGGGAAGCCGCAGGGGTGAGCTCGTAATCCTGCAGGTCGATACAGCACAGGCACGGGAGTCCGGTGCCACCTTCTACTACGCAGGCAACGAAGTCTGGCTGGCGGACCGGGTTCCGGCAGACAGCTGCTCTGTTGCAGAGCATGAGGAAGGAGAATTTGCAAAATGAATAATGCTGCTTTAAAAACCCCTATTGTCGATATCGGCATCAATCTGATGCACCGTTCGTTCCAGCAGGACCGGGAGCAGGTGGTGGAGCGGGCCTTGGCCAATGGGGTGACACCCCTGATCATCACCGGAACCAGCCTGCGGAGCAGCGAGGAGGCAGCCCGTTATGCCTGGCAATATCCCGGCAAGCTGTATGCTACAGCAGGAGTGCATCCCCATGATGCCAAACACTGCAGCGAAGCCACACTCAACCGGCTGAAGGAGCTGGCGGCCCTGCCCCAGGTGGTGGCCATCGGGGAATGCGGCCTGGATTACAACCGGGATTTTTCGCCGCGGGAGGTCCAGCGCCGCTGGTTTGCCGAGCAGGTCCGGCTGGCGAAGGAGCTGAACATGCCCCTGTTTCTCCACGAGCGTGAAGCCTCGTCAGACTTTACCGCTATCCTAAAGGAGCAGCAGGTGCAAAAAGCCGTGGTCCACTGCTTCACCGGCACCCGCCAGGAGCTCACTGCCTACCTAGACGCAGGCTGGTTGATCGGCATCACCGGCTGGATTTGCGATGAGCGCAGAGGCAAGCATCTGCGGGAGCTGGTCCGCCTGATTCCCTTGGACCGGCTTATGATCGAAACGGATGCGCCGTTTCTGACTCCCCGCGACCTGAAGGAAAAGCCGGCAGAGGGACGGAACGAACCCGCCTTCCTGCCCCACATCCTGCACAGTATCGCCCGTTGTCTGGGGAAACCGGCGGAAGAGGTGGCACAGGCCACAACAGCAACGGCCAATGCGTTTTTTTCAATAGAAGGTGGTGGTGACGATGAAACAAAACAAGTATGATGACCCGGATTTTTTTGAGAAATACAGTCAAATGAACCGTTCCGTCTATGGGCTGGCCGGAGCAGGGGAGTGGCCTGCCCTCCGCCGGATGCTGCCGGACCTGACCGGCAAACGGGTGCTGGACCTGGGCTGCGGCTTTGGCTGGCACTGCCAGTATGCCATCGAGCAGGAAGCTGAATCGGTGACGGGCATCGACCTCTCCGAAAACATGCTCCGCAGGGCCAAGGAGCAGACGGACCCACGTATTGTCTACCACCGGACCTCCATCGAGGAGGCCGATTTCGCCGGGCAGGCCTTCGACGTCATCCTCAGCTCATTGGCGTTTCATTATGTGGAGGATTTCGGAGCAGTGGCGGAAAAGCTGGGCCATTGGCTGGTACCCGGCGGGTATATTGTATTTACCGTAGAGCATCCGGTCTTTACCGCTTCCGGCCACCAGGATTGGGATTATGGAGGGGACGGCAGCATTAGGCATTTCCCGGTGGACCGTTATTTCGAAGAGGGCATTCGCAATACGGTGTTCCTGGGGGAGCCGGTGACCAAATACCACAGAACCCTCACCACCTATTTGGGGTGTTTGTTGCAGGAAGGCTTTACCATTACCGGGATCGTGGAGCCGACTCCCCCCGAAGAGCTGCTCCGTACGGTGAAGGGGATGGAGGATGAGCTTCGCAGGCCGATGATGCTGATGATTTCCGCCGCCAAATTATAACCTGACCCGGAGGAGCAACAGATGCGTACAGAACAGGAAATGATGGAGCTGATCCTATCCTCGGCCGCTGCAGATGAACGGATCCGAATTGCCGCCCTGGAGGGCTCCCGCACCAATATCCATATCCCCAGGGATGATTTTCAGGATTATGATATTACATTTTTCGTAACGGATATGGAATCGTTCATCTCCCATGACGGATGGCTGGACCGGTTCGGCAACCGGATTTTGCTGCAGAAGCCGGAGGACATGGAGCTTTTCCCCGCCGAGGAGAAGGGGTTCTCTTATCTGATGCTGTTTGACGACTATACCAAAATAGACCTGACCCTTCTTCCGCTTGAAGAGCTGGAGGAATATCTCAATGGAGACCAACTGGTGCAGGTGCTGCTGGATAAGGATAAGCGGATCGACCGGGAACTTATCCCTACCGACATCCATTACCATGTGAAGCGGCCAACCTGCCGGCAATTCGATGACTGCTGCAATGAATTCTGGAATGTCACCACCTATGTGGTAAAAGGCCTGTGCCGCCGCAGGCTTTTGTTCGCCATCGACCATCTGAACCAGATTCTGCGGCCGGAGCTTATACGGATGCTGGCCTGGAAGGCTTCGAAACCGGATTTTCCCTGAGCCTGGGCAAAAATAATACATTCATCAGCCGCTATCTGCCAAAAGCTGCTTGGGAAGACCTGATATCCACCTACCGGATGGATGGCTGCCGCCAGGTTTGGGAGGCACTGTTTGTCTGCCACCGGCTGTTCCGGAAGACGGCGGTGGAGGTTGCAGAGCGGTTAGGGTGTACATATCCTGATTACGATTCGAATATCACCCGGTATACGGAGGACATGTTTGCCCGGTATGGTGCGCCGGAACAGGAGGAAGAATATGGAGCTGACCCTATATAAAGAAAGACCGCCTGAGCTGATCGAAGCTCTGGTTGAGGTGTGGCGGCGTTCGGTGGTGGCGACGCATACTTTTTTGAGCGGAGGGGACATCGACGGGCTGGCGCCGTTGGTTCAAGATGCCCTTAGGGAAATTCCTGTACTGGTAGGGGTCGAGCAAAATGGCATCCCCACAGGGTTTATGGGGATTGCCGAGGGCAAAATCGAGATGCTGTTCCTCTCGCCGGACTATGCAGGCCAAGGCACCGGCAGACGGCTGGTGGAGGAGGCTATTCGCATATACGGTGTGCGGTATGTGGATGTGAATGAGCAGAATCCCAAAGCCAGGGGATTTTATGAGCATATGGGCTTTGAGGTTGTGGAACGTCTTCCTTTGGATGAGCAGGGAAATCCGTTTCCCATTCTGAAAATGCAGCTGCACAGCTGAAACAAATCGGCCTGCCGTCTGGCAAGCCGATTTGTGTTATATGCGCTATGAAGAGAGCGCCTCCCCCTCTTCGGCCTCCGGAGACCCGGCCCCGTAACGGTCCAGCGCCTTGGTGGAGGCCTCCAGCATACGCCGCTTGAGATAGTTCCCTTCCACCACCCGGACCCGTTTGCCCAGGAAGCGGATTTTGGACAAGAGATACTCTGCCTGATCCCCCATCACCGTCACCTTCACCCGGTAGGTATCCGAATCGCCGTCATAAACCACATCCTTTTCGAAGCTGGAAAAGGCATACAGAATCCGCGAAAGCTCCTCATTGTACATAGGGAGAATTTCGATCACCACTTCGCTTCTGCGGGTGTCCAGCAGCCTGCCGATTCTCCGGCACAGGGCATCCGCGGTTTGGGGATGCACCGGCTCTGGTTCCAGAGAGAGGATACTCCCCAGCCGGGTGCTCATAAAAGCGTGGTTCCGCAGGTGAAACCAAAGCAGATACCATTCCCGTTTGACCATGGAATATTCCAGCTTGTAAGGATAACCCGGCTGCCCGGTATGGATACGGCCGTCCTTCACCCTGTAGGACAGGCGGAAGCCGCTTTTGGCTTGGATCAGCCGCCGGACCGTCCGCAGAAGCGGGTGGTACACCTGCTTTTCCACACTGCGCGCCTTCTGCAGCAAATAACGCTCTGTATCCAAGGTGTCGTCCGGCTCCAGCAGGGTCTTCAGCTTCTCCAGAGTTTCCGGGGTAAAAGCCTCTGTGGCGGCGGGATGGGCCAGCATGGTCTTCAGCCAGGCCCGCTCATGGGCGGTAACCATAAAAACGCCGGAATCCTCCAGCCGGGAGAGGATCTGGTAGTTGAAGATTTTTTCAAACAGATTCATAATAGGCCCGGATCTCCTTCCATTCGGCGATCATCTCCTGACGAAGCTGCCGGGGCTCCAGCACCTCACAGCTGGAACCGAAGCTGCGCAGCCACGGCTTGATCTCCGTAAAGCCGTTCACCGTGATTTCATAGATGAAGCTATGTTCCTCCTCCTGCACAATCTCTCCCCATTGCCCCTGCAGCAGCACCCGTTCCATTACGAAGTTGGGCTCGGAGCCCTCCGGGTTGAAGAACCGGGCCCGCACCCGTACCGCCGGTCCCGTATCGATGAGCCAGCTGTACTGCAGCTTTTCATCCAGCTCTGCTTGCTTTTGCCCATACCATTCCTGATCCACATCTTCATGCTCGACAATTTGGGTCAGCCCTTCCATCCGGTACTTCCGCAAGCCCTCTCTGCCGTGGGCCAACAGATACCACCTGCCGTATTGATGGTCATAGACGATACGCAGGGGCAGGGTATGGATAGATTTGCCTTCCGTTTCCCGCTCGAACAGGGGATTGGTGTTTTTGGAGGCATAGCTTTTTTCCGACTTGGGTGAAAAATAAAGGAACTCCACCTTGCGGCAGCGGCGGATGGCATGCAGAAGGGTAAACAGATGAGCCTCGTCAAGAATTCGTGAATGATAATGGTATTTGTATAAAAAAGGCTCCACCGCCAGTCCGCCGCCTCCCGTGCGCAGAAGCTGCTTCTTGAGTCCGTCCCGCAGCAGATAACCCTGAACGGACGGAACCTGAGTGTTTGCCATGATATCCACAAAATCGTAGAGATCCACCAGCTCATCGTCCGAGAGGCTCCGCACGAGTTGATCCTGAATCCGGTAGCGGTAGGGACGGGGACCCGGCTCCCTGCGGATCACCCCTACCTCCTCCAGGTATTTGAGGTCGGAGCGGATGGTTTTTTCGTCGGGCATAGGAAGGTTGGCGGGCATAGCGCCGCAGCAGGTATCCAGAAGCTCCATAGCCGTTAAGGCATCCCCCTGCATCGCCCCCAGCAGTAGAGATAGGCGCTCGGATTCGGATTCCTTCACGGACTTAGCGCGGAAGAGAAACAGCAATAGGGGATCGGCGGAATCGTAATAGCTGTAGCGGATGGCGTCCGACAGCTCCTTGCCCTGCTCCTTGGGCAGCTGCTGCTGCAGAGAGCCGACCACATCCTTCAGGCGGCGCAGGGTTTTATCGAAGGTATGCACCGAAATGCCCAGCCGTTCGGCAAACTGCTGTCTGTTGAAGGCGCCGCTGGTCAGTGCCAATAAGCGCAAAAATTGAATCTCCTTATCGAAGCTCTCCTTAGCCATGGGGTTCCTCCGTTTCGTCTTGGTTTTATTGTAGCAGGGGTTGGGCTGGGCGCAAATGGAAAATTAATTGCCGGTCGTAATACTTCCGCCATGTTCCGCCGGTCCGGGATAAGGCACAATGGTTACAAGAAAGACAGCAGCAGCGGTGCCCGGGGAGGAGGAGCGAACATGACAGAGGAAATGAAGGCAAAAATTACAGCTGAATTGGCCCGGATTGAAGCGGAGGAGCAGGTGCGGATTCTGTATGCTTGTGAGTCCGGCAGCAGGGCTTGGGGATTTCCCTCCCGGGACAGCGATTACGATGTCCGGTTCATTTATGTGCGGACGGTGGACTGGTATTTGTCCATCTATGATAAGCGGGATGTCATCGAACGCCCCATCAGCGGTATGCTGGACATCAACGGCTGGGATCTGCGGAAGGCACTGAACCTGTTCCGCAAGTCCAACCCGCCCTTGCTGGAATGGCTCCGTTCGCCTATCGTATACAAGGAGAGCTGCAGCACGGCAGAGGAATCCGGCGTATATTTCCCGCCACCTTTTCCCCCCGATCATGTATGTACCATTATCTGCACATGGCCAGGGGCAACTACCGGGAATACCTCCAAGGGGAGCAGGTCCGGGTCAAAAAATACTTCTACGTCCTCCGTCCCATCCTGGCCTGCCGGTGGATCGAGAAGCATAACACCATGCCGCCAGTGGAGTTCCACCGGCTGGTGGAGGATCTGATCCCGGAGGGAAGCGCTCTGCGGGAGGCGGTGGACCGGCTGCTGGAGCGGAAAATGGCAGGTGAGGAGCTGGACATGGGGGCGAGAATCGAGCCGGTCAGCGACTTTCTGGAGGCGGGCATCGCCCACTATGAGCAGGCGGCGCCGGGAATGGCGGGGGCCGGAGCAAGGCAGGACCGGGAGCTGGATGATCTTTTCCGCTCGGCACTGGCGGAGGTATGGGGCGGAGCTTAGCCGGTTTATTCCCCCCCCCTTCTGCCTGCAACTGCGCGTATGGAGAGCTGTAACGGAAGTCATGCGCTCTTAGAGGGCGTTTTACACGTACTCACCCAACTTGCAGCCGCACTTATAGAACGGTAACGGAAGTCATGCGCTCTTACAGCCGCATTACACGTGCTTCCTGCTGCCGACAGCCGCGCATGGAGCTGTAACGGAACTCACACGCTCTTAGAGCGACATTTTACCTAATTTTCTACTGTAACGGAACTCAGAGTACCTTAGGTGTGTTTTTTAGCCATCTGCAGGCGCGTATCCCTCTCTAAGAGTCGCTGAGTTCCGTTACCTGCGGAAAATCCTCATTTTGAGCCTCTAAGGGCCGCTGAGTTCCGTTAGAGGCAATGCCATAAGCGAGATGTGGCTAACAGAAGGAGTAACACAAAGGAGTGAGACTATAATGGCTTACCAACAAATAGATGGCATACGGGTTTGGGGCAGCCCCGATGAGGGGGCCTTGGCCCAAGCGCGGACCTGCGCACGTACGGGGAATGTCGTGCAAACCCTGCTGATGGCGGACCATCACCAGGGCTACAGCCAGCCCATCGGCGGTGTAGTGGTCTATGACGGCCAGGTTTCCCCCTCCGGCGTTGGCTACGATATTGGCTGCGGCAACAAAGCGGTACGTACCCGCCTCAATGCCGCCGATATCAAGCCGCAGCTGCCGAAGCTGATGGATACTATCGCACGCAGCATTTCCTTCGGCATCGGACGGGTCAGCCGCGAGAAGGTGGACCATGCCCTGTTTGACGATCCGGACTGGGCGGTGTACCGCTCTGCCGGCCGGGAGGTTCAGGAGAAGCTGCTGACCCTGGCGCGGGATCAATTGGGGACAGTGGGCAGCGGCAACCATTTTGTGGACCTGTTCGAGGAGGAGGGCACCGGGCGCCTGTGGATTGCCAACCACTTCGGCAGCAGGGGCTTCGGGCACCGGACAGCCAGCGGCTTCCTCAACCTAGCGGCGGGCAGGGGGTTTCTCGACCATGCTCCCGGCGAAAAAATGGAGCAGCCGCCTGTTCTGCTGGATCTGGACAGCGAGCTTGGGGAGATGTACGAGCGGGCCATGCGGCTGGCCGGACGGTATGCGTATGCCGGACGGGATTATGTGATGGACCAGGTGCTGCGGATATTGGAGACGGACGCGGATTTTGAGGTGCATAACCACCACAATTACGCCTGGCGGGAGCGGCACGGTGGCAGGGAAGTCATTGTGGTGCGCAAGGGGGCTACTCCCTCTGCACCGGGGCAGCTGGGTTTCATCGGCGGCAGCATGGGGGATATCTCAGTTATCGTCAAGGGGAAGGACAGCGCCGAAAACAAGGAGGCCTTCTACAGCACGGTGCACGGCGCCGGACGGATTATGAGCCGGACCCAAGCCGCCGGGAAAATGAACTGGAAAACCCGCGCAAGAACCGGCGGTCAAATCTCCAAGGAGCAGATGATGGCAGCGGTGGCGGCGTTTGGTGTAGAGCTGCGGGGAGCGGGCACGGACGAAAGCCCCTTTGTATACAGGAGCCTGCGCCAGGTGCTGGACGCCCATGCGGAAACCATCGACGTACTGCATACGCTGAAGCCCATTGGAGTATGTATGGCCGGGGCGGATGAGTTTGACCCGTACAAGGATTAGCGGCTGTTAACCAGCCCCTTCTCCACAAAAAAAGGATGCCACAACCCGGGAGGATGGCATCCTTTTTTTTGCAAGCAGGCTTAGGTTTCAGCCCAGGTGACGGTCAGCTCAATCATGCCTTCCTGGGAGGACAGCTTGCCGCCGATCATCGACCAGCTCTGTTTGTTATCCTGGGTAAACCCTTGGATAATCACATTCTTTTCGTCTATAGTCTGGACGGCGTCGCGGCCCAGCTTACCGTTGAAATAATCCTTGTAGCGTTTGGTCACGGCGTCCATGCTTTCTTTCGTGGTGAAGACCAGAAGCGCGGTCTTTTTACCGTCTGTGGTACCCGAATGGGAGGTGGTAATCTTCGCATCCGCCGGCAGCGGGAAATCCTTCGGCAGGTTCTCAGGCACTTCTCCCGAAGCGGCATTGGAGCTGGGACTGGGGCTGGCTGTCACGCTGGCGGCAGGGCTGACCCCGGGTTTGGTGCTTGCTCCGGTGACAGTGGTTGGGCTGGCTGCTGCCGACATTCCCGGTGAAGCCGTTGCGGGCTCGCTTTCCTCCTTGCCGCATGCACTGAGCAAAAGGGCACTGGCGATCACAGCCGATGTCAGGGCAAGTATATGCTTTCGCATGTTCTCACTCCTTTTCTTAAGGATAAAGACTGCTGGGATGCAGACCTTCTACTTAATACCCATCCGGATTAACAATAAAACTTTTTATATAAAAATAATTATTAATCAACCCCCATACTTTATGCATTCGCGCGGGAAGATGTTCACCGGATGCTTATTCGTAATCCAGCACTACCATCTGGTGGCACTCGAGACACGGCACAGTGTAGAAAATCCGTTTGTCCTCCTGGCGGAAAGGGAGCTCCGTCAGCTGCGGCGCCAGATACACCTTTTTCACCGGACGGGAAGAGGCGACGGATACCTCCACCTCATACAGAGGAAGAATGTCTTCAATGACCTCAATGTCCTTGCCACGGCGCACGGGGGAGGCATACAGCAGGTGGTTGACCAGCCGTTTTTGCCCCTGTTGATCCTGCAGAGTCACAACGCCCTGAGCCGGAAGTGTGGTGGTCAGCGTCCTCTCCGGGAGCAGGCGGTTTAAGGCATGGATTACCGTCTCCTTCAAGATCAGGCTGCCCTTGGCTGCATAGTCCTCAAACACATTCCACGAAACATAAATCCCGCTGCCGTTCTCCACCATCCCGGGACCGCCGTACCTGTTGCTGCTGGGGGTGTGCTGGTGCGAGCAAAACGCTGCAGCGTCCCGGTTGAAGTAAGGATCCTCCCGGCGGCCAAGCTCCACCCCACCGTCCAGGGCGACCCGCTGTCCTTGCGAATAGAAGATATACGAGGCCTCTCCCAGGCGGCCCGGTTCAAACGAAGGGCGGAAATAATCCGGTTGGTAAGGATTCAAGCCTTCATACCGGACCCCCAAATCCAGAACAAACCGGGTGCCGTCCGCAGCAAGCCCCGACCAGCCGGACGCCAGAATCCTGCCTCCCTGCGCCATGTACTGCTCCAACTTGCGCTGCAGTGCTTCATCCACTGTCACATAATCCGGCAGAATTACCACCTTATAAGGAGTCATATCCTTCTCCCGGTCAATCACATCAAACAGAAATTTTCCCTCGAGGAGCATCCGCACCGCCCCTGCATCCGAATCTGACCCTGACTCCCGGAAAGCCAGAGGGTGGACACCTGCCGCCTCCAGAGAAAGAAGAGCCACATCGGCCACATTGGTTGCTCCGACGCACCAGACCTCCTTGTCGGCCACCTCCCGGTACGCCTCGCCGATCAGCCGGTAGGTCGTCTCGTCCATCCGTCCGTCCGGATGGAGCTGGTCCCCGATGGAGCAGCGGGCGCCGTTGGCGATGCTGAGAGCCGCCTCATACCGGAGGGCGTTGGGATGCTTGTATCCGCCGAACTCTCCCCAAGCCGTATGAAATTTGCCTGTCATACCAAGAAAGTCAATACCCAGCGGCTGGACATACCGGGCCGACAGCGGGAAATGGTCATAACCCCAGCCACCCGTGGGCAGGGATTCCAGCTCCAGATGGGTGTTCATGGCCGCCAGATCACGCCGTCCCCGCCGGACATGGCCGCTGTTGTGGAAGATGGGAAGACCCGGCTTCACGGCTTCGACCTCCTCCTTGACCCTCGCCGTATAGGTGGCGTAAGTCCGCTCCCAGAGCTTTTGCATAGCGGCTGCATCCCTGGGATCTCCACCCTCGCTGCGGATGCTCTCCAGGCAATTGTGGCAGTAGCACTCCCGCACCCCAACAATGTCCAGGAACAGACCGTCTGCGTCATAACGGGTTAGCGTTTCCCGGATTTGCGCCAGCAGCAGATCCAGATACGGAGAGTTCATGCAGAACTGGTGATAACCCGGCTGCATGAAGCTTTTCACCCAATTGGTCCGGTCCTCCGCATCACGGATCAGCCATTCGGGATGGCGGCGCGCCAGCTTTTCGTCCAGGCCTGCCGACAGATAAACCGGTGTTTTTACGCCGATTTCATGCGCAGCCTCGATCATGGCACCCAACAGATCGAAGGAAAGCCCCGGGTGTATCTCGTTGGCTTCCGAGGGATGATAAGCCCACCCGTGATGGCACTTGGAAAAAATGGTAATGGAGTCCACATAGCCCAGCTTCAGCATGCTCTGAAACTGCTGTTTGTTGAATTGTCCTCCGATGGGCTGAATGGCCTCCGAGGTGTGAAAATCCAGATGAACCTGACGGAACCGCATATCAAATCGTCTCCTTTATGAAGGGTGGATGTGATGCCTTTACAGCTTTACTATAATTGGCGACAGTCCGGCGGGGTAGGAACACAAACGACTTTTTGTAGCACAGTTTCTACCTGTTCAGGCAGCGTCTATGATAGAATGGAGGCATGATCCGTCAGGAAAAGGAGGCCCTCCGCCATGCAGTGTCTGGAGCTGGCAATTCCGCCGTTACCCCAGTTAATGTTAATCGGGCATGGCTTCTGGAAACCGGGCCAGCAGCATTTTGTGCGGTCCTTCCATGTGTATGACATGATTTTTGTCGTAAAAGGCGCTTTGTACATGTGGGAGGACGGTCAGCAATATGATATTCGTGAAGGCTCCATGCTTGTGCTGGAGCCGGGGCGCACCCATGGCGGACAACGGCCCTGCGAGGATACCACCGAAATCTACTGGATCCACTTTGTCCATCCGGCGCCTGTGCGGACTGTGGACAGCAGCCAGATCCCCTGGTCGGTGCCCGTTTCCCAACGGACCGACTTTGATCTTGCGCCGTGCTCCCAGCTCATGTATCTGCCCAAGTTTGCGGAATGGCACAAATCCGATATCCTTCTGTATCTGCAGCGGATGCTGGAGCTGGAGCAGACCTTATCGCCGGCCAGCTCGTTGCCCCTGCAGGCCCAATTCTCCGGGCTGCTGGCCGAATTGCAGGCTTCGGCGCGAAGCCGGTCCACGTCCCGCTCCAGGTTGCTCTGCGATCAGGTCATTATGTATCTGCAGCAGAATCTGGCCCGTCCCTTCGATGCCAAGCATATGGAGCAGGCGCTGCATTTCCACTTCGACTACCTGGCCCGCTGCCTCAAGCAGCATACAGGCATGAGCCCGCTGCAGTATCTCCATGATCTGCAAATCAAAAAAGCCAAGTCACTCCTGGAGAGCACAGGGTTCTCCGTCACGGAGATCGGCCTTCAGGTTGGCATTGAGAACGTGAACTATTTTATCCGCCTGTTCCGCACCCGGACGGGAATGGCACCAGGCCAGTACCGCAGCATGCGGATGGGCATGGGATAACCGCATTACGTACGCTAACGGAACTATACTAAAGGCACAACGGTAACGACCAACGGTAACGGCACAACGGTAACGGCAAAACGCTAACGGTACAACGGTAACGGTACAACGGTAACGGTACAACGGTAACGGCACCACGGTAACGGCAAAACGGTAATGGGCACAACGCTGACGGCAAAACGCTAACGGCAAAACGCTAACGGAACTCAGCGACCCTTACAGGCGGTTTTGGAGCAACTTTGCTTTTTAACGGAACTCAGCGACTCTTACAGGCCTCATTTTACTCTGAAGAGCCCGTTTTTCCCTGCTAAGCGCTTCTCAGTTCCGTAAGCCGTCGAAAACAGCAAATTTGCTAGTCTAAGAGTCGCTCAGTTCCGTTACGCCACGACGCCGTGGAGAACACCCCTGTGATTGGGCGCGGGGCAATCACGCCTTAACCAGACGGGGATACAGTGGACATATGGGAATTTACTTTGGACAAAAGGGAGGCAGGATGCGGCATGAACATTCTGATCACAGGCGGCACAGGTTTTGTTGGCAGCGCTCTCACCGCAGCGCTGGCCGAAGCGGGACATGGCGGCTGGATCATCAGCCGGAGAGGAGGAGGGGCCGCCGCGCTGCCGGCGGAGGGGGACGCCACTTTCCGGTTGGTCAGTTGGGAGGCGCTGGAAGCTCGGCCCCAGCTGTTGAAGAACGTGGACGCCGTGGTGAACCTGGCGGGGGAAACCATCAACCAGCGCTGGACTCATGCGGCCAAGGAGAAAATCCGCGATTCCCGGGTAGAGACAGCCGACCGGCTGTCCCGGCTGCTGGAATCGGCGGATGCTCTCCCGGAGGTGCTAGTCCAGGCCTCCGGCGTCAACGCTTACGGCTTCTCCCGCTCCGGAACCTTCACGGAGGACAGTGCCTTAGGTGAGGGGGATTTCCTCTCCGGGGTGGTGCGTGACTGGGAGGCAGCGGCAGCCTCCATTCCCGCCCGGAGGAGAGCGGTGCTGCGCTTCGGCATTGTCCTGGACCGGGACGGCGGGGCGCTGCCGCTGATGCTGCTGCCCTTCCGCGTTTTCGTGGGAGGCCCCTTGGGCAGCGGGGAGCAGTGGATGTCCTGGATCCACCGCCAGGATCTGGTCCGTCTGATCCAGTATGTGTTGGACCATGAGGCCATGTCCGGCATCATCAATGCAACGGCGCCCCAGCCGGTGCAAAACCGCGAGTTTGCCCAAGCGGCGGCGGAGGTGCTCCACAGCTTCGCATGGCTCAAGGCTCCGGGGGCGCCGCTGCGGCTTGCCCTGGGCGAGATGTCCGCGCTGCTGCTGGAGGGCCAGCGGGTCCTTCCCGCCAAGGCGCTGGAGGCGGGCTTCCGCTTCCGCTACCCGGACATCCGCTCGGCCCTGGAGGAAAAATAGGAGCCGAGGCCGTGGAATGCGGCTGGAAAGCATGCCCGACGGGGTATAGGCTCGGGCGTCAGCCCACCGGTCTCCCCCCGGAGCAACTGCCAGTGTCAGCCCACCGTTCTTTCCCTGTCAGCCCGCTGAATTCCCGCGGCTAACGGCGGCCACAGCCCTTATTGGCCCCTTTTGGCCCCGGAAAAAATTCTAACGGCGGCCACAGCCGCTATTTGCCCCAAAAGGGTGTGCTGCGGGCCAAAAAACCGGAAATAACGGCCGTGACTTCCGTTAGAATCTGCTGCTCCCCAAAAAAGAGCCAAATAGCGGCTCCTGCCTCCGTTAGCTTCATTTGACTCTGTGCCGGGGCTGCCCAAATACCCAGAGGCAGGCGCTCAGGCTCCCTCCGGTGCTGCGAAAGAACCGTTTAGACCCATACTTTCCCAACAAGCGGCCACCCGCCTCTGCTACACTTAAGCTAACGCCTTATCGTTAGGGGAGCTGCACATGCATATGAGAGAAGTGTTCCGCAAAAGGAGATCCGCCCGCACCTTCCTGCCTACTCCCATCGGAGAGGATATTCTGGAGGAGATGCTGGAGGCGGCGCAGACTGCGCCGTCGGCGGTGAACGGACAAAGCCACATCTTCGGTCTGGTGGATGATCCCGTGACCAAAACCGCGCTGGCCACCGCTGCAGGAGAACAGATGTGGATTGCCGAAGCGCCCGTAGTGATTGCCTGCTGCGCCAGGCTGGAGGCGGATCTGAGGGACCTGCCGGAGGAGGATTTTGGCCTGCTGGTCAACCGGACCCGGTTCGGCGGACCGTTCTTGGATTTTCTCAACGGGTACGGTGACCGGAACAGCGTACGCACTCTATTCGCCAATGCCGCCCCGCTGATTCCGGCGGAGCATATGTTTCTGACGGCGGTGTCCCATGGGCTGGCGGCTTGTTTTGTAGGGTTTTTGGACGTAGCCGAAGCAAGCCGGATTCTCTGTTTGCCGGAGGATGTGGTCTGCCTGTTCCTGCTGCCGGTGGGATACCCCGCCGGGGAGCCGAAGGAGATCACCCGCAGGCCCGTCCGGGAGATGGCTTTCCGCAATACATACGGCAGCCCGGTGGAGCTGCAACCGGACAAACCGGCGGCAGCGGCGCAGCCACAGGCTGGCTCTGATCCTTTCTCTCCTGCCGGGCGGGTCAGTGTCAGGAAGGCCCAAACCGCTGATGTCCCGGCTCTTTTTGCCATGAATGAGCTGTTTAACGGCCCTGGCTCCACCACGGAAGAGCTGCTTACAGAAGCGATCCGCCGTAATTCCCGCGAAACAGTGCTGATCGCCGAGGTAAATGGTGAACCTGCCGGCTTCTGCTGCGTGCAGCTTAGTGTTTCCATGTGCTACGACACCAACTATATCGAGATTACGGAGCTGTTTGTCCGGGAGGAATACCGCAGGCAAGGAGTGGCTTCAGCGCTGATGGCTTCGGCGGAAAGCTATTTCAGGGACCAACGCGTGAGGAGCTTCCAGCTGTTCACCGGCAAAACCAACACCGGCGCCCAGCGCTTTTATGAGCAGCAGGGGTATAGCCGCTCCGATGAGCTGATGTACCGCAAAAGGCTGTAAGCCGCAGGGGAGTCCGGACCGCCAAAAGAGGAGAATGAATATGTCAACAGCAGCACACCATGCTTTACCCGTGCCGGAGGTGCTGAAGGGGCTCCTGCGCTCCCAGGCAGCGCTGGATATTATTTTGATTGAGGATCATGAGGAGTATCTGCGACTTCATCATTTCCACCGGAATATTTCGGAAGGAACCGATATGGTCAAGATCGACAACGGGTCAGGAGACCATATGTACATCTTGTTCCATGAAGCAGGCGCTGTAATGAAGGGCTTCGACCATGAATCCGCGCTGTCACCTTATGCCAATGAGGAAGAGACGGTTGCGCCGGGGATTTACGAGGATGTGCCCGGTGACCTGCTGGCACTTCTGGGGGAAGAGACGGAGCGGGAGGATGTGACCTTTTGCCTGTGGAGAACCTCAACGGATACCGCCTGGAAAAAAGGGAATGTGGTGATTCCTGAGGATGAGGATGATGGGGAGGGCTTTCTGTTGGGCCTCATCTTCAACGATGCCGATGCCTGGTTGGAGTGGGCCAAGGATTATTACGAAATGGCGGAAAGAGAGGGCCAGTTGGAGGCTGTGGCCTCCATTTACCGGCAGGAGCCCGTTACTGCTGCTATTATCGCTGCCCTCAAACCGGACAGAGACAGCGTTTCTGCCCTGGAGGAGTTGGAGGCGATCGGGTATCCGGTGGCATAACCCGTATTCACAATGCCTTCCGATGGGACAAACCCGGGAAGAAAAGCTGTAACCGGCTTTTGCTTCTTGGGTTTTTTAGTGTGTTTCCGGATTGACGACAGTGAAAGTATGGATTAAGATATATATGACTAAAAAAATAAATACAGTCACAATAACTGAAGTGCTTGATCATGAACAAAGCTTGATCATAAACCCACAACGGAGTGAGTCTTTTGCCCAAAAGCTTCAGCGAGCAGGAAAAACAGAATATCCGCGGCATCCTCATCGACAGCTGCAGACTTAGCTGGAAACATTATGGCTACAAACGGACCAATATCGATGAGCTTTGCCAGAAGGCCGGCATTTCCAAAGGCGCGTTTTATATTTTTTTCCCGTCCAAGGAACGGCTGTTTTATGAAACGCTGCTGGATGTGCAGCAAAGCCTGTATGCTCTGATGGAGGAGATTCTGGCAGAGGAGCCAGGGAAGTCCGGTTTAGCCAAAGCGTTAAAAGCCGTTTATGCCGAATATGACAAAAGCCCGTTTCTGTACGACACGGCAAGCGCCGATTTTACCGGGTTTATCAATAAGCTGGCGCCTGAGGAACAGCAGGCCATCAGCTTTGACAGTCTGGCCGGGGCCAAGCGGCTCTTGGCTAAGTCCTATTTGACCCTGCGGATTCCGGAGGAGATGGCCTTATCCGTGCTGGCTTCCATGCTGAACGTTGCCGCGAATAAGGAAAAGCTGCTGTACGACCATTTCCAGGTGTTTGATTTTATGCTGGATCATGTATTGGATCACATCTTCGAATAGGAGGAGCAGTAATGAAAAAATTCGATTTGAAGGCCCACAATGAAAAAATGGCCGCCTTCACCAAACGTGCCGCAAGTGGCACCTACCCTTCCCGGAAGGTTGCCCAAACCGGCTCGTATGTCGGCAGCGCCATCGGCATGATCCTGCTTGGTGTGGGAGCTGTCGGTATTGTGCTCGACAGTATTTGGGGGTGGGGGAGCTTTTTCGGGGGGATGGCAACCCTGATTTCTAACGTGATTAACCTGAGACGGATCAGCAAGCTGCAATAACCGGCCGTAACGAAAGGAGCTGTCCGATCAGCGCGTAACAGCTCCCCTTTGGGCCGACCGCCGTCTACCCGTTTCGGATACGGCGGACATTCCGGTTCATCAGATGCCGGATCACATACCGGAACAGCCGGCTTTTCACCGGCCCCAGCTCCTGGCGCTGTGCGGCGAACAGCTCGTCCGGACCGTCGAACACCCCGAAGTCCCGGACGATGCCTTCCTTCTGGATATACGTATCATTGCCGTCCCACTGTACCGGAGGATTCCGGAAATCCGCTACAGCTACCCCATACCCGCAGAAGGAGCCCGTACAATCGGCGAATTTCCGCTGCAGCTTGGACAGGTAAGGCAGATCCAGAATAAACCCCTCCATATTCAACCACCTGTCCTGCGTAACCACATAAACCTCGACCCAGCTGTGCAGGATTTCCCGCGGCGACAGCCGGTAATAGAAGCCCTTCATGGCTCCCTTTTGCAGCTTTTTGTCAATGGTAAAGCCGTGCATCCGGCAAGGGATGCCTGCAGCGCGGAGCAGCGCCATAAACAGGACACCCTTGGTGTTACACTGCCCGT
Organism: Bacillota bacterium; assembly: GCA_023393235.1. Classification (GTDB taxonomy): domain Bacteria; phylum Bacillota; class Bacilli; order Paenibacillales; family NBRC-103111; genus Paenibacillus_AR. The sequence goes on along the minus strand of JAEWMH010000223.1, from coordinate 8,720 downwards.
AACCATCCGCAAGCACCGCAGAAGCCGGAATAGCGTCATCCTCGTTATAGCCAAAAGCGATCTCATCCCGGACAAAGTTATAGATGTGCAGGATTTTCCCGGTACTGTCCAGGTTGAGCCAGCCGCGCTCCTCCACCAGCTTTCTTATCCCCGCATCCCTATAGTCCAAAATTGCCGTTGGTTTCAAAAAACGCTCCATCGGATTCGTATGCTCCATCCTCAAGCACCTCCTGATCCAAGCGTATCACGTGTCGAAGAGGGAAACTTTCAAAAAGACGCTATCCCGCCGGATAGAGGTGGCGCTCATGCCCAGGATTTTTTTGCTGGCTGCGGCAAAATGGGAGGGGCTGTCGAAGCCTGCCTCCATGGCGGCTTCTGTGGCGTTGCCATGCTCAAGCAGGTGCTGCATGGCGCTCTCCAGCTTGTGCAGCGCCATATAGCTGCCCAGGGGCATGCCGGTTTCGGCCTTGAACAGGTGGGAAAGCCTGCTGGGCGAAAGCAAGGTGCGCCGGGCCAGCTCCGCCATGGTCAAGCCGCTCAGGCGGCCGGTCCGCAGAGCCTCCACCGTTTGCCTCACTCTCGGATCGGAGATCCGCCGGTTTACTGCTGTCCGGTCAACAATGCCCAGCAGCTCCAGCACACGGGACAGCAGCTGCGGATAGTTGACGGCCTGCTCCCACAGCTCCGGCTCCCGGTCCAGCAGCTGGCCGATCCGGCGTCCCGTCTCCCCGGACAGCAGGTTATAACGTCCGCCCTCCTTCTCCAGAAAAGCAGCACGAAGGCAGGCAGCCAGACCCGAAGCCCGGTCCGCCAATAAAAAGAGCTGCCTGCCTCTGTTGCTGTCCATGCCATGCTCCAATTGCGAATCCAGCACAATCCCGGCGCACAGGAAACGTGTGCCGTCCACCTCCATATAAAACTCCTTGTCCAGTGCAATGGAAAGCTGCACGTACAGATGGCGGTGGAAGCTTGCGTCCACCGCATCCGTCAACACCATAATATGATCATCGGCCGCATAAATCCGCATCAAAACGGCCATCCTCCTCTGCCTCTCCCGTCGTTTTCCTTGCCTCTTAGGCTTCTCCGCCCAAGGCCTCCAGAGCCGCAGCGGACTGAGATTGCTGGCTGTTCCGGTAGCTGACGCCCCAGTCGTAAATGGCCTTAATAATGGGAGTCATGGACATTCCCAGCTCCGTCAGCTCATATTCCACCCGGGGCGGCACCTCGGCGTAGACAGTCCGTTTCACGATCCCGTCCGCCTCCAGCTCACGCAGCTGCAGGGTCAGGGTCCGGTGGGTCACATTGGGCATCTGCCGTTTGAGCTCATTAAACCGCTTTTTGCCGTTCAACAGCCGGTACAGAATAATGCCTTTCCATTTGCCGCTGATGATATTCAAGGTGATTTCCACGGCGCAGGGCTGATGCTGGTTTGCCGGAGCTTCACAATGGTCCATTCCTCTTCACTCTCCCTTTAGGATAAAAAAGATACTTAGGATATTAATATGATATTGTATATCAAAAATGTGCGTACTTCAATCCGGTACATGGTTATGCTATGGTAATGGCATACCAATTGAGAGGCAGGTTTTGATGATGTCCACCCTTTCCACAAAAAATCAGCAGTTCCTGGATGTAATGGAGTTCCGCCATGCCTGCAAGCAGTTTGATCCGGAGAAGATCATTACCCCGGAGGATTTCAACACGATCTTGGAGGCGGGGAGACTGTCCCCCAGCTCCTTCGGCTTTGAGCCGTGGAAGTTCCTGGTGATCCAGGACAAAGCGCTGAAGCAGAAGCTTTTCCCGGTGTCCTGGGGGGCGCAGAACAGCCTGAACGGGGCCAGCCATTTTGTCATTATCCTGGCCCGGAAGTCCAAAGACGTGATCTATAGCGGCAATTACATCACCCAGATGATGACCGAGGTGAAGAAGCTGCCGGAGGCTGTGGCAGAGAAGATGAAGGCTGTGTACGAAAATTTCCAGCGCAACGAATTCAACCTGCTGGGGAATGACCGGGCGCTGTTCGATTGGGCCTGCAAACAAAGCTATATTGCATTGGGCAATATGCTGACGGCGGCTGCATTCCTGGGCATTGATTCCTGCCCCATCGAAGGCTTCAATCCGGCAGCGGTGGAGAGCATCCTGCAGGAAGAGGGCATTCTCGATCCGGAGCATTTCGGCATATCCGTGATGGCCGGGTTCGGCTACCGTGCCAAGGAGCCCCAGCCCAAAACAAGACGTCCGATGGAAGAGGTTGTTCAGTGGATTTAAGGGGGGGATAAGCCGGAGATCCGGTTTCGCCTTGTTTTCCTCCCGGAGGCTCCGTTACAATTTAGGGGACGGCCAAGGCCGGAATCCGTGATGGAGGCGATGAAATGGCATTTACGCTGCAATTGGGTGAGCAAGCGCCGGATTTTTCCCTGCCGGCTACTGATGGTAAAACCTACTCGCTGCAAGACTTTGCCGGAGCCCCTGTACTCGTTGTTTTCTTCACCTGCAACCATTGTCCCTATGTGGTCGGCTCCGATGAGGTAACCCGCCACACTGCGCTGAAGTACAAGGAACAGGGTGTCGCTTTTGTGGGCATCAACGCCAACAGTGAAATCACCAAACCCGATGATTCCTTCGACCATATGGTCCAGCGGATGGAGGAGCAGAAGTTTCCCTGGACCTACCTCCGCGATAAGGACCAAACCGTTGCCAAGGCATACGGTGCCCTGCGCACGCCGCACTTCTACGTGTTCGACGGGGAGCGGAAGCTGGTATACTCCGGCCGGGGGCTGGATAACCCGCGGGAATCGGAGAAGGCCACCGTCAATGATCTGGACCGGGCCTTGTCGGAGCTCGTGGCAGGCAAGCCGTTGTCCGTGCCTTTGACCAATCCCATTGGCTGCAATGTGAAATGGGAGGGCCAGGACGAGCACTGGATGCCGGCGGATGCCTGCGATCTGGTGCCGCGGAGCTGATTTTTTTATAATAAGCAAGGATGGAACCGCTGGAGGGAAAGACGCTCCGGCGGTTTTTTGTTGTGCAAGGGGACAGCCGGGGAAGGAACCGGCCCATCCTGCAAAAGTGCAGTTCATTTCTGTGTTATCGGGGAAGATCCGTTGTTTACCTGCAAAAGTGCAGTTATTTGCGGAGCAAGCGTACGTTTGAAGGGGGGGGCGGCCCCAAATAACTGCAGATTTGCAGGATGAGGTGTCCGTCCGTCAGTAATGTTAAAAAATAACTGCAGATTTGCATTTTGCCTGCTTCCGCCTTTCAACGGATTTTCAGGTTGGGCCTTTATAATCAGGGCATCCTGCCGAAAAATCACACGGAAGCTTTAGGAGGGGTTCCATGGTCAAAGGAATTCACAAATTGCTCTACATCCTGCTTACACTGTTCCTGGGGCTGTTTGTCGCCTCCTCCTTTTTGGTGCGGGCAAAGTACCTGTATGCAGTGTACGGAGATACACCAGTGCTGGAAAAGCAGCAGCTTCTGCTGTTCATCGTTACGGCCGCGGCACTGCTGCTGGCGGGGCTTGGCCTGTATGCGCTGTGCCGGAGGCTGGACAGATTCAGTCCGACAATTATCATTCCGGCTGTACTGGCCGCTTCCTTCGCCGTCCAGACAGCGATTATTTTCCTGTTTCCCCGGCTGCCTACGGACGACTCCCAAACGGTGCTGGCCCTGGCCCAAAACATGCTCTACCGGGGGGATTATTCCTCGTTCCAAACCACCGGCTATCTGCATATGTTTCCGTTTAACTTTTCTTTTGTGCTGTATTTGAAGACGCTGCTGCTTTTGTTCCCGGACAATTATCTGGTCATCAAGCTCTTCAACATCGGCTTCACCCTGATCACGACGCTGATGGTGTACCTGCTCTACAAGGAGCTGAATGTGAAATCCCGAAGCCGGGATTACGGCGTTCTTATCCTGGCAGCCTGTTATGCCCCGGCGCTGTTTATGAACAACCTTATTTATAATGATGTCATCGCTACGGCGTTTCTTACCTCGGCCCTTTATTTTGCCGTCCGGTTTATGAAGGAGGAAGCCCTGAAATATATGATCCTTGCAGCGGTTTTGCTGGCAATCGGGAATTATTTCCGGAGCATCGGGGCCATTTTCTTGGTGGCCATCGCCATCAGTGTGCTGCTTCAAATCCGGAGCATCGTGGTCAAAAAATCAGCCTTGGCCCTTGCAGTAACGGTGCTTGTTTTTATGACGCCGGGCTGGACACAGAATCTGCTGCTCCAGGCAACCGGCAAGGTGGAGGGGGCGGTAAACGCTAACTCCGCTCCCGTCTACATGTGGCTGAACATGGGGATCAACCAAAGCACCTTCGGCTTTTGGGACAACCGCCAAAGCTACAATATTTATCAGCGGCAGGCCGGCTATGACAAGGAGAAAAGCACGGAGCTGTTTAAGGAGGAGATCAGCCGCAAGCTGTCTGAAGCGGAAACGGGAGGCCTCCTCAAGATGTACGCCAAGAAGCTGGTCTGGACCTGGACCGAAGGCACCTACCAGATGGAGAGGTACGGTATTGGCAACGGCTCCTCCACCTTTGGCCGGGGCATGGGCGCCGTAGGGGATAAGTACAGCTACACTACCTTTGCCACGGAGCTGTTCAAGGGTGACTCCACCGCCAGAGTGGGCCTCACATGGGCCATGTACGCTATGAACATCCTGATGTATGGCTTTATACTGGTCCGGTTGATCGGCGGGCTGAAATTCGGGCGCTTCGCCGAAACCCCGCTGGTGCTGGTGGTTCTGGGTTTTATCGCCTTTTATCTGCTGTGGGAGATCAAATCCCGTTATCTGTTTCCCGTTTATCCGCTTCTGCTGATGATGTCCTACATGGGCTTCAAGGATATGTACGATGCCCTATTCACGGAAAAGGAGGGATGAAGGAATGAAAAGAGGGAAGGCTGCCGCCCGTCTTGGGGTGCTGCTCATTTGCTGTCTGTCCCTGGCCGCCTGCGAATTCATCTCCGCCCAGACCATTCCGGATAATGGCCAGAACCAATCCCAAGGCCAAGGCCAAGGTCAATTCCAAGGTCAATTCCAAGGTCAGGGCCAAGGGAAAATGGAACGGAAACCATAAAAATAGTAGAAAATGGTTGTTTGCTGCACATGGGCAGGTTGTCTGATGTATACTGTCGGTCCGTTATGCCGTCTGCCAAGCTTCCGAGCAATTTGGTTATGCGGTGCATATAGCATTTTATTGGAAGACCGTACCATAATGAGATGTACCGTAGTGCATCTGCTCCTGCAGCAGTGTTAACGGGAAGGGCTGTTTGGACATCAGGAGCAAGCGCTTATCGGAAGCCTGGGGAATTGATCCTCAGGCTTCCGTTTATATAGCTTATGAAAACGCTATATATGGAGGGGGAATCGAATGAATGGAATGAGTGTAAAGGCAGGATTCCGGAAGTCCAGTTCCATGCTTCTCCTTGTGTTGGTGCTGCTTGTGACAGCGGCAGTGGGAGCATCACCGGCTCTGGTCCAGGCGGCAGGCCCTGCATCCTTGGGCATTATCACCAATCTTGCGGTGCAAGATTCCGCCAACAGTGCGGATTGGTCGCTCCAGTACAGCCTGCAGATGGGGGACAAGCAGTATGGTGACCAAAGTATTACCTGGACCGCGCTGAAGGACCCGTATTACGGCTGGCAGTGGATCCAGACAGCGGCCGATTCCAAAAGCTACACCGGCAGTACGCTGGTTTCCTTCAAGGTGCTGGTGCGGGCGCAGATTTATGTGGCGGCAGACAAAAGCAAAGCCATCCCTTCGTGGCTGTCGGACTGGTACGATACGGACGACGACATCACCAACAGCGCAGGCAAAACCTTCCGGGTGTACAAAAAGGATGTAGGGGCCAATACGACGGTTTCCCTTGGCAGCGCTGCAGCCGGAGGAGAGATGTATTCCGTTATGGTCAAGGATTTGAGTCCGGTAGGCTGGGCCAGCGTCAATGCTCTTGGTCAAAACGGCACCACCGGCGGTTTGGGGGGCGCCACCGTAACCGCCACCACCCAAGCGGAGCTGGAGGCGTACGCTGGCTCCACGGAACCGTTGGTCATCCGGGTCCAGGGCACCATCCAGATGTCTCCCTGGGGCGCCCGCATTCCGGTGAAATCCAACAAGACCATTCTGGGTATGGGCACCAATGCTACGCTGCAATATGGCGGGCTGCAGGTAACCAATAATGAGAAGAACGTCATTATCCGCAATTTGACCATCAAGGATTCCTTCCAGTCCTGGGACGGCAAGCTGGGGGATTGGGATGCCATTACTGTGCAGAACGGGGCGCACCATGTCTGGATTGACCGCTGTACGCTGACGCATATGGAAGACGGTTTGGTGGATGTGGTGAAGGGCGCCGATTACGTGACGGTATCAAACACGGAATTCAGCAATCACAACAAAACCTTCGCCGTAGGCAACGACGAATACGATAACCGTCCCAAGGTCACGATCCATCATAATTTCTTCAACGGCACCAACCAGCGCAATCCCCGGGTCAACAATTCGGATGTCCATGTATTCAACAACTATTTCCTCAATCTGGGGGACTACGGTACAGCCAGCCACAATACGGCACAGGTGCTTTTGGAGGCCAATTATTTCAAGAATTCCGAGGATATCACCACCTTGGGGGATTCAACGGCCAATGTCGTTTTTACCAGCGACAATATAAAGGAGAATTGCACAGGCGTCAACCAGACCGGGGGTACCACGTTTAACCCGGCCAGCTCTTACACCTACGTGAAGGACAGCGCTTCATCCGTTCCCGCTTATGTCCTGAAGAGCGCAGGAGCAGGCAAGATCCGCAAATAACGGACAGTTCCCAACTTAAAGGAGGAATTTATGATGATGAAAAAATGGTTCACCGCCGGTGCCGCAGCCGTACTGGCCGCAGCATTATTCGGGCTGGCGCCGGGCGGACAGGCCTTGGCTGCAGCACCTTTGGCGGACAACAACTTTAACAGTACCGCCGCAGGAAGCCAACCCTCCGGCTTTACCGTATCCGAAGATGGAGGAACAGTGCGTGTGGCGGCTGTGCCCAGTTCGGCCAACCGCAGTATTTTTCTTAACGACACCAGCACCACGGCCTTATCCGGGTTGAAAAAAAGCTTCACCGCCCAGACCGGCAAGGTGGAGGCCACCTTCAAGTTCATGCAGCCGTCCTTGGTCAATAACACCAAGGTATTCCGCTTCCTCAGCGGGACAACGGCTGCGGTATCCATCGAAACCATCGGCGGCAGTCTGTCGTACCGGAACCCGGACAGCACCTATGTAACCCTCCAAAGCGGCTATGCCGCCAATACCTGGTACACCATCCGGATCGTAGCTGATCCGGCCACGGATAAGGCGGATGTCTACGTCAACGGGGTCAAAAAAGCCAGTGCCGCCGTCTTTTTCAACGCTGTTTCCAACATCGACGGGTACGAGTCCTTTACGCCCAACAGCTCCGCCGGGTCCCATTATCTGGACGATATTCTGGTGAAGCCGGTATCCTCAGCGATACCTTCAGGAGCACTTGTCGTCAGTAAAAGCGGGGGATCGGGCGTATACACTACCGTCCAGGCGGCTATTGATGCCGTGCCGGTCAATAATACAGCCAACGTCACTATTTTTGTGAAAAATGGCACCTATACCGAAAAGCTCAACTTCCCCGCCAACAAGCCGAATATCACGCTGATTGGGGAAAGTGCCGAAGGGGCCATCCTGACCTATGCGGATACGGCAAGCTCCGCAGGCGGCACCTCCAATAGCTCAAGCGTTTATGTCAGAGGCAATAACTTTACGGCGGAAAACATCACCTTCCGCAATACCGCCGGCGCCACTGCCGGACAAGCGGTTGCCCTGTATGTGACCGGAGACCGGGCCAGCTTTACTAATGTGCGGATTCTGGGGAATCAGGATACCCTCTACGCCAACGGCGGCAGGCACTATTACCGCAACTCCTATTTTGAAGGCACAGTGGACTTCATCTTCGGCGGGGCTACTGCGGTATTTGAAAACTGCGAGATCAAAAGCCTGGGCAACGGCTACGTTACCGCGGCTTCCACGGACCAGGCCACAGCCTATGGCTATGTGTTCATCAACAGCAGTCTGACCCGTTCGGGTTCGTTGGACGACGCCGTTCATTTGGGCCGCCCCTGGAGACCGTATGCCTCGGTGCATTATTTGTACTCCTTCATGGATACCCACATTAAGCCGGAGGGGTGGAATAACTGGGGCAATGCCGCTAACGAAAGCACCGCCCGGTATGCCGAATTCGGCAACACAGGCTCAGGCGCGGCGGTATCCGGCAGGGTGGGCTGGTCACGGCAGCTCAGCGCGTCCCAGGCAGCGGCCATCAATACGCAATCGGTGCTGGCCGGCAGTGACGGCTGGGATCCGGCGCATTAAGCACAGGTTTCAAACCTGGCATGATGGGCAATGTCCCGGGATACCCGCAGCTTGACAAACCCCCTCATTATGGATAACATGGTAAGCAAATCGAAGATTCGGCTGTGACGGAGAAATCTATGCGGCAGCCTGCTGTTGAAGCGAACCGGGGATAGTGGAAGCCCGGTACAGCAGCCGCAAGACAGGCGCTCCCGAGCCGGTGACAAGAAAGCGGATGCGTATTTTTGGACCCAGCCGGGACAAAAGTCGCATCAACTGGGGTGGAACCGCGGGAGTATACAAGCTCTCGTCCCCCGCCATGGCTCATGTGCGGGGACGGGGGCGT
>JAEWMH010000221.1 GCA_023393235.1 Bacillota bacterium | reverse complement strand
CCGTAGCCTTTGCTACCTTAGTGGCGGCTCAGCTGATTCATGTGTTTGATTGCCGCAGCTCCCGTTCCATTTTCCACCGGAACATCTTCCAGAATAAAGCGTTGGTGTTCGCGGTGCTTTCTTCGCTTGCCCTAATGCTTGCAGTTATGTATATTGATCCCCTGCAGCCCATTTTCAAAACTGTGGATCTGGGACTGAAGGAATGGATTTTGGCTTTGGTTGCCGCAGGCATTCCTACCTTTTTCTTTGGAATCGGCAGCTTGGTCAGCGGCACGAAGAAAAAACGTCCGCCCCTTGTGCAAAGCGGAACCGCCTCGGGCAAAAAAGCGGCATAAGTCCAATATTGTGATACAGGCAGCTTGTTTCTGTCCCTGTCCGGGCTAAGAAAGCCGGATGGGATGGAAGGGCTGTTTGTTCATTCCGGCTGCTGCGGAGGAATGAACGAGATGATGAATTTACTGCCCCGGCTGCCGGTTTCCACCCGGATGGAGGCGTTATGTCGGGCGGCAATGCTGTAGCAGACGGCAAGTCCCAGTCCGGTGCCGCTGTCTTTAGTGGTATAGAAAGGAGTACCCAGCTTCTGCACTACCTCCTCCGACATTCCGCAGCCTTCATCGGCAATGCTGAGGTTAACGTAAGCCCCGTCCAAAGAGGTTTCGATACGCAGCGTACCCCCTGCCTCCATGCTGTCCAGGCCGTTTAAGGCCATATTGAGGATTATTTGGCGGATTTCCTTCTCATCCAGCCGAAGATCGGGGATAGGCGTAAGCTCGGCCAACGCCTGCTTGCTGTTCATTACGGCTTCCGCCTGGATCAGCGGAAAAATGGACTCGACAATGGCATTCAGGCTGCGTGTCTGTAAATCGGAGGATTTGTTTTTGGCTAAGGTGAGAAACTCAGTGATAATGCTGTTGGCCCGGTTGATTTCCTCCAGCATCATGTTTACGGACTCCTCCGTCAGCTCTCGGCGCTGCCGCTTGTATAACTGAAGGAAGCCGCTGACTGTGGTCATGGGATTGCGGACCTCATGGGCGATGGCAGCCGCCATTTCGCCGATCAGGTGCAAGCGCTCCAGCCGGGCGGACTGGCTCTCCCAATGCTCCTTTTCCGTGATGTCCAGAATGACGATCAACAGCTTGGAGACTCCCTCCAGCATCAAGGGCTGTTCGGAAAGCAAGCCGAACCGGACGTTGCCGGCTTTGGTCTGGAACTGGATTTTGATGTTGCGGTGAAAGGGCGCATGGGCCCCTCCGCTGAAGGCTGTATCCTGCTCCAACACCTTCATGTCAAGGTAAGGCCCGGACATCTCGTTCATATCCTCAAGTGAATAGCCGGACAGTTCCCGCCATGTATCATTTACATCAATGAAGGTGTCCTCCACGGAACGGATGGCCAGCATACAGGGGCTGGTGGAAAAGACGGTGTGGAACAGCAGGTGGGATTCCCGGATTTCTTGATATGCCCGGACCAAGGAGGCAGTCCGTTTCTCCACCGTCTGCTCCAGCTCCTGATTGACCCGGTTCAGCTTCTCCTCGGCCGCCGCCAGCATCATATTGTTTCGCTCCAGCTCCAGTGTTTTCTGCCGCAGCCGCCGGTTGGCCCGCTCCAGCTCCTGCTGGTAGTGATGGACCCTTACCAAGGCCCGGATTTTATAGCGGAGAATATCCGGGTTGAAGGGCTTTTGCACATAATCGATGGCTCCGGTGGAGTAGCTGTTGGTGATGCCGGATTCCGACTGGCTGTGGGCCGTGACGAACAGAATGGGGATATTGCGGAAGGACTTGCGGCTTTTGATGAACCGGGCGGCCTCCAGACCGTCCATACCCGGCATCTGGATATCCAGCAGAATCACAGCCACTTGGCTGACATCCGCATTCAGCATATAATCCAACAGCGCCTCTCCCGAATTCAGGCAGGTCAGCTTGTAGGCGGGATCAGCCAATACCGCTTCCATTGCGAACAAATTTTCCTTCCTGTCGTCAACAATGATGATTTCTACTGCTTCACCGGAAATGTCCGCTGCTTGTTGCATGGCGCTTATTCTCACCCCTTTTTATTATTGATTCTGGTAGCGGTAGATTCTGTGCTGCAGCATAAACGGCTCCCATTCCAGCCGTTCGTTTTCCTTAAACAAGGTCAGGGCCTCCTTGCTGCCCAAAGCCAAAAAACCCCCGGCCGACAGACTTTTCATAAACAGTCTCAGTACATCCTGCTGCAGGGAGCGCTGAAAATAAATCATCACATTACGGCAAATGATGAGATGGAATTCATTAAAGGATTTGTCGGTAGCCAAGTTATGTTTGGCGAAGGTGATATTGCTCCGCAGCTCCGGCTCGATCACCGCATGATGCTCCGAAACCGTGTAATAATTGGAGAAAGGGAGATAGCCTCCGGACAAAATATAGTTGCGGGTATAGTTCTGCATCCGGTCAATGGGGTACTTGCCCTCCTTGGCCTGGGACAGCCAGTCGTCGTTCAGGTCCGTGGCAAAAATGCTGCATTTGTCGTACAGATTCTCCTCCTTCAGCAGGATGGCCAGGGAGTATACCTCCTCGCCGGTGGAGCAGCCCGCATGCCAAATCTGGATCCGGTCCAGCTTGCGCAGTTCAGGCAGCAGCTGCTGGCGGAGTACTTGGAAAAAGGGCGGGTCCCGGAACATTTCAGTGACGGGGATACAAATATCGTTAAACAGCTTTTTCCACAGGGCGGGCTCCCGGAGAATTCTCTCCTGCAATTGGGATATGCTCGGCAGCCCCTCCGCCTTCATCCGGTACAGAATACGCCGGGTCACCGATGATTCGGAATATTGGCGGAAATCATAGCCATACATCTGATAGATGCCCTCCAGAAGCAGCCTGGCTTCAATTTGCTCGGCGGCGTTGGCCGTTGGGTTCAAAAGATCGGTCATGACGAATTCCTTCCGGGCAGCCAAACCTGGATGATCGATAGCAGCTTGTCCAGTCTGACAGGTTTGCTGATGTAATCATCGGCTCCAGCCTCAATGCATAAATCCCGGTCTTCTTTCATTGCCTTGGCTGTCAGGGCAATAATGGGGATTTTGCCCAATTCGGGGGATTGGCGGATGACCCGCATAGCTTCATATCCGTCCATATCAGGCATCATAATATCCATCAATACCAAATCAACCTCCTGGGTCTCCAGCATAGACAGGGCTTCTTCGCCGTTGGCCGCACAGATGACCCGGTAATTGTATTCCTCCAGCACAGCGGAGAGGGAATAAATGTTGCGCATATCATCATCCACCAGAAGGATGGAGAAGGTCTGCTCTGGTATATGTACGTGCAGAGGCGCGGGTTCCAGAGCTGCGGCGCTTTCCTGCAGTCGGGTGCAGTAGGTTCCTTCCACAGGTATAGTCAAGAGGAAGGTGCTGCCGGCATGGAGGGAGCTTCTTACGGTGATGGAGCCGCCCATCAGGGAAGCCAGCTCCTGCGAAATCGCCAACCCCAATCCCGTTCCGCCGAACTTCCGGCTGGTATTGGACTCCACCTGGCGGAATGCCTCGAAGATGCCAATCTGGTGTTCCTGGGAGATGCCGATGCCCGTATCTGTTACCTCAAAGCCCAGGGTGAAGGGATCCTCTTCATGGACGTACACCCGCAGGGTGACGGACCCGGATTCGGTAAACTTGAGCGCATTGGACAACAGGTTGCGCAGGATTTGGAGCAGCCGCTGTTTGTCCAGGCTGACATTCATCGCCTTCAAGTCATCTGCCATCAAGAGGTTGAAGGTAAGCCCCTTCCGGTCCATCATGGGCAGGAATTGATGGTTCAGCTCCTGAATCGGCTCCTGAAGCGGGAAGCTTTCCTCCAGGAGAGTCATTTGGCCTGCCTCGATCTTGGACAAATCCAGAATATCATTGATCAGGTTTAATAATTGATTGCCGGACATTACCATGGTATCGGCGTATTCACGCTGCTTCAGGCTCATGTTGCCATCCTTATTCTCGCGCAGAATCTGGGCCAGCACCAGAATACTGTTCAGCGGGGTGCGCAGCTCGTGGGACATATTCGCCAAAAATTCGGATTTGTAACGGGAATTCATCTCGGAAATCTTGACTTGCTCCTCTAAACGTTCGTTCAGGCTGCGGAGAGCTTCCTGCTGCTGCAGCAGCTCCTCGGATTGCACCTGAAGCTCTTCGTTGTAGGTTTGGGACTCGGAAAACAGCTGTTCCACATGCTTCTGGTACTGCAGATTCCGGATGGAGGTGCCCAGCGAGTGGTTGGTAATCTCTGACAAAAGAGCCATACTGCTTCCTTCCACAGGCTGGAAGGAGGCCAGCTCCAGCACAGCAATCACTTCTGTGTTGTGGCAGATGGGCAGGAGCAGCAAGTGGTCAGGCTGCGCCGAGCCCACACCGGAAAAGACGCGGATATAGTTTTCCGGCACCCGGAGGCTCAGAAGTTTGGCTTCCTTGGCGCATTGGCCCACCAGCCCTTCTCCGTGGACAAAGCTGCTTTGCATATCTGAGCGGATATCCCAGGCATATGTCCCTGACCGGACATACACCGGGGTTTCACTGCTGTGGTCCATCACATACAAACTGGCACAGGAGGCGCCTACCAGCGGCACAATTTGGGACAGCAGCTTCTCGCTTAAGGCAGTCATGTCGCGGTTATCCTGGTATATCGAAGCGACTTCCGCCAGGTTGGTTTTGATCCAATTTTCGGTCTCCAGCTCCTGCTGGTACAATTTCTCCCGGTTCTCCCGTTCCTCCAGGGCGTCGGCCATCCTGTTGTAGGCAACGGCAATGTCGCTGATTTCATCTTTTTCCTCGATGGCGATCCGCGGCAGCGCTCCGTGATGACCGGCTTCGAAATCATCCATCACACTGCTGATGCGGTTAATGCTGCGCAGCGCTCCCCGCATCACATTGGAGCCGATCAGCACAGCTAAAAAGACCAGCAGCAGCCAAAAGCCCACAATGATCAACTTGGAACGCTCTATCGATGCTTTGGCGTTATTGGAGGTAGTCATCATCACATCTTCCTGGAAGTCGATGTACTGGCTCATATCATCGGCGAAGGCCTTGCGCACAACCTCCAGATTGTACACGCTCATAAGGCGGGCATTGTCATTCAAACCGGAGCTTTCATTGACGAGAGGGGTGGTTGTTTTAGTCGCCTCCTCATAAACGCTGAAGCTTTCCCGGGCTTTTTTCAAAAATGCTTTCCCTTCGGTCAACCGGGTCAATTCGTCCAAATGTGTAAAATCCTCGTGAATTTGGGAGGAAAGGAGCAGGAGTTCACGCTGGTCGACGGTTTTCATGCTGGGATTTAGCGTGGTCAGATTAATCTGGTTCTGAATTTGACTGGCGTTGGCAAGAATTTTTTCACCCAGCCGGACCTTGGTGTAACGGTCGTTTACGATGTTGTCCACCTTTGTATCAAGTGTATTGCCAAGATAGTAAACAATCGCGCTGAATATCGTAATCAGAAGAAGGATGGCGGAAAAACCGGCAATCAGTCGGTTGCGAAAGGTCATTTTGAATTCTCCGATTTCGTTATTATTCTTGCTATCAATTTTTAAGTATAACAAATATTGATAGTTATTTCATTTCAATAATATGGAAATCGGCTCTTTTTTATAAAAGCGGGAGTTTGTGCCCATAGAGATTAGTCCTATGCTTTTGGGCGGGAATACGCTATGATTGTTCCCAATGAGCCACTTTGGCAGCCCGCAAAGCTTCATGCGGCTTCCAGTGAAATAAAACATACTGAAAGTACATGGCGGCCGGCGGCGTTCTCGCGTAAGCTTTTGATACATGCCGGTCCGTCAGTGGACTATTAATATAGAAGGAGCGGATTGAAAGATGGAATTTACCAAAATGCACGGTTTGGGCAATGATTTTATCCTGGTGGAGGGTGAAACGGCGCTGCCTGCCAATGCAGGTGAGCTGGCCGTCAAGCTGTGCGACCGGTTTTTCGGCATCGGAGCCGATGGTCTGGTTTACATCCTTCCGTCCGACAAAGCGGACTTCATGATGCGTATAATGAATTCGGACGGCTCGGAAGCCGAGCAATGCGGCAATGCCATCCGTTGTGTGGCGAAATATGTGTATGACCGCGGCTTGACGGACAAGTCGGAGGTCACCATCGAAACCATCGGAGCCGGTGCCCAAAAGGTGCAGCTTACCGTAGAGAATGGCAAAGCCGTAAAGGTAAAGGTGGACATGGGAGCGCCGATCCTGAAGGGCTTGCAGGTTCCCACAACCGTGGATGCGGACCAGGTGGTGGATTATCCCATTGTGGTGGATGGCCGGGAGTTCCGTTTTACGGCGGTGTCCATGGGCAATCCCCACTGTGTGATTTATGTGGACGATGCCGTCAGTTTCGATTTGCATACCTGGGGTCCGAAGCTGGAGAAACATCCTATGTTCCCGAGGAAGGTCAACGTGGAATTCGCTACTGTCAAAACCCGGGATTACGCGGATATGCGGGTTTGGGAAAGAGGGGCCGGCCCGACTCTGGCCTGCGGCACGGGAGCTTGTGCTACTCTGGTTTCCTCGGTGCTGAACGGGTTGACGGACAGAACGGCTGTGGTGTCCTTGAAGGGCGGAGAGCTCTTGATTGAATGGAATGAGGCTGACAACCACGTGTATATGACCGGCCCGGCCCAAGAGGTGTACACAGGCAAGCTTTCGGTGTAAGAAGCTTCGTAACCTATCCGGCATGCGGTTTGGACCAGGTTACTTCGGGGATTACCCTCAAATCGGCTTTGCCGATTTCGAGGCTTGCGTAACCTATCCGGCCTCTGGCTTGGACCAGGTTACTTCAGATGCATATAGGAGTGATCATAATGGGGGAACGGAAGCGGCTGCCTGATCTCCGGGAGGCCCTTCTTCACGGAAGGCTGACCGGGGACGGCGCCATGGGCACCTACTTGTACCAGCTGGGCTTTCCTGTAGGAGCTTCATATGAAGAATTTAATCTGGAGAAGCCGGACATTATCCTGGATATTCACCGCCGCTATGTGGAGGCCGGGGCCCAACTGGTGGAAACCAACACCTATTCCGCCAACCGGGATAAGCTGTCCAAGTTTGGCCTGGAGCAGGATGCGGCAGCCATTAACCGGGCAGGAGTGCGCCTGGCCCGCGAGGCGGCAGGAGAAGCGGCCTATGTGCTGGGTGCCATAGGCTCCTTGGCCGGCGGCCGGAAACGCCCCGCAGGCCGGGAGCGGGTCCGGCAAAATGTCCGTGAGCAGGCTGAAGCCCTTCTTGAGGAGGGTGTAGACGGTATCATTCTCGAAACCTATTATCTGCTGGAGGAACTGGAGGCGGCTTTGGAGGCGGTTCGTCTGCTGGACGGACGGGTCCCGGTGATTTGCCAGCTGGCAACAGACGGCAACGGGCTGACCCTGGACGGGACCGCTTATGCCGGCGCTTTCCAGCGGCTTCTTGGTAGCGGAGCGGATGTGGTGGGCTTTAACTGCCACAGCGGCCCCGGCGGCATACTGCGCGCGCTGGACCGGCTTGGTGCCGACAGCGCCTGGACACCGGGAGTGCCCTTGTCCGTTTATCCCAATGCCGGGCTGCCCGGCATTGTGGACGGCCGGTACACCTATCTGGCCACCCCGGAATATTTCGCGGATATGGCCTTGAAGTTTGCCGCAGCGGGGGCCCGGATTATCGGGGGCTGCTGCGGTACGACCCCGGAGCATATCGCCGCCATCGCCAAAGCGCTGGAGAGTTATGCTCCCGCAGCGGGTGATGCGGCTTTTAAAGTGAAGCAGCCTCAGCCGGCGGAACGGGACAACGCAGTTGTGGCGGAGCTTGTGCCGGAGCCTGCAGCTCCCGAAGGAATCCAACCTTCCATTGTGGAGCTGGTCCGGGAGTCCGTCACGGTCATTGTCGAGCTGGATTCCCCCCGGGACCTTGCCTCCGGGAAATTTATGACCGGAGCCGCCGCCTTGCGGGATGCCGGAGCCGATGCCATCACCATGGCCGATAATTCCCTGGCCCAAACCCGCATGAGCAATCTGGCTATGGGCTACCTGGTCAAAGACAGACTGGGAATGCGGCCGCTGCTGCACGTGGCATGCCGGGACCGCAATCTGATCGGCACCCAGAGCCACCTGATGGGGCTGCATGCCTTGGGCATCGACCACCTGCTGGCCATTACGGGGGACCCTGCAGGTGTGGGGGATTTGCCGGGAGCCAGCTCTGTGTACGACTTGAATTCCTTCGAATTGATCCGCATGTCCAAACAATTGAATGAGGGCATTGCCTTTTCGGGCAAATCGTTGAAGCAGCGGGCAAGCTTCGTGGTAGGGTCTGCTTTTGACCCCAATGTGAAGTATATTGACAAAGCCGTCCTGCGTATGGAGAAGAAAATCGAGGCGGGCGCCGATTATTTTATGACCCAGCCGGTTTACGACGCTTCTATGGTGGAGAGACTGTATCAAGCTACACGTCATATCAAAACCCCCATATTCGTAGGAATTATGCCGCTGATCAGCGGACGCAACGCCGAATTTCTTCATAATGAGGTTCCGGGGATCCGGATTCCGGATGCGGTCAGGAGCCAGATGGCCGGTTTGGAAGGACAGAAAGGCCGGGAAATGGGTGTAAAGCTGGCCAAGGAACTGCTTGATGTCATACTCGGCAGATTCAACGGTATTTACCTGATGACACCCATGCTGTTTTATGAAATGACGGCAGAGCTGACACGCTATGCCAAGGAAAGGGTTTTTCCACTTGTACCCTCGGGCAAAATGAATTAGAATAGGATATCGGATGTGATGGCATGATTCGCAGTATGACCGGCTTTGGCCAGTCCGGCCGGAGGGTTCCCGGATTCCGCATGTTGGTTGAGGTGAGAACTGTAAACCACCGTTATGCGGAGACCTCGGTCAAAATCAACCGGGAGTGGCTGTCCCTGGAGGACGGCATCAAGAAGCTCGTCGCCCGTGACATCAAGCGGGGACGTGCAGATGTATATGTTACTGTTGAACCGGAAGGTCAGTCCGGCAAGAAGCTGGTGATTGATTGGGAGCTGGCTTCCGCCTTTATGGAAGCGGCCAACCAGTTGAAGACGAGGTTCGGCCTGACGGATGAACCCAGGCTGGAGGATCTGCTGAAGGTCCCGGAGCTGCTTCATCCCGGCGAAGGCCCCTTGGGCGAACCCGCTTTTCCCGAGCAGGAGCTGATGGTCTGCGTGGAGGAAGCGGCGGCACAGCTGTCCGCCATGCGTGTGGCCGAAGGCGCCCATCTTCATGAGGATTTGCTCCGCAGGCTTGCTGTCCTGGACGGACATCTGGCTGATATGAAGGCCATTTCGGCAGAGGTAGTAGGAGATTACAGCCGGAAGCTTGCCGCCCGGATTCAAGAGCTGCTGCCCCAGGATGCGGTTATGGACACAGCCAGGCTGGAACAGGAAATTGCTCTTATGGCGGACCGCTGCAGCATCGACGAGGAACTGACCCGGCTTGCCAGCCATATGGCGCAATTCTCCGGTCTTTTGGACGCGGAGGAGCCCGTGGGGCGTAAACTGGACTTTCTTATCCAGGAGATGAACCGGGAGGTAAATACCGTCGGCTCCAAGGCAAACCGCTATGAACTGTCCAAGCTTGTGGTAGAATTGAAGGCGGAGCTTGAAAAAATCCGCGAACAGGTGCAAAATATCGAATAAGCGGGAATAAGAAGGACGATACTGGTGTAATACTCGCGCCTTCCTGATATAGATGGCAGATTGCCAGATCTGCTTCATTTTCCAACATTTTTGCCTGCCGGCATGTAATCCCTTATAAGGCCCGGGGAACCGGCATAGGCGAGGAGGACCAAGATGGCCATCAAACTTATCAACATCGGATTCGGGAATATCGTATCCGCCAACCGCATCATCTCCATTGTCAGCCCTGAATCGGCGCCGATCAAGAGAATCATCCAGGAAGCCCGGGACCGTCATATGCTGATTGATGCAACTTACGGAAGAAGGACAAGGGCCGTTATCATCACCGATAGCGACCACGTGATATTGTCTGCGGTTCAGCCCGAAACCGTTGCCCATCGGCTCTCCAATAAGGACGATGACAATGACGAATAAGAATAGAGGCATTCTGCTGGTGCTGTCTGGCCCTTCGGGTGTCGGCAAGGGCACGGTATGCAACGCCCTCCGCAAGATGGGGACGGAGCTGGTGTATTCCGTTTCCGCGACTACCCGCAAGCCGAGAGAAGGGGAGGTCCACGGCGTCAACTATTTCTTCAAGAGCCGTGAGGAATTCTCCGCCATGATCGAATCGGACGATCTTCTGGAATATGCCGAGTATTGCGGCAATTATTACGGGACGCCCCGAGAATTTGTCGAGGAGACGCTGGCTTCCGGGCAGGACATTATTTTGGAAATTGAAGTGCAGGGCGCATTGAAGGTTAAGAACAAGTTCCCTGAGGGAGTGTTTATCTTCCTTCTGCCCCCGTCGTTGGATGAGCTGCAAAGCCGGATCGTCACCCGTGGCACCGAGACGGAGGATGTGATTAAGAGCCGGATGAGTATCGCCCGGGATGAGCTGCGGCTCATTGAGCATTATGATTACGCCATCGTCAATGATCAGGTAGAGGCTGCCTGTCACCGCATCCAGGCTATCCTCACAGCCGAGCGCTGCCGCAAGGAGCGTATGGTGACCACAATAAAACAATGGATTGAAGAGGTGCAATAATATGCTATATCCATCCATCGACAAGCTGCTGGATAAGGTAGACAGCAAGTATTCCCTGGTTGTCGCCGCATCTAAGCGCGCACGCATGCTGAAGGACAATGCCAAGACGGATCTGAAAAATCCGAAGGCCCACAAACAAGTCGGCGTAGCTCTGGAAGAGCTTTACGGCGATTACATCCAATTCGAGAAATCGCCTGACCGGGACAACAATGGTCTGAACTTAAAGTAAACCAAGAGATAACAACCGGATAAGCGGTTGTTATTTTTTTGAAAATGTGCGAACATATATACGTCTAATGGAGCGGAAAAGGGCGTTTTGTTTTTGCCCCGGCGTGGCAGCATTTAATAGAGGAAGCCATTTTTCCTCTATTTTGGCCTCCGGCTGAGGGCCCGTAGCGGAAGAGGGACTTCCGTTAAAAAGGAATAGCGGAAAGGAAGTTCCGCTATCTTATGCCGCGGCGGATGGAGGTAGTGAATAGCGGAAGGGATTTTCCGTTATTAGCCCTGGTCTACTGGCCCCTCCACTTGTACAACATGATTAGCGGAAAAACCATTCCGTTAACTGCCCTTCGTTTGGCTGGACAGGAGGTTTAGCGGAAAAAGCGTTCCGTTATACAACCGGGAGAGTCCGGGGTAAGGTATGTGATTTGGATAAAAGGGGTCCCCGCAAAGTACCTGAACTACTTCGGAGCCTAACGTCACTTTGTGGGGATGATTACAGGCAGCTGAGTCGAAGAAGGCCCTCAAATTGGCTTTGCCAATTTCGAGGCTTTCATAACATTATCCGGCCAGCGGCAGGGACCAGTTATTACAGGTTAGGAGGAGAACGGATATGCTGAAGGGAAAAACGGTGATTTTGGGTGTGTGCGGCGGGATCGCGGCTTATAAGGCGGCGGCCTTGTGCAGCAAGCTGGTGCAGGCGGGCGCCAAGGTGCGTGTCATCATGACGGAATCCGCAGCCAAGCTGGTGCAGCCTCTTACGTTTCAGGCGCTGTCGAAATATCATGTGATCGTGGATGCCTTCGAGGAAAACGACCCCTCCGTCATCACCCATGTTGACGTGGCGGACAGCGCCGATCTGGTGATCATTGCCCCGGCAACGGCCAACATGATCGGCAAAATGGCCAACGGCATCGCCGATGACATGCTCAGCACCACCATGCTGGTGACACAGGCGCCAATTCTTATCGCCCCCGCCATGAACGTGCATATGTATGCACATCCGGCGGTTCAGGCCAATATGCGGACCCTGGAGCAGCGGGGGGCTTATTATGTGGAGCCCGGCGTGGGCCTCTTGGCCTGCGGCTATGTAGGCAAAGGACGCCTGGCCGAGCCGGAGGAGATTGTGGCAGCGGCGCAGCAGCTGCTGGAACGTCTGGCGGACAGGCCCCTTGCCGGGAAAAAAGTGCTGGTTACCGCCGGAGGCACAGTGGAACGGATTGATCCCGTTCGTTATCTGACCAATGATTCCTCCGGCAAAATGGGCTTTGCCGTAGCGGAGGCAGCCCGGGAGCTGGGAGCCGAGGTAACGGTGATTGCTGCCCGGACCAGTGCTCCGGAGCCTGTGGGCGTGGAGCTGGTGAAGGTGGAATCGGCGCTGGAGCTGCGGGAGGAAGTGCTGACCCGTTATGCTTTTGCCGATGTGGCGGTTATGGCTGCCGCAGTGGCGGACTACCGTCCGCTCCGTCAAGAGGAGCAGAAGATCAAGAAAATCGGGGATACCCTAACCCTCGAACTGGTCAAAAATCCCGATATCCTGCTGGAGCTGGGGGAACGGAAGAACGGCCAGCTGTTAATCGGCTTTGCCGCGGAAACGGAGAATGTGGAAGCCAATGCCCAGGGCAAGCTGAAGCGCAAACATTGCGACCTCCTGGTAGCCAATGATGTCAGCGCGGAAGGGGCTGGCTTTGGCACTGATACCAATATTATTACCATATATGGCTCCGACGGTTCCTCTTTTCCGCTGCCCCTTGTGTCCAAACGCGAGGGGGCGCTCCGGCTGATGCGGCTGGTTGCAGAGAAGCTGGAGCCGGCGGTGAAAGGGCAGGCAGAATGATTGCAAAGGTTATAGTGGACGTCCCTGTTAAGGGAACCAACCGTCCGTTTGATTATGAAGTTCCGGCCCGGTATGTTTCCTGGGTGGAGGTGGGCAGCCGGGTGGCTGTCCCTTTTGGTCCCCGGGTGGTACAGGGCTTTGTGGTGGGTTTGGCGGAGGAGCCTTCCGAGGATGCGGCCGGGTCCGGCAGCCGTAAATTAAAGGCGGTGGACCATGTGCTGGACGTGGAGCCGCCCTTGACTCCCGAGCTGGTCGAGCTGGCCGAATGGATGAGCCGGACGTATCTTTGTCACTTGTCTGTAGCGCTGGCGGCGATGCTTCCTGCAGCCCTGAAGGCCAAGGCAGAACGCAGAGTGGGCATCGGCCCGGAGGCGCTCCGGGACGGTGGCCTGGCTGAATACGCACTGATGACAACGGAGGAAACGGAGCTGCTGGAGCATATCCGCCGAAGCAAGGGAATGCTGCCGGTAGAGCAGCTTCTGGAGCGTTTCCCGGGTTCCGAGGTGCTCCTTCGCCAATGGGTTAGGCAGGGTATTCTGGCCGAGGAGCAGGTGCTGAAGGACCGGATGAACGTCAAAAAAGTGTTGACGGTGTTTGCGTGCCTGTCTTCCGAGGAGATGCTTCTCCGCGGACAGGAGCTGCCCGCTAGTGCCAAGCGTCAGCGGCAGGTTCTTGAGTATGTAGCCGATCACCCGGACCCCATCCGTTTGACGGAGCTGACCTCTCTGTTAGATGTTACAGCCGGTACGGTGAAAGGTTTGGCAGATAAGGGTTTGGTCCGGCTGGAGGAAGTGGAGGTGGGCCGTGATCCGTATGCCGACAGAAGCTTCAAAAGAACCTCTCCTTTGCCTCTTACTGTGGAGCAGTCACAGGTATTTGCCAGTATCTGCCACGCGGTGAAATCGGCAAGCCACACCATGTTCCTCCTTCACGGTGTAACCGGCAGCGGCAAAACTGAGGTATATATGCAATCCATCCAGACCTGTCTGGATGAGGGGAAAGAAGCCATTGTGCTGGTCCCCGAAATATCCCTGACTCCCCAGATGGTGGAGCGCTTCAAGGGCAGGTTCGGGGCTGATGTAGCAGTGCTCCACAGCCGGCTGTCCAACGGGGAGCGCTACGATGAATGGCGCAAGATCTCCGCCGGGCGCGTGAGAGTAGTGATTGGCGCACGCTCGGCGGTTTTTGCCCCTTTTAAGAAGCTGGGGCTGGTGATTATCGATGAAGAGCATGAATCCTCCTATAAGCAGGAGGAAAGCCCCAAGTATCACGCCCGGGAGGTAGCCGCCGCCAGAGGGAGAGCCACAGGCGCTTCCGTTGTGCTGGGCTCTGCCACTCCTTCATTGGAAAGCTGGCAGGCTGCCGTCCAGGGCAAGTATAAGCTGCTTGTGATGGCCGAACGGGTGGAAGGGCGCCCCCTGCCTCCCGTACGCATCGTGGATATGCGCCAGGAGCTGTATGGCGGCAACCGGTCCATGTTCAGTAAATCCCTCTTCGAAGGAATCAAGAGCCGCCTGGAAAAAGGCGAGCAGTCGGTGCTGCTTTTAAACCGGCGGGGGTATTCCACCTTCGTCATGTGCCGCTCCTGCGGTTATACGGCCGGCTGTCCCCATTGTGATATTTCACTGACCTATCACCAAACCTCAAGCATGATGCGCTGCCATTACTGCGGGTATACGGAGCGGCAGCCGGCGGTTTGCCCGGAGTGCGGCAGTGAGCATATCCGTTATTTCGGCACCGGCACCCAGCGGGTGGAGGAGGAGCTGGCGAAGCTGTTCCCGGGTATCCGGGTTATCCGGATGGACGTGGACACCACCACGGAGAAGGGCGCCCACGAGAAGCTGCTTACCCAGTTCCGCCAAAAAAAGGGGGACGTTCTTCTTGGCACACAGATGGTGGCCAAGGGTTTGGATTTTCCCGATGTGACACTGGTGGGGGTGATTACGGCGGATACCATGCTGAACCTGCCGGACTTCCGCTCCTCGGAACGGACCTTCCAGCTTCTCACCCAGGTGGCCGGGCGCGCCGGCAGGCATCATCTTCCCGGAGAGGTGTTCGTACAGACCTATACGCCGGAGCACTACAGCGTTATGGCCGCCGGAGGCCATGATTTCCACCGCTTCGCGGAGCAGGAGCTGGAGCACCGGGTGCGTGGGGGGTATCCGCCTTTTTGCCGGCTGATTCTCGTTACCCTCAGCCATACGGAGCTGGCCCTTCTGGTCAAAACCTCGGAGGCGATGGTGAACCGGCTGAAGGCGCTGGCCCGGGAAGAGGGCATTCCCGGCTTTATAGAGGAGGCAGGCGGGGCCCAGAAACGTGCCTTGGACGTACTGGGTCCGGTTGCGTCGCCCATTCCCCGAATCAAGGATAGATATCGGTTCCAATGCATGGTAAAATATCGGGGAGATCAACCGGCCTCCGACCTGGTGGCGCGGGCTGTGGAAGCCTTCGATGAGGTTTGCCGGCAGACTAAGCTGACCATCAGCGTGGACGTGGATCCTCAGGTGTTAATGTAGCGGGAAACGGGGGACGTTTCTTGCTTAACGCTTATACAATCCAAAACTCTGTTTAAGGCAGGTGCCCTTATGGCGATTCGTTTTATTGTGAAAGAACCCGATCCGGTGCTGCGGGAGCATGCGAAACCGGTACCCAAAATCACTCCCAACATCCACAAGCTGTTGGATGACATGGCGGACACCATGTATGAAGCCCAAGGAGTGGGCCTGGCTGCACCGCAGGTGGGGATTTTGAAGCGGGTCATTGTAATGGACTGCGGTGAGGAATACGGCGGGCTGATCGAGCTGATCAATCCTGAAATCATCAAGAAGGAAGGGGAGCAGTTCGGTCCGGAGGGCTGCTTGAGCATACCCGGTCTTCAAGGGGATGTGCGCCGCGCCCAGAAGTGCACAGTGAAAGGCTGGAACCGTGACGGCCAGGAAATCGAGATTGAGGGCGAGGAACTCCTGGCCCGCTGCATCCAGCATGAGGTGGACCATCTGAACGGTGTCCTGTTCCTGGACGTGGCTGAGCGGGTGTACCGTCCCGATCCGGAGGAAGATAAAGCGTGAAGGATACACTCCGGATCATATTTATGGGCACCCCGGATTTTGCCGTTCCCTCCCTGCAGGTGCTGCTGGATGAAGGGTATCAGGTGGTGCTTGCCGTCACCCAGCCGGACCGTCCCAAAGGCCGCAAGCGGGTTCTGACCCCGCCTCCTGTGAAGGAAGCAGCGCTTCGCGCCGGGATTCCTATTTTTCAGCCGGAGCGGATCCGGCGTGAGGAAGCCATCTGGCAGGTTGCCGAATACAAGCCCGATCTGATTGTGACTGCCGCCTTCGGACAATTTCTGCCCAAGGCGGTGCTGGAGATGCCCAGATTCGGCTGCATCAACGTCCACGCCTCCCTGCTGCCCAAATACAGAGGCGGCGCTCCCATCCATCATGCGGTGATGGCCGGGGAAGCGGAAACAGGCGTAACCCTCATATACATGGCGGAGGGGATGGATACGGGGGACATGATCTCCCGTGTGGCCATTCCCATCCGTGACGAGGACAATACGGGGGTTCTGTTCGATAAGCTGGCCCGGGAAGGGGCCGAGCTGCTGCGCCGCACCCTGCCGGAGCTTCTGGCGGGCCGGATTCAAGCGGAGCCGCAGAAGCATGAGGAAGCCATCCTGGCGCCCAATATCCGCCGGGAAGACGAGTTTATGGACTGGAACCGTCCGGCCAGAACGGTGTTCAACCATATCAGGGGCTTAAGCCCTTGGCCTGTGGCTTCCACCACCTGGAACGGAGAGATTTTCAAGCTGTGGGCGGCGCGTCTGCCCGAGCCGGGTAAAGCCGGCGGCACCCCCGCTCTGCCGGGGACAGTGCTGGCTGTGGAGGATCAGGGCATTCTGGTTATGGCCCAGGACGGTCCGGTTCTGCTGACAGAGGTACAGCCCGCAGGCAAAAAAGCCATGCCCGTTTCCCAGTTCCGGATAGGATCAGCCATGAAGCCGGGAGATGTGCTGGGGCAAAAGGAAACACCGAATGAAAATAAGCCGGGATAATGCGGAGCACTATATATGGGGTGAAGCCTGTGACGGCTGGCATCTGGTCAAGGATGGGCAGCTCAGCGTCATCCATGAAAGAATGCCTCCCGCCACGGCTGAGGTCCGGCATTACCATAGCCTGTCCAGGCAGTTTTTCTTCGTGCTGTCCGGGCAGGCGGTTTTGGAATCGGCAGGGGTGCCGGTTGTGCTGAATCCCCGGGAGGGATTGGAGGTTCCCCCGGGCGTTCCTCACCAGATGATGAATCTGTCGGGGGAGCCGGTGGAATTTCTTGTGGTTTCCACACCGCCCGCCCAAGGGGACAGGATCGCAGCCGGTCCGCCGGGCGGCGGGCTTTAAGTTTATAATGGAGCAGGAGGAGCAAGACGTTGACTAAAGGTTCGATGAATCGTCCGGGAAAGAAACCCGGGGCACGCGAAGCGGCCATGGATGTGCTGACCCGGGTGGAGCAGGATCAGGCTTACAGCAATCTGCTCTTGAACCAAACGCTGGAGAAGCTGAAGCTGGAGCGCCAGGAGGCGGCTTTGGCCACAGAGCTGGTTTACGGTACCATCCAGCGGCTGAACACCATAGATTATTTCCTGGGGCGTTTCGCCGCCAAAGGACTGGAAAGGCTCCAACCGTGGGTTCGGAGCCTTCTTCGCTTGAGTTTTTACCAAATCCGCTACCTGGACCGGATTCCCCCCCATGCTGCCGTCAATGAGGCGGTGGAGCTGGCCAAACGCCGGGGCCATGCGGGTATCGCCGGTCTGGTCAACGGCATTCTCCGCAACGTGCTGCGGGAAAAGGCGCGTTTGACACTGCCGGAGGGCCTGCCTCCCGCGGAAAAGATTGCATTAGAGGAATCCCATCCCGAATGGATGGTCAAGCGTTGGCTTAGCCGGTACGGCGAGGAAGAAGCCCGTGCCATGTGCCGGACCAACAACGAGCCGCCCAAGGTCAGCCTGCGTGTAAACCGGCTCAAGGGGGGACGAGATGCGCTTGCCGAGCGTCTGGCTGAAGCCGGGGTGGAAACCCAGCCTTCCGCGCTTGCCCCGGATGGCTTAGTGGCGGTGTCCGGCGGCAGGCTGGGCGGCCATCCGATGTTCGCCGCAGGCGAATTCTCCATCCAGGATGAAAGCTCCATGCTGGTCGCCCGGGTTGTGGCGCCTGAAGCCGGGATGCGGGTGCTGGATTGCTGCGCCGCCCCCGGAGGGAAAACGGTCCATATGGCCGAGCTGATGGAGGGCAAGGGTGAAGTAGTCGCAGCGGATCTCCATGAACATAAGGAGGCCCTGATCCGGGACCAGGCCAACCGCCTGGGGCTGCGGAACATAAGGACTGTCGTGTCGGATGCCCGGAGGCTGGATGAGAAATTTCCTGCGGCCAGCTTTGACCGGATTCTTCTGGACGCGCCTTGCTCAGGCCTGGGAGTCATCGGGCGCAAGCCGGATTTGAAATGGACCAAAACAGAAGGGGACATTGCAGAGATTGCAGGGCTTCAGCGGAGCATTCTGCAAGCCGTCCACAAGCTGCTGAAGCCCGGAGGGGTCCTGGTTTACAGCACCTGCACCACGGAGCCGGAGGAAAACGCCGAGCAGGTGCAGCGTTTCCTGGCCGCGGAGCCGGGCTTCGTGCTGGAGCCCTTCCCGGAGGGGCTGCTCCCTGAGGGCGCAGCAGCGGAAGCAGGCGCAGCGGGGATGCTGCAGCTCTTGCCCCAGGACTACGGCTCGGACGGTTTCTTTATCGCCCGTTTGCGGCGGCAGGGCTAAGCAGCCTTGACCCGTAGCCCGGTTGGGTTCAGCTATCCAGCCGGGTTGACCGGTATGGTAACCCCGTTGGGATACTTTACGGATTCGGGGTCAGATTGGTCGCTTGCCTGTTCAGTTACCCGTTTGGGCTGCGCAGTTAGGTCGCCGGTCCTGATGATATGGACATACGATCCGCTATTTTGTTTATTTAGGCGGCTTTGTGATTTTCACGGACAGAGGATCTGTTATTTGGCTCTATGTGGGTTTAAAGCCCCTGTTTTTCAGCAAATAACGGCTTCTGTGTCCGTGTAAAAGGAAAACCGGCGGCTGGTTGTCAAATAGCGGTAGCTCAGTCCGTACAGGAACTTTTTCCGGCAGCGGCGGGGCGGGATTGCGTTGTCCCGCCTTTTTTCGTTACAATAATATAGTGGAGACAGTCCGGGAGACTCCCGGACAAGCTCACGGGATACGAAATCTAAAAAAGCAGGTTGTGAGAATATGAAGCCTTTTGTATATGATTATTCGCTGGAGGAATGGCAGCAGTGGATGAAGGACAACGGCGAACAGGCTTTCCGCGGCGGACAGGTATTCGATTGGCTTTATGTCAAGCGGGTTTCGTCCTTCGAGGAAATGAGCAATCTTTCCAAGGGATTGCGGGAAAAGCTGGCCGCCCAGTTCGAATTTGTCACCCTCCGGGAAATCGACCGTTACCAGTCCAAGGACGGTACGGTGAAATTCCTGTTTGAGCTGCAGGACAAAAACGCCATTGAAACAGTCATCATGAAGCATAACTACGGCAATAGCGTCTGTGTCACCACTCAGGTAGGCTGCCGCATTGGCTGCACCTTCTGCGCGTCCACCCTGGGCGGCCTGAAGCGGGATCTGCGACCCGGCGAAATTGTAGCCCAGATCGTCAAGTCCCAGCAGCTGCTTGACGCAACTGAGGAACGGGTGTCCAGCATTGTAGTCATGGGTATCGGGGAGCCCTTCGAGAATTACGATTCCACCATGAAGTTCCTCCGGCTCATGACCCATGAGAAGGGGCTGAACATCGGCCAGCGCCACATTACCGTATCCACCAGCGGTATCGTTCCGGCTATCTACAAGTTTACGGAAGAGGATACCCAGATAAATCTGGCCATCTCCATCCATGCGCCCAACGATACGCTCCGGTCCAAGCTGATGCCGGTGAACCGCCGGTACCCCTTGGCGGATCTGTTGGATGCATGCAGACACTATACGGAAAAATCCGGGCGCCGGCTGACCTTTGAATATGCGCTGATGGGCGGTGTCAACGACAAGGCGGAGCATGCCGAGGAGCTGGCGTCGGTGCTCAAGACCATCCCCTTAAGCCATGTCAATCTGATCCCGGTGAATTTCGTCCAAGAACGGAATTATGTGAGAACAACCCGGGATGATATCTTCAACTTCCAGCGAATTCTGGAACGCAACAAAATCAATGCGACGATCCGGCGGGAGCAGGGCGGGGATATTGCCGCCGCCTGCGGCCAGCTCCGGGCGAAGCATATGGAGTCGAGTCAGAGGTGAATAGGATGCGGACAGCGGAAAGAACGGATGTCGGCAGAATCCGCTCGGTCAATGAAGACCGGGCGGTAATCCTGCCGGAAAAATACGGTACGGTAGTCGCCATTATTGCCGATGGCATGGGCGGTCATCAAGCCGGCGATATCGCCAGCCAGCTGGCTATTGAGAAAATCCGGGAGGAGTTGTCCGGATTGCCTGAAGGGGCTTCGCTGGAGGAGCGCAAGGCAGCCATCCGGCTGGCAGTAGAGGCGGCCAACGCCGAGGTTTACCGGCAGGCTTCCCAACGGGAGCAGCTGCGGGGAATGGGCACTACCGTTGTGGTCAGTCTCGCTACACCCGACCAGCTGGTGGTGGGCCATATCGGTGACAGCCGAGCTTATCTGGCGGCAGACAGCCGCTTGGTTCAATTAACCGAGGACCATTCCTTGGTGAATGAGCTTCTGAAGAGCGGGCAGATTACCCGGGAGGAAGCGGACCATCATCCCCGCCGCAATGTCTTGCTCCGGGCCTTGGGCACGGATACGGAGGTTCAGGTGGATGTGGTGGAGCACAGCTGGGCCGAAGGGGACATTCTCCTGATGTGCAGCGACGGGCTCAGCAATATGGTAAACGAGGATGAGTGCCTGGAGGTTTTGCAATCCGAGCATTCGCTGGAGCATAAGGTTGACGAGCTGGTGGAACGCGCCCTGTCGGCCGGCGGGGACGATAATGTGACAGTTGTTCTGATTGAGAACCGGCCTGCGGAAGCTTCCGGTAAAGAGGGGTGAGATCCATTTGATCGGTGAAACGCTTGGCGGAAGATATGAGATTTTGGAGCGGGTCGGCGGCGGGGGAATGGCTTTGGTTTACAAGGCCCAGGACCTGTTGCTCAACCGCTACGTCGCCGTGAAGGTGCTGCGCCAGCAG
Source organism: Bacillota bacterium (assembly GCA_023393235.1). Lineage (GTDB taxonomy): Bacteria > Bacillota > Bacilli > Paenibacillales > NBRC-103111 > Paenibacillus_AR. The sequence goes on along the minus strand of JAEWMH010000221.1, from coordinate 10,315 downwards.
TATGTCCACGACGAGGAGTTTATCCGGCGGTTCCGCCGGGAGGCCCAGTCTGCCGCATCCCTGTCCCATCCCAATGTTGTCAGCATGTACGACGTCGGCCAGGAAGGCGACAACCATTTTATCGTGATGGAATATGTGGAAGGCATGACCTTGAATGACCTGATCCGGGAGAAGGCCCCCCTTCAGGTGGAGGATGCCCTGCATATTGCCACCCAGATTTGCGATGCGTTGGAACATGCCCATCATAATCAGATTATACATAGGGATATTAAGCCCCATAACATTCTGATCGGCAAAAACGGGCGTATCAAGGTAACCGACTTCGGGATTGCCCGGGCGACAACCTCCTCAACCATCACGCAGACCGGATCTGTGGTCGGATCGGTCCATTATTTCTCCCCGGAGCATGCGAAGGGGGTTTCCACCGGCGCCAAGTCAGACCTCTATTCCTTGGGGATCGTCCTCTACCAGATGCTGACGGGCAAGCTGCCCTTTTTGGGGGAAAGCCCCATCAGCGTTGCTTTGAAGCATCTTCAGGAGAATGTGGAGGAGCCCCGCAGGGTGAACCCGCTGATTCCGCAAAGCGTGGAGAATATTATCCTGAAGGCTATGCGCAAAAATCCGGACGAGCGCTACCAGTCCGCTACCGACATGCTCCAGGACCTGGAGACGGCCTTGGACCCCAAACGCCGCAACGAACCCAAGCTGACGTTTTTTGATGACGGCTTGGACGCGGATGCCACCCGGGTTGTGCCGGCCTTACGTCCGGGGGCGGGACTTGAAGTGGAGGAACGGGACGATTTTGATGCGGAGCCCCGCAAGAAGCGCAATATTTGGATCGCTCCGGCAATATGGACAGGCATTTTTCTTGTTTTTCTGGCGGTTATGTGGTTCTGGGTGATTCCCGGCTTTAAGGACAAAATCATTCCCAGGGATGTGGATGTGCCGCAGGTGGTAGGCAAAATGCAGGCCGAAGCCGAGAGTCTGCTTACCCAAGCAGGCTTCCAGGTGGTGGTGGAGCCGCAATTCAGCGATAAGCCGGAGGGACAGGTCACGAAACAAACGCCCGATAATGCGAAGCTGAAGGAAAAATCCAAGATCACGCTTTCGGTCAGCAAAGGCGCCGAGAAACAGATGATGCAAAACTACAAGGAACGGCTGTTCAAGGATGTGAAGGCGGAGCTGCTGGCTGCCGGGTTGAAACCGGAACAGATTCAATCCGACCCCAAATTTTCCGACCTGCCCGAGGATACGATCATCAGCCAGGAGCCGGGAGTGGGGGCGGAATTCGATCCTGTTAAAGGCACAGTGAAGTTTTATGTCAGCAAAGGCAAGCAAATGGTTGTTATGCCTGATCTCATTAACAGCACGGTAGCGGAAGCTGAGGCCAAGCTGATGGCAGTGGGGCTAAAGCTGGCTCCCGGTGACAAGGGTAAAGAAAATATTGAGAGCTTTGAAATTGCCTCCGGCCGGGTTGTGGATACGCATCCCTTCAAAAAGGGTGAATCCGTAGACCCCTCCGTGGAACTTAAGGTATTCGTCAGCTCCGGAGCACCTAAGGATGCCGGGCCCTATACGGCCAGCAAAAAGCTGACAGCTGCCACCAGCGGGAAGTCCTCCATCTTCCGGATCGTGATTTCCGATGCCAGGGTTGAAAATGAAGATTATAACACGTTGGAAGTTGTGGGGTCCGAGTTAACTACGGTCAAGGTAACCGTGACCAAGGCAAAAGGCGCTACTATCTTGATCTACAGGGACAATGTTCTGTGGGATACGGAAACCGTCACGTACCAGAACTATTTGGACCAGAAGACGAAGCCGTCGGCTTCCCCGTCGCCGTCAGCGCCCAGCGCAATCCCGTCGCCTTCAGCCTCGCCTGCGGCAACCAAGGCTGCGCCTTCCGGGTCCGTTAAACCGAGTCCGACACCATCAGGAGGATAAAATAAGATGCCAGATGGTCTGATTGTCAAAGCGTTAAGCGGTTATTATTATGTGCTGCCGGATGGGGAGAAGCCTGGCCAAGACGGCCAGCTTCCCACCGTGCAGTGCCGTGCCCGGGGTGTGTTTAAGAAACGCAGCATCAGCCCCTTGGTAGGGGACCGGGTCAGCTTCGAGCATTCGGAGAACAATGAAGGGACCGTTACCGAGATCCACAAGCGCCAAAGCGAGCTGATCCGCCCGCCGGTGGCTAACATTGAACAGGCGGTGCTGGTATTTTCCCTGGATGAGCCGGCCTTGAACCTGCAGCTGCTGGACAAATTCCTGGTGCATATCGAGCATTCCGGCCTCGAGCCGGTGATTTGCTTCAGCAAGCAGGATTTAGTCAAAGGCACCGGCGACGAGCCGGATCAGTTGGATTCCAATGCTATACAAAAGCTGTATGAGGAGATCGGTTACCGGGTTTTCGTAACCAGCGCCAAGGAAGGGGAAGGCCTGGAGCCGGTCCGCCATATTCTGAAAGAACGGCTCAGCGTATTCTCCGGGCAATCCGGTGTGGGCAAATCCACGCTTCTGAACGCACTGCTGCCAGAGCTGAACCTGGAAACGGGGGAAATCAGCATGCGCCTCGGACGCGGTAGGCATACCACCCGCCACGTGGAGCTGCTGGCTTTGCCTGACGGCGGCTGGGTGGCCGATACGCCGGGCTTCAGCCAGCTGGATTTTATGGAGATGGAGCCGGAGGATTTGGGCCGGACCTTCCGGGAATTTGTGCCTCTGGCGGAGGAATGCCGCTTCCGCGGCTGTCTGCACCATAAGGAGCCGGGCTGCAGGGTCCGGGAGGAAGCGGATGGCGGCCGTGTGGCGTCAAGCCGTTACGAGCATTATCTGATCTTTTTGCAGGAGATGAAGGACAGGAAACGGAGGTATTAACATGTCCATCTATATTGCCCCTTCTATTTTGTCCGCGGATTTTTCCCGGCTTGGGGAAGAGGTCCGGGAGGCGGAGCAGGCGGGAGCCGATTTCATACACGTGGATGTGATGGATGGGCATTTTGTACCCAATCTGACGTTCGGGCCGCTGGTGGTGCAAGCTATCCGGCCCGTTACCAAGCTGCCGCTGGACGTACATCTGATGATTGAAAATCCGGATGCGTATATTCCCGCTTTTGCCAAGGCGGGAGCCGATTATCTGACGGTCCATGCCGAGGCATGCACCCATCTGCACCGGACCTTGGGCTTTATCCGTGAAAACGGGGTGAAACCCGGCGTTGTGCTGAATCCGGCGACGCCGCTTTCGGCAATCGAATATGTGTTGGACCAGGTGGAGATGGTGCTGCTGATGACAGTGAACCCCGGTTTCGGCGGACAAAAGTACATACCGGCTGTCACCGGCAAGATTAAGGCCCTGCGGGACATGCTGGACGCCCGCGGACTTACATCCGTACTGATTGAGGTGGATGGCGGTGTTAACGCGGAAACGGCCCGTATGGTGGCCGAGGCGGGGGCGCAGGTGCTGGTGGCGGGCAATGCGGTGTTTGGCGAGCAGGACCGGGCCGAGGCCATCCGCAGCATCCGGGCATCCGGCTTGCAGGGATTTGAAGGGAGGAGCAAGTAACGGTGACTACCAGCAAGTGGCTTTTTACCGGGCTTATGCTAGCGGCCGCGCTGCTATTGTGCATGTTTATGTATACAAGCGGCCCGTTTAAATATGTGTTTTCACTGGGCGCCGTGCTGATCGGCATGGAATATTTCAAGCGTGAGGAAACCACTAAATACCGGGTATGGTTTGCGGTACTGGCGTTTGTGGGGGCGTTGTTCTTTTCACTGGTGTATACGTTTTTGGCGTTGGGGTATGGATGGGTAACACCGGAGCAGCTGCCGCAGTCGCCATTTTAACCTGAACAGCATGGTCCTGGCCGGAGGCCGGATATGCTGTGGAAGCTTCGAATTTGGCGAAGCCAAATTGAAGGGGATTAGCCTCGAAATCGGCAAAGCCGATTTGAGGGGTGCTTCCGTGTGGGCCGGATATGCTATGGAAGGCGGACAACACGTCAGGAATAATTATAAGCTGGTACACATACATTGGGTTACGGGGGTGAAAACCTGCCGGGCCCTTTTTTTGTGAAAATGCGTCGCACACGCATTCTCCGGTAGGGCAATTCATAGGCACATATTTTGGGTGCTGCGAATATATATAGAGTAGCGGAGCAGGGGAATGAGGCTTGTTCATGGAGCGATGGAAGCAACATGACAGTGGACGGCTGCAAGCTGGCAAGGGCTGCAGACGGCAGCCTGCGCGAAAAGCTTATGCTTACGATGCTGGCTTTTCTGACGAAAAGCGCTTAGGGAGGGGTTAGGATGAAATTTTACACCATCAAGCTGCCTAAATTTTTGGGGGGCTTCGTGAAGGCGATCCTCAATACCTTCAGCAAACACTAGAGGCACTCCGGCAAGCCAGCAGACAACTAGAGATTACCACAGCCGGGAGACCGACAGGAGCTGCGAGGAATTGCCGCCAAAGTCCCGATGGTCTGCGTATGCTTACGACGCCGGCTTTCCGGAGGATAGCCGTTAGGGAGCTTTGGGACAACAAATAGCGGTGCTTGGGCCATTGCCGAAAGTAAACACCGCTTCGGAAGCATAGGCTTTTCGCCGCAGTCGCATAGACAAAAAAAGCACCTCTCGCAAAAGCGGTACGGGTGCTTTTTGTCTATTCCGCACGGTAAGGAAACGGAATGATTAAACGCGGGTCACAAGGCCGGACTTCAGAGCGCGGGCGCTAACCCAAACGCGCTTCGGCTTGCCGTCAACGAGGATGCGTACCTTTTGTACATTCACTCCCCAGTTGCGCTTGGTCTTATTGTTGGCATGGGATACGTTGTTGCCGGTTTTGGGGGCTTTGCCGGTGATATAACACTTACGGGACATCTATGACACCTCCTTAAAATCGAGCTGCGGAGTAATCCGAGATCTGCATGTTGTGGAACTCTTTTTGAAACATACTATAACATAATAGCATAAGGCCCGGTTCCGGTCAATCGGTTGGGACAAGCATTTCCTCGTTTTGCCTGGAGATTGAGGAACACGCCGACTTACGGTATAATAAGGTTCGCATGCTTCCTAGAATTATAGTACAATGAAGAATGGACCATAATAGCTTTAACCACTTGTCAGAAAAAGGAGTTGGTACAAATGCCAATTCAACAGGCCAATGAATTCGGGAAAATCAATGTGTCGGATGAAGTAATCGCAGTATTGGTTGGCTCAGCCGCATTGGAATGTTACGGGCTGGTCGGCATGGCTTCCCGCAAGCAATTGAAGGATGGCATCACGGAGCTTCTGGGGCGCGAGAACCTGAGCCGCGGCGTGGAAATCCGGCAGGAAGCGGACGCATTGCATATTGATTTATATATCATCGTCAGCTACGGTACGAAAATTTCCGAGGTGGCGCACAATGTGCAAAACCGGGTCAAGTACACGATGAACGATGTCGTCGGTCTGCAAGTGGAGACCGTCAATATCTTTGTGCAAGGGGTTCGCGTATCTCGTTAACCAGGAAGGGGAATTATTCTTGAGTAAGCGCTTTATTTCACTTGATGGAACCGACTTTTTTCAGATGGTGCTGGCGGGAGCGGGCAACCTGACAGCCAATGTGAACCGTGTCAATGCACTGAACGTATTTCCTGTGCCGGACGGTGACACGGGCACCAATATGAATCTGACCATGACCTCCGGTGTGGAGGAATTAAAGAAGCGCCAGAACCCGCATTTGGGCAAGGCGGCAGAGGCTCTTTCCAAGGGCCTGCTGATGGGCGCCCGGGGCAACTCCGGCGTGATCCTGTCCCAATTGTTCCGCGGCTTCGCCAAATCCGTACAGGAGCTGGAGAGCGCCAATGCCCAGCAGTTTGCCGCAGCGCTGCAGAACGGTGTGGACACCGCCTATAAAGCAGTGGTCAAGCCTGTGGAGGGCACCATCCTCACTGTCTCCCGGGAAGCGGCCAAACACGCCGTGACCGTGAACCGGAGATTTCCCGATGTGGTGGATCTGATGGGCGAGGTGGTGCAGGCCGGCAACGCGGCTTTAGCCCGGACACCGGATCAGCTCCCCGTGCTGAAGCAGGTTGGGGTAGTGGATGCCGGCGGCCAGGGCCTCATGTGCATCTATGAAGGCTTCCTCGCAGCTTTAAGAGGCGAAACAGTAGCTGCCCTTCCGCCGGTCCAGGCTGCGCCTGCCGCCGTGCCGGACAAGCAGCCTGCCGCTGCAGCCTCCCGTGAGGGCAAACACAGCGCCCAGTCCATGCTCAGCACCGAAGATATTGAATTTGGCTACTGCACCGAGTTCATCGTCACTCTGACGCCGGGCAAGGTGCCGGGATATGTATTTGACGAGCAGGCCTTCCGGCAGGAACTGGGCAAAATGGGCGATTCCCTTCTGGTAGTGGCAGATGATGACCTGGTGAAGGTCCACGTCCATGCCGAATATCCGGGCAATGCCATGAATTACGCCATGAATTTTGGCGATTTGTCCAAGATTAAGATTGAGAATATGCGTGATCAGCATACCCATATCCTGATGGCCGATGAGTATGAGTACATCGCGCCGGAAAGCGATATTGCCGCCCTGAAGCCCATTCCCGTTCATGGAGCCATGGCCGGAGCGGATGGTTTGGGTCAAAGCTCCAAATACGGCTTTGTGTCCGTGTCCATGGGCGACGGGGTTACCGAAATTTTCAGCAGCTTGGGTGTGAATGCGGTCCTCTCCGGAGGCCAAACCATGAACCCCAGCACCGAGGACATCGTGCATGCGGTGGAGGGTGTGGATGCGGAAATCGTATACGTGCTGCCCAATAACTCCAATATTGTGATGGCTGCCAAGCAGGCCGCCGATTTGGTGGAGGGCAAAACCCTTGTGGTTATTCCCACCAAATCTATTCCTCAAGGCATGGCTGCCATGCTGGCTTTTGACGAGTCGGCTGATCAGGAGGAAAACACCGAGGCTATGCTCAAGGCTATCGCCGGTGTCCAATCCGGCCAGGTCACCTTTGCGGTGCGGGACACCTCCATTGACGGCATTGAGATCAAGGAAGGGGATTTCATCGGCATCCACGACAGCAAGATTGTGACGGCTAACCGGGATGTCCGGGAAACCTGCCGCAATCTGTTGGACAGCATGCTGGAGTCCGGCGGGGAAGTAGTGACCATCCTTACAGGCGAGGAAGCCAATGCTGAGGATACCGAAAGCCTCAAATCCTACCTGAAGGAGCAGCACGGCGACGCGGAAGTGGAGATCCATTATGGCGGTCAGCCTTTGTATGCGTATTTGATTGCAGTGGAATAGAGTATAGAACGAAACGGAGGTGAACCCTTGGGCCGGATTCGCATTGTGACAGACAGCACCTCGGATATCCCGCCCGAGCTTCGGGAGGCGCTCTCCATCGAGATGGTTCCGCTGAAGGTCCACTTCGGCGACGAGGCTTATTTGGATGGCGTTACCATCTCGCCGGAGGACTTCTACGTCAAGCTTGCCGGTGAAAAGCGGCTTCCCACCACCTCCCAGCCTTCGCCGCTGGATTTTCTTGCGGTGTACAACCGGTTGGCAGCGGAGCCGGACACAGTTATCATATCCATTCATTTGTCATCCAGCTTCAGCGGGACCTACCAGTCGGCCTGCATGGCCAAAGGCATGCTGGATACCCCCGCGGACATTACCATTGTGGATTCACGCACCGCCACCTACGGCATAGGGCTGCTGGTGGTGGAGGCGGCTCGGGCCGCAATGGCCGGCGCCAGCAAGGACGAGATCCTTCAACTGGTGGAGGAGCTGCGCAAGCAAACCACCCTTTACTTTCTGGTGGATACGCTGGAGTACCTCCATAAGGGCGGAAGGATCGGCAAAGCCGGTGCGCTTTTGGGGTCTCTCCTGCAGATTAAGCCGATTCTCTCCGTTGAGGACGGCACGGTGGTATCCGTGGACAAAATCCGCGGCACCAAAAAAGCCATGGTCCGCATCATGGAACGGCTGACGGAGCGGTACCAAGGCCCTGTCCGGGTGGCGGTGGCCCATGCCAATGCCATGGAATATGCAGAGGAATTAAGTGCGCTGATACACCAGCATTTTGAGGTGGTTGAGATGATGTATACAACAATCGGACCGGTCATCGGCACCCATGTGGGCGGCGGGACGGTCGGGGTTTTTATGGTTCCGGCTCATGGCGGCCGTTGATTTATATACCATCCCCCTGCGGCAGATCCGCGGCGTCGGTGCGGAGAAGGCCAAGGAGCTCGGCGCACTGGGGCTCCACTCCGTAGGGCAGCTGCTGGAATACTACCCGTTCCGTTATGAGGATTACCGCCTCCGTGACCTCACCGAGGTTAAGGATGGGGAGAAGATTACCATACAGGGCACTCTTTACGGAGAGCCCGTCCTGTCCGTTTACGGCCGGAGCAAGTCACGGCTTACCGTCAGATTGATGGCGGGAGGCCGTTTCTTGATCACGGCTGTTTGGTTTAACCGCCATTATATGAAGGACAAGCTGACGCCGGGCAAGGAAATTGTGGTCTCGGGCAAGTGGGAGGAAAAGCGGCAGACCATCATCGTCAGCTCGTCGGAATTTCCCGAGGCGGCCGGGGATAAGGCCCGTACCGGGACACTCCAGCCGGTGTACTCCACAGCGGAAGGGATCACCCAGACCTTCCTGAGAAAGGTGATCCGGCAAGCTCTGGTGCAATTCGGCGACAAAATCGGCGAGGTCCTGCCCGAGGAGCTGGTGGAGCGCTACCGTTTTATTACCCGCAAGGAAGCGGTAGCCGTTCTGCATCAGCCTACGGATGCCCGCGAGGGTCAGGCGGCCCGCAGACGCATGGTCTATGAAGAGCTGTTCCTGTTCCAGCTGAAGGTGCAGGCCTACAGGCTGCTGAACCGGACCAAGGCAGACGGTGTCCCCCACAAGGTAGACAGGCCCAAGGTCCGGGATTTTGTCCGGCGGCTGCCCTTTACGCTGACCCACTCCCAAAAGCAGGTCATCGCTGAAATTCTCGATGATCTGGAAGCGCCCCATGCCATGAACCGTTTGCTCCAAGGGGATGTAGGCGCGGGTAAAACGGTAGTGGCGGCAACCGGTCTCTATGCGGTGATTACTGCCGGCGCCCAGGGGGCCTTGATGGTGCCCACGGAAATTCTCGCAGAGCAGCATAAAGCCTCCCTGGAGCGGTTGTTCGAGGGCTTCGGCGTCCAAATTGCGCTTCTGACGGGCAGCCTGACGGACAGGCAGCGCAAGGATGCGCTGGCCGCCCTGCAGATGGGGCTCACCGACATACTCGTTGGCACCCATGCCCTGATCCAGGAGGATGTGTTTTTCCGCAATCTGGGGCTCGTCGTCACGGACGAGCAGCACCGCTTCGGTGTCCAGCAGCGGGGGATTCTGCGGCGCAAGGGGATGAACCCGGATGTGCTGTCCATGACAGCGACTCCGATTCCCCGGACCCTGGCCATTACCGCCTTCGGTGATCTGGATATTTCCACGCTGAAGGAGCTGCCTAAGGGACGGAAGCCGATTCTGACCTATTCCGTCACCCACGACAAAATGGACCGGGTGCTGGGCTTCATCCGCCAGGAGGTAGAAAAAGGGCGGCAGGCTTATGTGGTTTGCCCGCTCATCGAGGAATCCGAGAAGCTGGACGTGCAGAATGCCATCGACGTGCATGTCCAGCTTATGCAGGCCTTCCCCGACCTCCGCATCGGTTTGCTTCACGGCCGGATGAGCAGCCAGGAAAAGGACGAGATTATGAACGCCTTTAAGGAGAACCGGGTGCATGTGCTGGTTTCCACAACGGTTATTGAGGTTGGGGTGGACGTGCCCAACGCCACCCTGATGATTATTTATGACGCGGTCCGTTTCGGACTGTCCCAGCTTCATCAGCTCCGCGGTCGGGTAGGCCGCAGCGAGCTGCAATCGTACTGCGTACTGATTGCCGATCCCAAAAACGAGATTGCCAAGGAGCGTCTCAAGGTGATGACGGAGACCAACGACGGCTTCGAGATTGCCCGGCGGGATCTGGAGCTGCGCGGCCCCGGAGATTTCTTCGGCACCAAACAGAGCGGGCTGCCCGAGTTTAAGGTGGCGGATTTGGTCAGCGACTTCGAGGTGCTGGAGCAGGCCAGGGAGGATGCTGCGGAGCTGGTGGCGGAGCCCCGGTTCTGGACTGCGGCGGAGCTCGCTCCACTGCGGGAGTTCCTGAACCGCGACGTGCCCGAGGGTGGAGAGCCCTTGGATTGACAGTGGTTTTGGGTATCGAAAATCAAAAAGGCCTTCCATCGGCAATCCGCCGGTGGAGGGCTTTTTTGCTGTCCGGAGAGTGAAACAGAGTGTGAGGC
>JAEWMH010000188.1 GCA_023393235.1 Bacillota bacterium | reverse complement strand
GGGTAATATCCATCCAGCCGGGAAAACGCGGATAGCAAGCTACCGGATCTAAGTTGTAACGGACATTGCTAATTGGATTATCCACACTCAGTCCGGCCAGTTCCATATAGATCAGTTGTCCAAGTTCATCACATTCTGCCACTCCCAAGTACTCTGTCATATCACCCGTTGAGGCTACTTCTGATTGAAGGACTGCCCATTTGATAGTTAGTTTATAGGTATACTCCTGGAGTTCCAGTCCTTCTTCTTTTGCACCGGGATAAAGAATAATCAGCGGATACTCCGTATCCGCTGATAAATGTTTGAGGTCAGAACCAATAGAGATTTTAGGCGATCTTTTGTATCGGGTCATACAAAAATCTCGTATGCTTGTACTTGTCTTTAAGGCTTCCCGCCATTTATTCATGACATCACTTAGTTTTAATGTTGGAACCATAAGAGTCTCCCTTCTGTAATAGTATAATTTTTCTTAAGGATTTGCTGCCTTCTCTCCTATTTGACAAATTGCACATTTACCAATGTCATTAACAATAATCCACCAGGCACAGGCTTCTTCTTTACACTGTCCAAAAGAAGCGACTGTGCTATCAGGATTGATACAAAGCAGTGGACAATACATGCTTTTCACCTCCTGTTGTTCTTAGGCCGCAGAAACTGCTGCCACTTTAGATTTATTCCTCTATTATTTATCCGTACAGTTTCGGGGATAAAAGTCTAATTTCATCCAATAAAAATAGAGCCGCCTTGGCTCTTTCGACTTAAAATAAGTTATTTTAGCCTACTGGTTACCTAATAACCTTTAATTTACTAAATTAGGCAAAAACAGAGTTACTGAAGGAATAAAAATTATGATCAAAAGTATTACAAGCATCATCACATAAAACGGAATTGACGTCCTAATTACATTCTCTACCGGCACCTTTGCAATGGCACATGAAACGTATAATGAAATGCCTAACGGTGGATGAACCAATGCAATACACATAGTCATCATCATCATCATTCCAAACTGGATTGGATCCACCCCAAATTGCATAACGATCGGCAGCATGATAGGTGTGCATATAATCAATGTAGGGGTTGTATCTATCACAAAGCCCAATACAAGTAAGATAAAATTTATAAGAAGCATTACGATATACTCATTATTCGAAAATGACAATATGCCATGAGTTACTATACTAGGTACCTTTAGATAGGCTTATAACCATCCAAATGGAGCTGAAAATGATATCAATATTATTACATTCGATAAGGTACAAACACTTCTGTATAATATGGATGTAATGCTATGCAGAGATAACTCCCTGTATACTAACAAGGATAAACAAAACGCATAGATCGCTATTATGGCATTAGACTCGGTAACAGTATACATGCCCAGAGCTATACCACCAAAAACAATAACGATGGTAAACAATGGTAACATTGCTTTCTTCATCGCCATAAACCTTTCATGCCAACTGACTTTAGGAATTACCACATAGTTTCGTCTCATAGCAATTCCATATGCCAATATTGCCGTACCTATAGCAACCATAATACCTGGGATAATACCCGCTATAAGCATGTCCGATATCGAAATGCCAGCTATAATAGCATACATAACTGCATTATGACTTGGTGGTATCAATATTCCCTGCGTTGAAGCAAATGCTGTAACTACGGCGGCATAATCCGCATCATAGCCTCTCTCTTTCATCATAGGTATGGACACGGATCCTACACATGAGGCATCTGCAACCGACGAACCGGACATACCACCAAACAGCATACATCCCGTAACATCAACTATTGCTATACCTCCACGCACATGACCGATGAATGAATTCGATAAAGCAACCAGCTTCCTAATTATTGTACCTTCGCACATTATCTCACCCGCTAATACACAAAAAGGTATCGCGAGGAACGAAAAGTTCCAAATTCCCTTAACCATTGTTTGTGCCAGAATTGCAAGCGGCAAGTCGAGATATAAAGCAGTTAACAATGACGATGTGCCTAAAGCAAACACAATGGGCATCCGGGCCAGCATGAATACGATAAAACTACCTAATAGCAGCCATATTGCTACCTCCTCCATTTATATCCTCTCCGTATCAAAAATACTATAGATATTGCAAATCCAATCGGTACCGGTAAATATGCAGCGATTGAACTGAGTCCTGTACCAGGCAACTTACTAAATCTTGCTAATATGCACATATCTATACCCATGTATATACCCAATGCTGATATTGCTATCATTATTATCATATTGAATACATTCGATATTTCTATTACACGAGCAGGTAAATATTTATCCGCGAACGTTAACTTCATATGAGTATCGTCCCTAATTGCTAAAGCGGAACTAAAAAATCCCAGCCAAACCCAACTCAGCAGGGCTACTTCTTCTCCCCAGGGATATCCGGTATTAAGGATATATCGCATAAACACTATGTACAAAACGCTTGTGGCCATAACTGCCAAGCACCCCATGGCAATACCCTCAACAAGTCTATTCATATTACTTCATATCCCGGATTTGGGTCACCAATGATTTAAATGAATCGCTCTGCTTATCAATTACCGACTCGGTAGCCGCAATCCACGGCCCCTTATCAACTTTCGTAAATATTACTCCATGCTCTTTCAACTTAGCATAGGCTGCCTCTACCCTCTTAGCCTGTTCTGCACGTTGGAATTTGTGTGATTCCCTGGCGGCCTCAATAATGATCTCTCTGTCTGCCTCACTCAACTTATC
>JAEWMH010000152.1 GCA_023393235.1 Bacillota bacterium | reverse complement strand
ATAAAACAAGGCGCAGCAGCCGGTGATGCGGGCCGGCCGGGCCGGCCGCGACGTCGAGACGGGTATGGCGGTGGAGGAGGGAACGCTCTGGCTGGACGGTTATGGGGCCCGGGTCCTCAGCCGGCTTCGGCTGTAACGAAACAAAAAGACGCTTACGCGGGAGAAAAAGCCCCTTCGGGCCGGATTCTCCTCTGTAAGCGTCATTTATTACGTTTGCTGCCGGCTAGGCGAGTTTTTCCCGGCACATCACTTCAAGCTTTGCGCCTTCAGCCAGGTATCCAACTGCTTCTGCTGTTCGGCAATGAACTTATCGATGCCCGCGTTTTTCTGGGCTTCGATATACTTGGGCAAATAGACGTTGGGGTCGACGGAGCCGGACTGCAGTGCCTTGGCAAATTCTAGGGTTACTGCGGTCAGGTTGGCCATTTCGGTTTTGACGGGCTCGTTATTGAATTTATAGCCGAAAACCGGCGGGCGTTTGGCGGACATGTTCAGCTCCTGTGTTTTGGTCCAGGTGTCGGGAGCCTGCCCTTCCTTCAGGTAGCTGATCAGGGAATTGCCCATAACCCACGCTTCTGCACTATAGCCGCTTTTCTCGATTTTTTTGATCGTATTCTGACCGACCACTTGATAATGCTTTCCTTCGATTCCGTAAGAGAGCATGTTCATCAGCGCCGGATCGGTATTGACCAGCTCCATTAATTGAAGCGCTTTCTCAGGATGCTTGGATTTGCGGTTGATGGCCGTCATGGTGTCCAATACACCGGTAAATTCCGGTTCGGATATGCGGACATAGACCACTTCGTTGTTGCCGAATTTGGCGAACTCCTCCACTTCCCCGCCGGGTTTCATCACCGTATCCCAGCCTACGGCTACCTTTCCGGTTTTACGCAAATCCGGCAGGGTGGTCAATGTGGCATCATCGGTATAAATATACCCCTTCTCGTACCAGCGGCGCTGGCGTTCGATGAACGACTTGTATTCCGGTGATTCCACGGTATTGACGATCTTGTAATTGGGATCATTGACGCGGAAGCCTTCCCGTGCAAACCCCCACAGCTTGCCGTAATCGAACATGTTGGTGGAACCGGCAATGGGGATAATGCCCGGCTCATTTGCCTTGATGATTTCCAGCACCGGCTCAATATCGGCCTGCGTTTTGATTTTGGAGACATCGATCTTGTATTTGTCAATAAACCGCTTCTGTATGATAAAACCCTCCGCTTTGGCGGCAACCTGATAGTTGGGAACGGCCCATATCTTGCCTGCCAACATGGTATCCGTCCAGGCCAGCTCAGGCATGGCCGCTTTAAGCTTGGGTGTTTTCTCCAGAAGCGTATCCAGATCCAGGTAAGCTCCCTTCAGCACGCGGTTGGTATAATCACCGCCGCCCCATCTTGCCGTCCACGCCAGGTCAAAATTCTCGCCGGCAGCCAGCATAGTGTTCATCTTCTGTCCATAGGCCGACTCAATAATGGGCATCAGCTTGACCGTGGCGTTGATCTTCGGCTGGATATAGGCATTGACGGCGTTCTGTACGGCCGGAAGATCGGTAGGCATTTCATAAACGATGTAGTACCAGGTAAGCTCTACCGGCTTTTCCTCCACTTTGGTTGATGAGGCGGGAGAGGGGCTGCTGCTGTTTTCTTGGGTACAAGCGGTGGCAGCCAGCATCACAGCCAGGCAGAGCATGATGGTGCGGATCATTGCAAAACTCCATTTTTTCATCTGATGACCTCCCTTAGGGAATCGGTGCTTTGTTTGGTCAGCCCTTCAAGGAGCCGACGGTTAACCCTTGCACGAAATAACGCTGGAACATCGGGAAGATAAACATCATCGGTCCGACAGCGAGAATGGCCATGGCCATGCGGGCAGACAAGGTCGGGAAATTGCTGGTGTCCACATCGACGAAACGGACAAAGTCGCTGTTGGAGGTCAAGTAATTGATATTCTCCATCATACGTACCAGCAGAAGCTGAATGGGGACGAGCTTTTCATTGTTGATATAGAGGAGTGCCGGAAACCAGGAATTCCAATACCCGAAGGATATGAACAGCCCGAGTGTGGCCAACGCCGGTGTGGACAGCGGCAGGATGATCCTGAAGAATATCCGCAGCTCTCGCGCTCCGTCTACCTTGGCCGACTCGATGATCTCCGGAGGCAGCTTGACCAGGAAGCCGCGCATAATGAGAATATTGAAGGGGCTGACGAGAGTAGGGACAATCAGCACCCAGATGGTGTCGCTGAGATGCAGGTATTGCGTAATCAGAATATACGAGGGTACCAGACCGCCATTAAACAGCATGGTAAAAAAGATAAAGAAGGTGGCGTACGGGCCATATGCAAAATTGCGGCGGGAGATCACGTAGCCCAGCATAGCTGTAATCAAAAGAGCCAGGACGGTACCGCAAACGGTAACAAAGGCTGTAACTCCATAAGCCCGCAGCAAAACCAGCGGAGACTCGAAAATATAACTGTAAGCCTTGGTTGTAAATACCTTGGGAATAAAGCTGTACCCAAACTCTGTGATGGCGGTTTCCTCTGTGAAGGAAACGGCAATAACAAGCAGCAGCGGAGCAATCATGCAGACAGCCAGTGCGATGAACAGCGCGTGAATCAAGAATTCTACCGGGTTGAAGGTTTTTTTGGGATGACCGGCGGATGTGTTCACAGGTATCCTCCTTTCTGGAAGTCTACCAAAGCGAATTTTCATCATTGATTTTGCGGACGACGGAGTTGGCTGCCACTACCAGCACCAGTCCTACAAAGGATTGGAACAGTCCCACTGCGGAGGACATGCCGATATCGCCCAGATCAATTAACGCCCGGTAAACATACGTATCGATGATATCCGTGGTGGAGAAGGTAAGCCCGGAATTCTGCGGGATGAAATAATGAAGCCCGAAATCACCTCGGAAGATATTGCCGATGGACAAAATAATCAGCACCGCGATTAAGGAGGAAATCATCGGAATGGTAATGCGCGTCGCCATTTGCCACCTGCTGGCCCCGTCCATGCGGGCGGCCTCATAATACTCCTGATTAATCCCGACAATTCCGGCGAAATACACCAGAGTGGAAAACCCGATGTTTTTCCATAGCTGCACCACATTCAGAATATAGGGCCATACCTTGGCCTCCAGATACCACTTATGCTGGGCAATTCCGAACACATCCAGAGCGCGGTTTAAGAATCCCAGCTGGTGGTCCAAAAAGGCATAGGTCAAATAGCTGACGACGACCCATGACAGAAAATAAGGGATGAAGAGAGGCGTCTGGTAAACCTTCAGCCATTTCTTTCCGATCTCATTGAGCAGAATGGCCAACGCCAGTGCAGAGAAGGTCGTCAGGATCAAATAGCCGGATTCATACAGCAGGGTATTTCTCGTAATCCGCCAGGCATGGTTGGACACGAAGAAAAACTCGAAGTTTTTGAGGCCGACCCATTGGCTTCCCCAAATTCCCAGATCGTAGCGGAAATCCTTAAAGG
>JAEWMH010000122.1 GCA_023393235.1 Bacillota bacterium | reverse complement strand
TGTCCATTCCCCGGGACACCTATCTGAAGGCGTCACAAGGTTTGCGCGCCAATAAAGCCAATGCCTTTTATGCCAATCTGATGGCGTCCTCCAAAACCACAGCACCGGAAAAAATCAAAAAGGTGTTCGCCGGCGCTTTGGGTGTGCCTGTGGATTATATGGCTACGGTTAATTTCCAGGGCTTCCGGGATATTGTGGATGCCGTGGGCGGCGTTAAGGTAGAGGTAGACATGAATATGCGGTATATAGATAAGGCGGACGGGACGAATATCAACCTGACGGAGGGCCTGCAGACCTTGGACGGCAAAAATGCTCTGGATTTTGTGCGGTACCGCAAATCCAATAACGGCACAGCCGAATCCAGCGACCAGGAGAGGAATGCCCGGCAGCAAATGGTGGTGGCGGAGCTGCTCCACAAGCTGAAATCCCCGTCCGGCGTGCTTGCGGCGGGTAAGCTGATGGAGGCCGTCGGCGAACATATCACCACGGATATACCCGTAGAGCAGCTGAAGTCCATGATCCGGACATATATCGGAATCGATAAGGATAAAATGGAGTATATACATTTAGAGGGCGAGTGGAAAAGCCCGTATGTATACATATCGGATAAAGAGTGGAAGCTGGCAACCAGTCACCTGAAGCAGCAGCTGGAATGAAGGATGGGCGTGGGTTCAGTGGCTGAAATCCCAGGCACTGTGTTATACTGGACCTAGCACCTGTACTACCTTCGCATCTATGGCACAACGTCAAAGGAGGACCTGATGGTATGGCTGAAGCGGTAACTGCTCTTAATGAAGAGCTCATGACAACTTTGCAGAAGGAAACCTTCGTCATCCTCAATACGGTGGATGCGGATACCGGCGCCCCTTGCGTCAACGCCATATCCTGGGTTTACGCCAAGGATGAGGGAACCATCCGCTTTGCGGTGGACGGGCGTTCCCGGATCATTGCGAACATCAAGGCGAAGCCGCAGGCAGCGGTGTCACTTTTTGCCGCGGGTTCCTTCCATGCGGTATACGGCGATGTCCGTGTGGTTACGGAAGAGCTGGCCGGCGTGCCCTTCAAGCTGGCATGTGTCGACGTGCTGGTACGCGAGGTCAGAGATGCCATGTTCTATGGCTCCCGTGTGTCGATCGTACCCGAATACGAGAAAACCTATGACAAACGTGCGGCTGACAAGCTGGACGGACAAGTGTTTGAAGCCATGAAGAAAGCCTAACTGCGCGCGCAGTTAGGCTTTCCTGCATTATTACGGCATTGCCGCCGATTACAGATTGTTATCCTGGAACTGGCTGCCGTCCGGATCGTGGTGTTTGCCATTGTCCATCGGTGCAATATCCTTGGGGATTTGCGGCGCAACCCGTCCAATAATGTCGCCCAGCTCCTGGGCAAAGCCCGAGAAAGGCCGGCCGTTTCGGATATCGTCCCGCACATGCCGGATCCGTTCGCCCAACGCCATATCGGCAGTGACGAATGCGTTAATACCCTCCGGGTCCTTGCGGAAAGCCTCGGCCACCGAATATTTGATGATATTCACCCGGGACCGGTCCAGGTTTGGCTCCACGGTAATGCCTACAATTGCCGTTTTCCCCATGATGACGCATTTGGCATCTTCAACCTGGGGGATGCCTTTGGCCAGATCCTCCAAGCGTGTAGCCGTATCCGCCGGTAAGCCGTCAGATTGCTGGGGATTCGCCGTTTGTGCTTGCTGGGCCCGCAGATTGTTGTTGTCGCCTTCGCCTGCCTGGTGGCCGGCCTTGCCGCAGCCGGCAGCTGCTGCCGCCAGTGCAATCAAAAGTATCCATAACCGTACACGCATCGGGATGTTCCCACCCTTCTATGTTTTTAAGTTCTGGGGCATTGTTACGGATAGTTTGACCACTTCCGCATCAAGGTATGTATGCCGGCTCGACTGGGGCGTGTCTGAAAACCCGCTTGAGGGCATCTTACACTGCCTGTTCGCCCCATACTGCGTTACCTTTGCTTGACGTACCCCCGGTACGCCTTCACCAAAGTGCCTTGCCTGGAACGAAAATTCAGGGCAATCTGCTCCCCTCGGAGTTTTCAGACATGCCCTAGACACACTTGGAGGCGACCCCTATGAGAAAAATTTATGTTCTGGATACCAACGTCCTGCTTCAGGACCCCAACGCCGTTTTCGCCTTCGAGGACAATGATGTAATTATTCCCGCCATCGTGCTGGAGGAATTGGACGCCAAAAAACGGCTGGCTGATGAAATTGGACGCAACGCGCGCTACACCTCACGCCTCTTGGACGGCTTCCGGGCGAAGGGCAAGCTTCAGGACGGGGTCACCCTGGATAACGGCGGTTCCATCAAAGTAGAGTTAAATCACCGCAGCTTTGCCAAGATGCAGGATGTATTCGGGGATATGTCCAACGACAACCGGATTCTGGCCGTTGCGCTGAATTATCATATGGAGGAGCAGGAGAAGGAGCAGCCCCAGCCGGTAATTTTGGTCAGCAAGGACACCTTGGTGCGGATTAAAGCCGATGTACTGGGCCTGACCGCGCAGGATTACCTGTCGGACCGGGTGGTATCCAATTCGGATATGTACACCGGATGTGTGACGCTGAAGCTGCACCCTTCGGTGATCGACGAGTTTTACACGTACCGTTTCCTGGAGATTAAGAGCCTGAATCTGGGCTACACCCTATATCCCAATGAATTTGTGATTCTGAAGGATGAGATGGGCACCTCCAAATCGGCTTTACTGAAGGTGAATAAAGAAGGCAAACGTCTGGAGCCCTTGTTCTTGAGCAATGATCCCATCTGGGGAATCGCGGCGCGCAATGCCCAGCAGCGGATGGCCCTGGAGCTACTTCTGAACGATGATATCCCGCTGGTGACCCTTACGGGCAAAGCAGGCACAGGCAAAACCCTGCTTACGGTTGCCGCGGGGCTGATGAAGGTGGAGGACGACCACAAGTATAAGAAATTATTGATTGCCCGGCCGGTGGTGCCCATGGGCAAGGATATCGGGTATCTGCCGGGGGAAAAGGATGAGAAGCTCCGCCCGTGGATGCAGCCGATTTATGATAACCTGGAATATCTCTTCGATACCAAAAAGCCGGGGGATATCGACAAGGTGCTGGCAGGGCTGGGCAGCATTCAAGTGGAGGCATTGACCTACATCCGCGGCCGTTCCATCCCTGGTCAATTCATTATTATCGACGAAGCCCAGAATCTTTCCCGCCATGAGGTGAAAACCATCGTTTCCCGGGTAGGGGAAGGGAGCAAAATTGTGCTTTTGGGCGACCCCCACCAAATTGACCATCCTTACCTGGATGCCACCAGCAACGGTTTGTCATACGTGGTGGAACGCTTCAAGGAGCAGGGCATCGCCGGGCATATCATGCTGGAGCGGGGGGAACGCTCCAACCTTGCCCAGTTGGCTGCAGATTTGCTGTAGCCGGTGGAGTAGTAACAGAACAGCGAAAAAGCCCTTGGTTTACCGCGGTTTACGCGTGGCCAAGGGCTTTTTGTTGTGCCGCGGGATGCGAAAGTGTTCAAAGATGTAAAAGCTCTTCAAGGATGTAAAAGCTCTTCAAGGATGTAAAAGCTCTTCAGGATGTAACAGTGCTGCAGGATCTAACAGTGCTTCGGGATGTAACAGCGCTTCAGGAATCTAACAGTGCTGTCAGCGTGGGAGAAGGGTAGGATGCTGATCACAGGGGGATGGCGGCGCGTAACATAAAAGCAGATTTTTAACGGCGGTGAGAGCCGCTATTTGCCCCAAAATGGGCCCTCCGAAATTCTAACGGCGTTGAGAGCCGCTATTTGATGCGATGAAGCCCGTTTTTGCCCCGAAGAGGTCAAATAACGGCCTGTACTTCCGTTAGAAATCGCGGAGGGCGATTTTTGAGTAAATAGCGGCGCTCACTTCCGTTAGAAACGGGACACAGCATAAAATCAGGGCACAGCAAAAATGAGAGATTAGCGAAAATGAGAGATTAGCGAAAATGACGGATCAGCGAAAACAAGGCACAGCATAAAATCAGGGTTCAGCTAGAACCCGGGCTTTGCTATGCAGCAGTCACGCTTACCGCAAAGCCACTGGCGACCCGGATGTTACCTTATGCCCAATGCCCGGGGACCCGCAAACCCGGGGGCAGCCGGGTAGCGGAATCCCCCTTGGCGGAGTTGACCTGCATCTGCGACAGGAACAAGGCGCCGCGCAGATCGGCGCCGCGCAAGTCGGCATCACGCAGGTCCGCGCCGATGAAGTCGCAGTCCCGCAGGTCGGCCTTTTGCAGGTTGGCGGCAATCAGCATGGCGCCTCTCAGGTTGGCTCCCCGCCACAGCTTGCCCTTCAGATTGGCGCCAAAAAAATCCTTCCGGGTGGGAAGCGCTGAGGCGCTCCGCCCGGAGGCTTCCACCCCCTGCTGCCGCACCAGCCGGCTGGCTTCCTGCAGCGTGCCGTTCACCCCGGCACGCACCGCCGGCAAATCCAGCTCCAGCAGCTCCTCCGGCGGCTGGTCCGCCAGCTCCTCCAGCCGGGCGATGGCCTGCCCCGCTTCCCCATGCAGGGCTGCCGTCCGCCCGGCAGCCGCAACCTCACGCAGATAGCTGATGATTTCATGCAGCTGCTGCATAACCGGGAAAACCGCCAGCATCCGGTCAGCCGTGCCGCTGTCCTCCCGCCAGCTGTGCCCGCCGAAGGTCAGCTTGGAGACCCGCTCACCTGCTCCGAAGCAGTCATACACCGTGCAGCCCTTGTAGCCCTGCTTCCGAAGGGAATCATGAATGCCGCAGCGGTAATCCTGTTGCAGATGGCGGCAGGGGCTTCCTCCCGCTTTATCGCAGGGGAAGTCGGCCGACTTGGCATAGGGCAGGGCAACGCAGCAAAGGCCGAAGCATTGGCTGCAATCCGACTGCAAATGGGGCTGTAAAGGATCGATAACAGAATCATTCATCGTGGGAACACTTCTTTTCGCAATAAAATAAGTAAAACTTCAGCTTTTCCAGTGTATCATGATTCGCCGGCAAGCTCCATGCGGATCACGCGGTAGCCAAAAGGAGGAAGGGCAAGGGGTCCTGCTGCAACAGCTTCTCCCGTCAGCGCATCCCGGCAGTCCTGGGGCACAGTGACACTGCCGCCTTGGCCGTCCATGTTAACCGCCACCCACACCCGGTAACCGTCCCCTTCCCGGGGAGCCACGATGGTGCCCGGACTCACATCCGTCCGGAGAGTGACGCCAGCCTGCTCGGCATAGTGCAGAAGAATCCGCTGAAGCAAGGTATCTCCTTCTTCACCAGCGGGCAAGGAGCCCAGCATCACGATTTTGCCGCGGCCGACCTGCCGTTCCGTCAAGAATGCTTCGCCTTGTGCCGGTCCTTGATCGATCAAGCCGACAGCCTTGGCGCTCACCGGCCGGAACACGGCGCTCCACAAGGATAGGGGCGCCGACAGACCAAAGGCCGTACCGGTGGTTCCGCTGCCGTCCATGGGATAGGTGTAGAGAGTTTCCACACCGGCGAGCTCCTCCAGATACCGGCCGAGGGCAGCATCCGTGGGAATGGTATGCTCTTCCGTTCTGCCTCCGGTGAGAGGGCCAACAATCCAGACAGCGCCTTGTTCCACCAAAGCGACAGCCTTGTCTGTCAGTTCTCTGGATAAATGCGGAAGATATGGGGTAGCATACAGCCGGTATCCGTCAAGCGCAGCTCCTTCCGGCACCAAATCCCGGTGGAGCCCCAAAATAAGCAGCTGTTCATAATAATGCGTAATCAAGGAGCGGTGCTGCAGCTTCCGGTGGGGCTCAGTCCTCAGAAAAGCCTTGGCCCGGTCCGAATAGGTGACCCCAACCTCCGCCTGAAGCGGCCGGGTGTCCAGCAGAACCGGCTCCAGAATCCTCCGCGCCTCTTCCACCTCCAGCACGTTCCGGTAGCCGATAGAGGGTTTGCCCCAGGCGCTGAGGATTGCCCCGTGGGGCTGCTCACAGCCTGAGCGCTGCTGTCTCCACAGCCAATAGCAGAATGCCTCCGCTCCAAGTGCATATGCGGCAACCGCTTCGGCCTTCAAATATCCGTCGGGATGAAGCTGGGGCTGTCCGCGCAGGGAGCCGCCATGGCCGGGACTGGTTTCCATCACCCAGAAGCCCCGGTCTTTTTTGACATTCCGCCATAAATCGCAGTTGATCAGATAAGCATTCCGGTTGGGGAAGCTGGCGTATGTGTCATAGGCGGCGAAATCCAGCTTGCCAAACAGCCGCTCATTATCCAAATGAAACGCCACACTGCTGTTATGGGTAATCGGATGGGGGGAGTGCTTTCGGATCAGTGCTGCCTGCATATCCGAAAATCCGGCAATAAGCTCCATCGAAAAAAACTGGTGCATAGTGGTAAGGGAGGAGCTGTGAAGGAAGGGGACTGTAGTCGAGGGCTGCGGAATTTGTTCAAAAGCCTGGTAGGTCTGGCTCCATACCGCTGTTCCCCACGCTTCATTTAAGCGTCCGATGGTTCCGTAGCGCTGCTCCAGCCACTTATGCCAAAGCCCGCGGCAGGTTCCGCAGAAACATTCAGCCACATGGGATTTGAATTCATTGTCGATCTGCCAGGCGATCACACCGGGAAGTCGGCCCAAGGCACGTGCTTGGGCTTCGACAATCTTGGCGGAGCGCTCCCGGAAGTAGGGATGATTGGTGCAGGCATGCTGTCTGGAGCCATGGCCCATAACCCTGCCGTCCGGTTCCTGGTGCATCCGCTCTGGATGTCCGTGGGAGATCCAGACAGGAGGGGTTGCCGTGGGAGTGCACATAACAGTATCGATGCCATGGGCATGGAGCAGCTTGACTGCTTCTATATATAATGAAAAATCGATCTCGTCCTCCTCCGGTTCAAAAACGGACCAAGCGAACTCTCCCATCCGAATGACATTGATCCCGGTCTTTTTCATCATGGCAATATCCTGCTCCCATACCTCGCGGCCCCAAAGCTCTGGATACCAGGAGGCGCCGTGATAGAGCTTCCGGCTCATTGTCTCATCACTCCTTCAACGTTTTTACGCATAGTGGACAAACATCCGCTTACACTTTACTTCAGGGCCGCCGGGGGTTCAATAGGACGATTTTACCCGCTTAGGACAAGGGTTTACACAGTTTTGCCGGCTTTGCACTTTCTTGAAACAAGGTCCAAATGCCCGGATTTTCCGCTGTTCAAGAATCTCCGATTGTCGGAAAATTTCCGCCGGGACATAATCAGGTCATAACCGCTCGAGAGAAGCGAAAGACAACCCGGAGGTGATGGGGAGTGAAGCAGGCAGCTGCGGAAAAGTTGACTGTTGTACCGAGTACCCAGAACAGTAAATGGAGCACGATTGGCAAACGATTGAAGAGAGACAAGTGGTTGTATCTATTGATTACACCCGGATTGCTTTACTTCATCATCTTTAAGTACGTCCCCCTGTGGGGCATTCTGCTGGCCTTTAAGAACTACCAGCCGTTCCTCGGATTTTTCAAAAGTGACTGGGTAGGCCTTGATCACTTCACGATGTTCTTCCAGAATATCGAGTTCACCATGCTCTTGCGCAATACCCTGGTCTTATCTTTATACAGTCTGGTCTTTTCCTTCCCTGCCCCGATCCTGCTGGCGCTTCTGCTGAATGAGGTCAGACTTTCGTGGTACAAGCGTTCCATTCAAACCCTGGTGTATGTGCCCCACTTTATCTCCATGGTTATCGTGGCGAGCTTGACTTACATCCTTCTGACCACAGAGGGCGGCACCATCAACGAATTTGTCTTCCAATTAACGGGACAAAAAATATCCTTCCTCACCGATCCCGAATGGTTCAGACCGCTGATTATTCTCCAGACCATCTGGAAGGAATGCGGCTGGGGTACGGTAATCTTCCTGGCGGCATTGGCTGGCGTGGATGTAGAGCAGTATGAAGCGGCCATCATGGACGGCGCCAACCGTTGGAAGCAAACCTGGCATATCACATTGCCGTCCATTCGCAGCACCATCGTCATCCTGTTGATTCTCCGGATGGGCAACATTCTGGACAACGGGTTTGAACAAATCTATCTGATGATGAACGCGCTGAACCGTGAGGTGGCGGAGGTATTCGATACCTATGTGTATACCGTCGGTATTACTCAAGGCGCATTCAGCTACAGTACGGCAGTCGGCCTCTTCAAGTCCGTCATCGGCGTGACGCTGGTGCTGGGAAGCAACTGGCTGGCCAAAAAATTCGGCGAGTCCGGACTTTACTAAGAGGAGGTTTACAAGATGGCCAAGCAATACAAAACTGTCGGCGGAACGGTCTTCGACATATCCAACTACCTCTTTTTGGGGGCGGCCGGGATTATCGCCATTCTGCCATTCCTGATTATCATCGCAGGCTCCTTCGCATCTGATGCGGAAATTACCAAACGTGCGGTGTTCCTGATTCCGGAAACCTTCACGCTGAACGCTTATCAGTTTATCTTCTCCACGGACTCCATCATGAAAAGTATCGGGGTTTCCGTATATATCACCGTGGTCGGCACCATCGTCAACCTGTTCTTCACGGTGACCATGGCATATCCTCTTGCCCGGCGTACGCTGATGGGACGCAATGTATTCCTGAACATGGTTATCTTCACCATGCTGTTCGGCGGCGGGATGATTCCCACCTACCTGGTTATTCGTGAGCTGAACATGCTGGATTCCTTCAACGCCCTGATTTTCCCCGGCGCCATCAGCGCCTTCAACCTGATTATCGTGAAGAACTTCTTCCAGGAGCTGCCCCCTGAAATTGAGGAAGCGGCCCGGATCGACGGCTGTCAGGAGCTGAGTCTTCTGTGGAAGATCGTATTGCCCCTGTCCATGCCGGTTATTGCCACCTTTACCTTGTTCTACGCCGTTGGCCACTGGAACAACTTCTTCTCGGCCCTGCTGTACATCAATGACCCGGCCAAATGGCCTCTGCAGGTTATGCTGCGCCAGATCGTTATGCTGTCTCAGGCAGCCGGCGATATGAACTCCATGGACCCCAACTTCGTCAAGCCACCTGAGCAGTCCATTAAGATGGCGGTCATCGTAGTCGGTACACTTCCGATCCTGTGTGTGTATCCGTTCCTGCAAAAGCACTTTGCTAAGGGTGTAATGATCGGCTCCGTAAAAGGCTAAGCCTGAAGCGGAGACAAGCGGCGGATGGTTATTCAGGTGACCTCATGAATGGCAATTTGAGTGCCATCCGCCTTTACATGACGAATTGCTCCATCTGGAGTTATTCCATATAAGATTGACCAAAATATGATTGACCAAATCAAGGAGGGTATAAAAAATGAAAAGAAAAGCAAGCAGCATGAAGCGTTTTGTTGCCGTTGTATCCGTTGGGACCATCGCTGCCGGAGCACTTGCAGGCTGCGGAGGCGGAGATAAAGATAATGCAGCTTCTCCTGCCGCATCTGCAGGCTCCAGCGCAGCAGCTACCCAACAGCCGCCGCTTGATCTGACCATCATGCTTCCGACCTTCAAGACCAACTTCCCCAAGGATGACAGCCCTGTAGCCGCTGAGCTGGAGAAGCAAACCAATACCAACATTCACTTTGAGTGGGTGCCCAACGCTTCCTATAACGATAAGTTCAACATCACCCTGGCTTCCGGTAAGCTTCCGCACCTGATTGCTGTATTGGGCGACCGTTCTTCCAGCTTTGTCAATGCTGTCCGTTCCGGCGCATTCTGGGAGCTGAGCCCGTACCTGAAGGATTACAAAAACCTGTCCGGCGCTAACCCCACTGTATTGAACAACAGCTCCATCGACGGCAAAATCTACGGCGTATACCGCGGCCGCGACCTGGGCCGGAATGGCTACTACTACCGCAAGGACTGGCTGGATGCAGTAGGCCTGCAAGAGCCGAAGACCATCGACGATTTCTACAACATGTTGAAAGCGTTTAAAGAAAAGGACCCGGACAAAAACGGCAAGGCCGATACCTACGGTATGGTTCTGGTTAAATGGACCGGCGGCTGGGCAAGCGGGTTTGATAACATCAAGCTGTGGTTCGGCGCTCCTAACAAATGGGGCATCAAGGACGGCAAGCTGGTTCCCGAGCATCAATACGAAGAATATATCGATGGCCTGAAATTTATGAAGAAGCTGTATGATGAGAAGCTCATCAACTCCGACTTCGCCGTATTTGACAGCGCCAAGTGGACTGATCCTCTCGTGAATAACCAAGCCGGCGTAATCGTGGACGTTGTGGATGGCGCAGCCCGTGTTGACGACAAGATCCATGCCGCTTTGGCTAAGGAAGGCAAGGATAACCCGGATATTCACTATATGGGCGTATCCGCTGGTGTAACGGGCAAGGACGGAAAACTGCACACTCTGCCTACCTCCGGCTACTCCGGTATGATGTCTATTCCGAAATCCTCTGTTAAGACAGAAGCTGAACTGAAGCGCGTTCTGACCTTCCTTGACCGCATTAACGATCCGGAAATGCAAACACTGTTGAGCTACGGCCTGGAAGGCAAACACTATACAACCGATGCTGAGAAAAACGTAACCATCAGCAAGGATACTGTCCTGCTGGAATCCGAAGTGGAAGGTCTGAACCAAATGCTGTCCTTCCTGCCGAAGAGCAGCGCGCTGACTGTGAAGCAAACCGCTCTCAGAAAGCAACAAACCGCATTGATCAAGAAGAACGAAGAAACCATTGTTGCCAACCCTGCTGCTCCGTTGATCTCTGATGTTTACAACCAAAAGGGACCTCAACTGGAAAACATCATCAATGACGCCCGCATCAAGTTCATCGTCGGCCAAATCGATGAAGCCGGCATGCGTGCTGCTTTCGAAACCTGGAAGAAATCCGGCGGCGACGATCTGGTGAAGGAAATGAACGAATTGTACGTGGCTGCCCAAAAGAAATAATCCATCCGGATTATAGGCATTGCCAACAGGATAGGGGATGTGCGAAAAATGCACACCCCTGCCTGTTTTTTGTGTTTTTTTGACCGCGTGGGCATGAAAAGCTTGTTCTTGGGTATGAAAACGGTATATGCTAAGTTATACAATCTAGGGCGTAATTGAAATCTAGTCGGAGGCAACGATGAAAACCTACAGATATGTACTGCTTTTGGCTGCAGCAACGCTTGCCGCTTCCAGCGGGTGCCAGTCGGGTAAGGAAGAGAAAGCGGACCCGGGGGAGCGTTTCCCCATTACGCTGCTGACTACCAACTTCTCCAATAACCCTGCAAGCAAGGACAGCAAGGTGTGGAAGATGGTGGAGGACTATACCCATACCAATTTGAATATTATTTGGGCGCCTAACGCGTCCTATAACGATAAAATGAATATTTCCCTTGCTTCGGGGACGCTGCCTATGGTGATCAAGGTGGAGAATACACATGTCCCCAGTGTGGCGGGCGCCATCCAGAAGGGGCAAATCTGGGAAATCGGCCCTTATTTAAGCCGCTTTCCAAACTTGAGCAAGGCGGATCCGGAGATTCTCGGCAACATCTCCAACGACGGGAAAGTGTACGGTATTTACCGGGCGAGAAAGCAGGGCAGGCCGGGTGTATCGTACCGCAAGGACTGGTTGGACAAGCTGAGCCTTTCCGAGCCCAAAACCATCGATGAGTTCTACGCGGTGCTGAAGGCTTTTACCGAAAAGGATCCCGACGGCAACGGTATTGACGATACCTATGGTCTTGCCGTCTCCAAGTATCCTTTGCCCTGGGAAATGATGCAGGTTTGGTTCGGGGCACCCAACAAATGGGGAATCGATGCAAACGATAAGCTGGTTCCCGAGCATTTTACGCCGGAATACCGCAACAGCCTGAAGTTTTTCCGCAAAATTTATGCTGAGGGATTGGTTAATTCGGACTTCCCCATCTATGATTCCACCCGTTGGAATGACCAGTTGGTAAGCGGACATGCTGGAATCATGTTGGATGTGGCGGATACCGCCGGACGGCTGGAAACAAGGATGAAGGAGGTCAATCCCCACGCTGTCATTGATGTATTTGGGGCAGTTGAGGGGCCTCATGGTCTGCGGAGCCTGAGCACCGCCGGTTACAATGGTGTTTATCTCATCTCCAAAAGCGGCGTCAAAACCGAGCAGGAATTGTTGAAGGTCCTGGATTTTTTGGACAAGCTGAATGATGAGCCCATGCAGCGGCTATTGTATTACGGTCTGGAAAACATCCACTACACCATGCGTGACGGGACTATGGAGAGCATCCTGGATGAGGCCGTCCCTCCGGAATACAACGCTAATGATCTGGAACAGCTGCTTCCTCTGATTCCGGAGCTGACCAAGTTTAAATCCGTTTCCCCATTAAGGGAAAAGGTCAATACTGTCATTGAGAATAATGAAAAGATCATTGTCACCAATCCCGCAGAGGGACTCGAATCGCCAACCTATACCCAGAAGGGCATTATGCTGGACGATATGATCTCGGAAGCAAGAATCCAGTACATTACCGGAAAAATAGACGACCCGGAATTTGACCTTCTGCTGGAAGCTTGGAGAACCAACGGTGGCGATAAGGTTATCCAGGAGATCAATGACGCCTACCGGGTGAGAAAGAATGCATTGAAACAATCCGAAGAACCAGTGGTGAATAAGTGATGAACCGTTTTGTGGAAAGGCTCGGTAAACCCCTGCTTGAACGGATTACCCAGAATAAGCGGCCCCATTACAATAAAAGTCTGGCAATGATTTTATTGGTTTCCAGTATTCCGGGCTTCATCATCGGAGCTTTGGTGTACTGGATGGGAGGCGGACGCCTGGAATCCGAGCTGTTGAATCTTCATAATGTGCAAATTGAACAGCGCGCCCGCAATATTGACGAGCAGCTCACCAACCTGGAGCTGATGCTATCCCATTGGGCGTTTGATAATAAATTTGACTACAGTCTTCTGGATGTGGATTTTAACACCGACTTCGAACGGGCCAAGGACATCTCCAAGACGCTTTTGGTGATGCAGGGCTCCAATACCATGACAAAACGGGTGGAGCTGTATTTGGAGGAAAATCGCGAGGTAATGTTTGATCCGGAGTATTCCGTCGTCCGCAACCCCGCTGTTTCCGAAATCTACAAAAAGCTGATCCAGCCTAACCGGATCACGTATTGGACCCAATGGGCCTTCGATCCTGCCAGACCGGATGAGAAGGATATCACCCTGGTCCACCAGATTCCGGGGGGAAGCTTCGACCCCTTCGGCACTCTGCTGGTCCGCCTGGATTCCCAGAAGGTTTCCGATATGCTCAAAACCATGCTGCCGTATAACGAAGGGGAGAGCTTTATCCTCCAGGACACCGGGGATGTGTATGCCTCCGCCCGGGGCGGAGGGCTGGATTCGCCGTTTGTTACCGCCTTGCGGGATAAAATCAAGGAACATCCGGCAGACAGAGCGTTTTTCTTTGAGTGGAAGGGGATTACCTACACCGTTTCCTACGGGAACTTCTCTCGGATCGCGTCAAATTGGACCTATGTGTCGGCATCGCCCATCTCCAGCATCACCTCGCCGGTAGTGTTTATTTCCAAGCTGATTCTAATCATCAGCCTGTGCGCTCTGCTTCTGGCGGTCCTGCTGTCCTGGGTGGCTTCCCGGCGTATCTATTCTCCTGTCAACCGTCTGGTGCAGCAGCTTCTGGGAGGCCAGGCGCCGGCGGGAGGCAAAGAGGATGAGTTCGCCTTGATCGAGCAGCGCTGGAACAGCCTGTATGAGCAAAGCCATGAGATGCAGGGCAGGCTGGCGGAGCAGCTCCCCCATGTGAAGGAGAGCTTCCTGCACCAGCTGATGCAGGGTTATCTCTATGCCTATTCCGAGGAAGACCTGATGAACCGGATGGAAAGCTTCAAGTGGGAAGTCCGGGACCGGGTGTTTATTGTTATGTACGTCCAGCTTACCGGCATCACCAGCCATGAGGGCAAATTCAAATACGGCGACGAGGGGCTCGTTACCTTCGCCGCGGTCAACATTATCAGCGAATTGGCGGATCTTCACTTTGAACAGCATAATTCCATCAACTTCCATGATCTTACCGCAGGGTTGCTGGTGATTGTGCCCAATGACAAAGCGTATGGCGGCGAACTGCAGGCCTTCTCGGAGGAATTGACCCAGGCCGTCAACCAAATGCTGAAGATGAATGTAACCCTGGCCATCAGCCGGCCGGTCAGCACCATATCGGAGATTCCCGGCTCCTTCGAAACGGCGCAACAAGCTGCCGCCTTCCGCAATTTCTCCAACGAGAACCAGATTCTCGATATGGAAACCCAGCCCCAGGTGCCGGAGGAGGCGGAGCTGCAGTACCCCTTCTCTTTGGAGCGGGAGCTTATCCAAGCTATGCGCACCGGGCAGGAATCGGATACCTACAAGCTGCTGGAGGATTTCCTGGTGGCGCTCGCCTCCAACGGGGCGAAGGAAATTGATGTGCAGCAGGGAATGCTCCACTTGCTCGGCAGCATCCAGCATGCGGTCATGGTATCGGGCATTAACCCTAACCGCCTGTTTAAGGGGATCAACATGTATGAATCCTTGTCCCAAATCCGGGAGACCAAGCTGATTCTGGAATGGTTCCGGGAGAAGATTGTGGACCCCTACCTGCGTGAGCTGATGCAGCGGACAGACGCCCAGGTGAAGCGGATCATCGAGCAGGCTATGCTGTACCTGCAGCAGAATTACATGAATGATATTTCCCTGGACAATTGTGCAGAGCATACGGGCACCAATCCGTTCTTCCTGAGCAAGTCCTTCAAGCAGGTCACCGGCAAGAACTTCATCGATTACCTGACGGAAATCCGGATGGAGAAGGCCAGAGAGCTCCTGCGGGATACGGATCTCCTGATCAACGATGTGGCGGAGCGGGTTGGCTACCAGCACAGCTATTTCAACCGGATTTTCAAAAAGCTGGAGGGTATGACACCTACCCGGTACCGGGAGTTAAGCCGGGAAAAGGGATTGCAATAAAGTCCAAAACCATGGAAAATGTCCAATTGCACAGGACCGGGAGGACAAGAAAGTCTCATTGTCATCAAGGGGGATGCGTCCTAGAATGGGGGTGCAGCTTTCGAAAGACATATAAAGGAGATGGTCTTGTTGTCTTCACCAAAACCGGTCCAATTGCGCTGGCTTAAGAATCCGTCGGGGGACTCCGGCGTTACCTGGGGGATTCCCTGGAGAAAAGGCGAGCTTAACCGGGAAACCGGCCTGTGTCTTTCCAGTGCGGACGGCCTCCGCCAATATCCCATGGACAGCTGGCCAACAGCGTATTGGCCGGACGGAAGCGTCAAGTGGTCCGCTCACGCGGCAGTGGTCCCCGCTTCGGAAAGCGGGGGCTTTGTGCTGGATCAGGGAGAGGCTCCGCTCCCGGCGGACCGCCTGATTGTAGAGGAAGTCCCTGAGCGGATTACGGTTACTACCGGCTCCTTGCGGTGGACGGTGGCCAGACAGGGGACTCGGATAATTGAGCGGATTGAGCGCGGCGGCTGTGAACTCTCCAGCGGTGGCAGATTAGTGGCGTTAACAGAGGTGCATGACCAGGTTTCCGG